>JAYSVM010000025.1:0-7915 GCA_043718495.1 Oscillatoriales bacterium | reverse complement strand
AGTAAGAGTTAGCCCGTTAGTAAGGGGGGGGAGTAAGAGTTGTTTGAGTTTTATTGTTTGTTGCTTAGTCTTGATTGTTGATGCAAACTACAAACTTTGTTTCTTGCGTTATGGAGTTTGGAGGCTGTTGGTGGGGAGGTAGAAACCGGGTTTCTTCCTGAATCTGGGTGATGATACATAAATTATCGCAGAAACCCGGTTTCTGAGATTGATTTTACTTTGATTATTTGCTCGTTATGTCCCGACAACCCCGTCGGAAACGTAGACTGGGCATGGCTTCTTGGTTTTGGGCTTTGTTGTAAATCTTTATGAAATCCTGAAACGCTTAGATGTTACAGTCTACAAGTCTCGACGCGAGAGAAGAGAATACTTAAAAAAGTCCGCCTCCACGCCACCACCCGCCGACCCGCCCCGGGCTGCGGGCAAGGCTCCGCCAAAGCTGCTGGGAGATGAGCTTCTGGTGCTTTCTCTGAAAAAGTGAGTTCGTCGTAGCCCAGCCATTGTTCGTCGTAGTCCAGCCATTGGTTATTTTTTATCCAGCCTACCTTGTCGCCAAACTTCTGCCATACCTCCTGATCGTATTCCCTAGTTCCCCCCAGACTTTGATAAATGCGCTTCTGCACGCTAAAGCCGAAGCGCCCATTGCTGTATTTTACCCAAAGTTGGTCAATGGTACGCAAGTCCTCGCAGGGAAAATTATCAATACTTTCTGTATCCAGCCATCTTTCTTTCTCCCTACCCGCCACCTTCAACATCACTCTCAGAGTTTCCTCATCGGCTTCTTTCCACTTTTTGGCCGCCAATAAATTCCGCAAGTTTATATAATCCATCCCCACGGCTGAAATCACCCGCCTTGTCTCAGCAGCCACTGGTTTCGGTATCAGCAAATCCAACCATTCCTGCACCGACTGCGGGCGATTTTGCGGTTCCAACTCCATCCCTTTCATAATCGCCGCATTCACCCTGTCGCTAATCTCAGAATTGTGGTGTTTCGGCGGAGTTAAAGGAATATTTTGCTTCCTAAATTGCGAGGGAAACGGCAACTCACCAGTCAACATCACATAAAGCGTTGCTGCTAGGGAATAAACATCTGTATAAGCACCTACTTCGGCGCGTTTTTCTGATAATTCAATAGGTGCGTAAGACTTTGTACCGGAATTAGTATTTGTCCTCAATTTCCCCGGTGTCGTCGCCTGTCGCGCTATGCCAAAATCAATCAAAACTGCTTCAAAACCCCGCTTTCTGAGCATAACATTTTCGGGTTTAACATCCCGGTGAGTCAATCCTTGCTGGTGCACAAAACTCAGAGCACTTCCGACTTGTTGAATAATTGGGAAAGCTTTCGCTTCGGACAAAATGCCGTTATCTTCGAGATATTCTGCTAAATTAGTGCCGTCGATTAATTCCATCACCATGCACCACAATTCGATATTTCCTGCCATTTCGGGAAATACTTCGTAAACTTGGACGACGTGGGGATGGCTGCATCTGGCTAAAGATAATGCTTCGTTGACAAATTTGGTTTGGTATTCCCGAAAGTTTGGCTTACCTTGAACGTTGGCGTTTAGGGTTTTGATGGCGACTACTTTGCCTTCTTTGGGGTTTTGGGCGCGGTAGGTGACTCCGAATCCGCCGCCGCCGAGGATGGCTTCGATGATGTATTTGCCGTTGTGGATTTGTTGTCCGGGGGGCCAGTGCCTCATGGCGGGTTTGTGGGGGTGGAGAGGATGGTTTTGATTATAGCTGAGATGGGGGAATTTTTGTTGAGGCTTTGGGTGATGTGGAGGGTTTCGACTACGCTCAACCACCGTAAAGAGCAGTAGGCTGAGCGTAGTCGAAGCCCGGATGTATGGTTTCGATGCAGTTTATCCTGAGCGTAGTCGAAGGGCTCAACCAGCGTAAAGAGCAGTAGGCTGAGCGTAGTCGAAGCCCGGATGTATGGTTTCGACACTTCGGCTACGCTCAGTGCGACGCTTCGCTCAACCACCGGATTTCAATCTTAAGTGTAAGCCTCCATTGGCAAACAAGAACAGACAAAATTACGATCGCCAAACGCATTATCTATCCTACCCACCGCAGGCCAAAACTTATATTCGCGAGTCCAAGCTGTCGGATAAGCGGCTTGGGCGCGAGTATAAGGATGATTCCACTCATCAACCATCAGCGATTCTGCGGTGTGCGGCGCATTTTTCAAGACGTTATTTTGCGCGTCAACATTACCATTTTCAATCTCCGCAATTTCCGCTCGAATCGCAATCATCGCATCGCAGAAACGGTCTAATTCCTGCTTAGATTCGCTTTCCGTCGGTTCCACCATCACCGTACCAGCAACCGGCCAAGAAACCGTCGGCGCGTGATAGCCGTAATCCATCAACCGTTTGGCGATATCATCAACTTCAATCCCTGCGGTTTTTTTGAGAAGTCGCAAATCCAAAATGCACTCATGGGCTACTAAACCGGATTTCCCTTTGTACAAAACCGGATAATAAGATTCTAACCGTTTTGCCATGTAATTCGCATTCAGAATTGCTACCTTTGTCGCATCAGTTAAACCAACTCCTCCCATCATCCGAATGTACATCCAAGAAATAGTCAAAATGCTGGCACTTCCCCAAGGGGCGGCCGAAATAGCACCAACAGATTCTATCTTACTCCCCCCCGATTGTAGGGGCGGTGCCCCCGTGCCCGCCCTCTTTTGGGGGGGGTAAGCTCTTAATTCTGCATCAGTAGAAGGCAAAAACTCTACTAAGTGAGACATTACCCCAATCGGCCCCACTCCTGGGCCGCCGCCACCGTGAGGAATGCAGAAAGTTTTGTGCAAATTCAAGTGACAAACATCAGCACCAAAATCACCAGGGCGGCACAAACCAACTTGAGCGTTCATATTTGCGCCGTCCATATAAACTTGTCCGCCGCAGTTGTGGACAATCTCGCAAATCTCTTTAATTTCTGCTTCAAAAACGCCGTGGGTAGATGGATATGTCACCATCAAAGCCGCCAATTCATTTTTGTGCTTTTCGGCTTTTTTCTGCAAGTCAGCCACATCAATATTTCCCTGAGAATCGCAGTCAACCGCAACTACTTTCATCCCCGCCATCACCGCGCTAGCCGGATTTGTGCCGTGGGCTGACTGGGGAATTAAACAAATATTGCGGTGCGATTCGCCGCGATGTTCGTGGTATTGACGGATGACTAACAAACCTGCATATTCGCCTTGAGAACCAGCGTTTGGTTGCAAAGAAATTCCCGCAAAACCAGTGATTTCTGCCAGCCATTGTTCGAGTTGCACGAACATCATTTGATAGCCGCGGGTTTGATGGCTGGGTGCGAAGGGGTGAATCTTGCTAAATTCCGGCCAACTCACCGGCAGCATTTCGGCTGTGGCATTCAATTTCATCGTACAGGAACCCAAGGGAATCATCGATGTATTTAGCGATAAATCCTTGGCTTCCAAGCGGTGCATATAGCGCAAAAGTTCGGTTTCTGAGTGGTAGCTGTTGAAAACTGGATGGGTGAGATAGCTGCTGGTACGATCGCAAAAAGCCGGATAAACTAAGGATGAACTAAAATTATCTGCATCGAGCGACATACTCACAAAAATGTCGCCATCAGCATTGATCACATCTTTCTTGTCTGCAAAAATTGCCAACAACTTTTTCACATCGTCCGCACTTACAGTTTCATCCAGACTGATTCCCACGGTTTTTTCATCAAAAACCCGGAGATTAATCTGGTAATTTTGAGCAGATTCTAGAACGGATGATAACTGCTTGTCTCCCAATTCTACCCGCAGAGTATCGAAGAAAGGTTCAGCACCAATTTTGTATCCGAGGCTTTTCAAACCGGATGCCAAAAGTGCAGTTAAATCCCGGACTTTTTCCGCTATTTCTTTTAGTCCTTGGGGCCCGTGATAAACAGCATACATACCCGCCATTACTGCTAGCAAAACTTGAGCGGTACAAATATTGCTAGTTGCTTTTTCGCGGCGGATGTGCTGTTCGCGAGTTTGCAATGCCAAACGCAAAGCAGATTTGCCGTTAGCATCTTTGGAAACGCCAACAATTCGTCCCGGAACTTGCCGTTTAAACTCTTCTCGCGTGGCGAAATAAGCTGCGTGAGGCCCTCCGAATCCCAGCGGAATTCCGAAGCGCTGGGTGCTTCCTACGGCTATGTCAGCGCCGAATTCGCCTGGGGGTTTGAGCACGCAAAGGCTCAAAGTGTCTGCGGCAACTGTGACTAATGCACCGACTTCGTGGGCTGATGCGATAAAATCGGTATAGTCGTAAATTGCGCCGTCTGTGGCGGGGTATTGCAGGAGTGCGCCGAAGATTGTACGATCGCACTTAAAGTCTCGATGGTCGCCCACAATCACCTCAATATCCAGCGGCTTAGCGCGAGTTTGCACCACTTCAATCGTTTGAGGATGGCAATCTTGAGCCACAAAAAACGAATTGCGCCGGTCACTGAGCGTAGTCGAAGTGTTAGAGACACCGTAACTTACGGTCATCGCTTCCGCCGCCGCTGTCCCTTCATCCAGCAAAGAAGCGTTGGCAATTTCCAAACCCGTGAGATCAACAATCATGGTTTGAAAATTCAGCAAAGCTTCCAATCGCCCTTGGGCAATTTCGGCTTGGTAGGGAGTGTAAGCTGTATACCAGCCGGGATTTTCGAGGATATTGCGCCCGATGACTGGGGGAGTGATGCAGTCGTGATATCCTGTGCCGATGTACGATCGAAATACCTGATTTTTTGAGGCAATTTCTTTCAATTCTGCCAAAGCAGCGTACTCGCTTTTTGCAGCAAGCAGTTCGAGAGGATGCTGGATGCGAATCGCCGCCGGAATTGTCTTGTCAATCAAATCATCGAGGCTGTCAATGCCCAAAACATCGAGCATTTGCTGGATTTCGCTAGGTGTCGGGCCAATGTGCCGGCGCGCGAAACCATCGATGGGAGTCAGGTTTTGCTGCTGATTCGACTCAATTTTAGAACTGTAGAGTACCAAGGCTGATTCTCCTGAATAGACTTTTGCTTCTTTGTTTGTAACATTTTGCAAAGGAATTAGGGGAAGAAGGACGTTCTAAGAGATTCGGACACGGATACATGGATGAATTAACTCGTTACCAGGTAGAGCCTGGTAATGAGTTAAGCATGATTTGCTTTCCTATTGAACGCTTTGTTGAAGAACTATCGGGCTCTTCCTACACTGAAGCTTACAGATGATCCTGCGTTGTGGGGACGTATAAAAATTTTGTAACCTTCTTTTTTTCCATCGAAGGCAAAAAGTTCCCTTCCTCCTACTCCTGGATTTGCATTTAAAATTATATTGTTGCCATCATAAATTTGTACAGATACATTACCTCCATTACCTGTAATCCTGTTTATCACCAATTCTCTCATTCCTCGATAATTACTGTTCTGACCAAAGTTAAATTCACAGTTTATCTCAGAACAATCCCCAGTTCTCCATTCTGAGGATTCTTGACTATTACCAGGCAAGCCATTAACAAAAATGCACAAAGGAACTAACATTCCGATTGCAGCTAATTTTAAACTTTTCTTTGTTAGCATTTTTTTAGACATTTTTTTGAAAAATTGATAAATTTTACTTCGAGCGATTATAACACCTAGACTGCCTGCTGTCAATAGACGACTAGACAAATTTCGGTCCGTTGTCCGTTATTTCAACTGGATCTGATGCCATTTCACATTGCATACAACTGCTACCCAACGAACAGGCTTAACAAGCAATCGTTGGACTTGGCATGATTTGCTTTCCTATTCAACGCTTTATTGAAGCGCTACCGGAAGAATGAAGAAGGAAGATTTTCCCCATTCTCCCCACTCTTCCCTATGCCTTACTCCCCTTCCACCATTTGACGGTACTTCTCGGCGGATAAAGCATCATCGGCTTCGCTAGGATTATCAACACGTACTTTCAATAGCCACCCAGCGCCATAGGCATCTTCGGCCAAATTTTCGGGAGACTCTACAATGGCATCATTGCGTTCTACGACAGTGCCTGTAACGGGCGCTTTTAAGTCTTCAACGGCTTTCACTGACTCGACTGTACCGAAAGCTTCGCCTTTTTCGAGGGTGCCGCCTACTGCTGGCAATTCCAGAAATACGATATCACCTAGTTGATCCACGGCAAAGGCACTAATGCCGATCGTGGCAATTTCGCCGTCGAGTCGGATATATTCGTGAGTGTCTAGATATTTCAAGTCATCTGGGTATTGTAGTGCCATGTTTTTTCTCGCAATGAACAAACTATCAATTAAATCTTATTAAATGACGCACCTTACAACTTGATGCAATTTTGCTGAAATTCGTAATGTGCGTCAGTCAGAGTTTTTTAGGGGCGGCGAAGATGATTCTATCTGACGCACCCTACAAGCTTTAATTCGGCCGGTTTGGCGATCGATAAAATGGTTTTTTGACCACTGTCGCCGGATAGTTTTTACCGCGAATTTCCACTTCTAACTGCTGACCGATTTTAGCTAATTTTGCCGGAACAACCGCGAGGGCGACTGCGCGATTCAACGTTGGGGATAATGTACCGCTAGTAACTTCTCCTACTGTTTCGCTTTCAAATATTACCGGGTAGCCGTGGCGCGCAATGTGCCGCCCTACCATTTCTAACCCTACCAACCGCTTCGATACTCCCGTTGCTTTCTGCTGTTCCAAAACATCGCGCCCAATAAAATCGCCTTTGCTGTCGAGGTGAACTACCCAACCCAATCCAGCCTCTAAAGGCGTGGTATTGTCGTCGATATCTTGACCGTAAAGTGCCATTGCTGCTTCTAAACGCAAGGTATCTCTCGCACCCAAACCGCAGGGTACAACGCCAGCAGCTAATAGTTTTTGCCACAGTTCTTTTCCGACTTCTGTATCAACCATGATTTCAAATCCATCTTCGCCGGTGTAACCAGTGCGGGCGATGAAACTCGGCTGTCCCAACAAATTTGTTTCTAAGTGTCCGAATGCCTTAATTGGTGATAAATCGTCTTCCACAAAAGGCTGGAGATAAGTGATAGCTTCCGGCCCTTGAATTGCGATTAAAACTTTTTCTAGGGAGATGTCTGTGAAACTAACTCCGCTCAATTCTAAGTGGGCTGCAATCCAAGCTTTGTCCCTGATCCGAGTGGCAGCATTGACAATAATTACTGCACGTTCTTCGCTAGTCGTAGCGTCTGGTTCTTGGCAGTAGAAAATAATGTCATCTAAGATGCAGCCTTTGGCGTTTAGCAGGACTGTATATTGAGCTTGACCTGGTTGCAAGCGGCTCAAGTCTGAGGGTACTAAGGGTTGAAATTTTTCTATTAGTTGTTTCCCTCTCAAACCAAATTTTCCCATGTGGGAAATGTCGAACATTCCTGCTTGCGATCGCACTATTTGATGTTCGCTGCTCAGACCGCTGTACTGTACCGCCATCTCCCACCCGGAAAAGGGCACCATCCGAGCTTTCAGTTCTAATGATAGGTCGTACAGAGGTGTGCGGGCAAGTTGGCTCGGTTTCTCTGGGTTGTTGGATTCAGTTGACTTTGCCACGGTAGCGCTTTGGTTGCGGGTAGATTGTTTTGATTTTACCAAAAATTGGTTTGTATTTATGCGATCGGCGCGATCAAAGGTGAAGACATGGCAGTGCGTTTCCCTACGATATCGCTACCATCGAAGACTCGCGATCGCACTGAAATTCAAAACTCAGCTCCGGCGATCGCCCTATTCCGAGCAATAAAAAGCCTCAAACCGTTGATTTCTCGTTAGTTTGAGGCTTTTTGTTGTAAGAGCGGGCGGCGGGAATCGAACCCGCATAGTTAGCTTGGAAGGCGCTAGGAGGGAATCGCTCAATCCGTTTGTATACAAGGACTTGCAGGTTTTCCTTTAGTGGGTGTCTGAGGATTGTATCCAATCTGTA
>JAYSVM010000024.1:0-7931 GCA_043718495.1 Oscillatoriales bacterium | reverse complement strand
TGATATTGTAGGGACACGGCACTGCCGTGTCCTGATTGTCGGCAATATTGATATTGTAGGGACACGGCACTGCCGTGTCCTGATTGTCGGCAACTATCTAATTTGACAATGGCGGAATCTTCGCCAAAACACCTTTTTTCAGAGCTTGAGGACGTTCAGACCAAGGCAACAAACCGTCCGACTTAGCATAATATTGACCCGCACATTCCAGCACAGCCTCGACACTTTCCGATTCATTTACAGGCAAATCACCAAACAGATAAGTGTACTTTCCAGCAGCAGCAAAAGACACAGCACAAGAGTGACTGCAAGCACTCATGCACTCAACTTCTTGAATATCAAATTCATCGGAAAATTCCCAATCTTTAGCCAGTTGCGACAAGTCTTCCATGAATTGTTGACCGCCACTTTTGCCTTCTCGCTTGCCGTTTTTCCAAACACTAGCGCAAGCAGTGCAAACGAACAGACTGTGCTTTGTACGCACAGCCGCATTAATTCCATCCATCATCCGTACCTCGCAGATGCGTTCAAAAGTGAGTTAGATATCGGCGGGCATTCTGACTTGAGAAACAACAAGTGTTTCATTACAGTTGCGGGACAGCGCCGGACTTGCACCGAACTTTCCCCGTTTCCTCTAGCGGCTGCTCCCCGCTAGAACCGATCGCGAAATCAAATCGTACCACACTTGCCGCCTCTTTTCAAAAAAGTTATGTTTGTAGTATCTGAAATGTTGCACCCGCGATCGACAATCCGTAGGGGCGGGTTCACCAATAGCTTTAAATCCAGCAGACAAGTTAAATAAACCCGCCCCCACCCGCGCAAAATACCTTAAACCATATGAACACATCCGCCGATTTTTCAACTCACGGCTATCAGATTGAAAGGGAACTCGGATACAACAGTCTAGGCGGCAGAGTCACCTATCTCGCCACAAAAATTAACACAAAAAACTCCGTTGTAATCAAGCAATTTCAATTCGCACAATTAGACTCTAGCTGGAGGGAATACGAAGCTTACGAACAAGAAATTAAAGTTTTGCAATCTCTCAATCATCCAGGAATTCCCCGCTATCTCGATTCCTTTCAAACTGACAGCGGTTTCTGCATGGTACAGGAGTACAAAAATGCCGAATCTGCGGGAAATCGGAGCTTTGCGCCGCCGGATATCAAGCAAATTGCGATCGCCACTTTAGAAATTCTAGCTTACCTGCAATCCCAAAAACCGCCGATCATTCACCGCGACATCAAGCCGGAAAACTTGTTGATAGATGTAGAATTAAATGTTTATTTAGTAGACTTCGGTTTTGCCCGCTTAGGAGGTGGAAATATCGCGGCTAGCAGCGTTGTCAAAGGCACGATGGGATTCATGCCACCGGAACAAATGTTCAACCGCCAACTCACAGCAGCATCGGATCTTTACGGCTTAGGCGCGACCCTAATTTGCTTGTTAACTGGTACAAAATCTGTCGATGTCGGCAACTTAATTGACGATAATTATAGCATTCATTTCCGGCATTTAGTGCCGCCGTTGCAGCAGGGTTGGATGAACTGGCTGGACAGGATGGTAGCGCCGAGAATTCAAGATAGGTACAAGTCGGCGGCTGATGCTTTGGCGGTTCTCCAATCTCTGGATGCCAGCAGTTTGCCGAAAGTCAGAAGTAATTGCGATATGCTAGAATTAACTGCTACAGAATATGGAGAAATAATCACAGGAGTAATCGAAATTAGCAACCCAATTCCAGATACAATGCTTGCGGGCAGATGGGAAGTTGCACCGCATCCGAACGACCCACCACATACACCTTACGACCACCCTTATATCTCGTTTGAGCCGCAGAAATTTAAGGGCAATAATATTGATTGCAAAATTTTAGTTAATACCAAACAATTGTTGGCAAGTCAAGCTTATGAGCGCTATATAATCTTGCATACTAATTCCGAACCCGACAGTTATAAACTCAAAATAAAAGTCACAACAGCTCCCCTCCCAATACCAGAATCAATTACTTTATTGTCTAAGGAAAGCCTGATTTTTATCATGTGCGGCTTAGGGTTATTCACCTTTTTATTTTTTACTATTAACGAATCTCCTGAGGTTGCTTTTGTGATTATTGCGGGCTTGGTCTATGGATTTGCTGTTGCTGAAATCACACTTTTATCAGAATCAGATGGAAATAAAAAAACTTGGGTAGGAGGATTATTAGGGTCGCTAATAGGAGGATTGTCAGGATCGCTAATAGCATTAATGTTATATGGCTTTTGGCATGAGATTATTATGGTATTTATTGGTAATTTCCCCAAGTCAAACCATACAATTCTATCAATTGCTGCCTCGATTTGGATTGTAATTTTGCCGATATACTTTAGTTTATTTGCCGCTGAACTTGGAAGTAACATGGATAGGGCTATGGCTATAACTCTGGCTGTTATTGTGCAATTTATCTTATTTGCAATCGTTACTCTCGGGGCAATTATCGAGGGCGATGACTTCTTCTGGCAACCACTTTTTACTATACTACTAGCTCATTTGTCTTGTATGATGGTTTATACGATTTTTAATAATCTGATGGACGAGCAGACTACCCTCAAAAGAATTATTAACATAGAGCGCAACAAAATAGATTTTCTAGTTGCTGGATTTTGTACTAGCTTGTTACTAGCATTTAGACTGTTTTTAAACGTTGTCGCTCAACGAGAATGGGTTGAACCAATAGAAATAGTAGCTGTAGGAGGAGCGACAATCGCCTCTTTAGCTGTCACTGCTATTCCATTACTTGAAATGAGTCTTTTTAAGCCGAATAGAATCCTTGCTAAGTATCGCAAGTTACAAGCAAATTCAATCAAACCTTAAACAATTGCTCGCTTGTTTTACTGATTTTTTGAGGACTGAAGTCCGAACGATCAAACCTTTTTGGAACTGAAGTTGTGATTGCGAAGCTATGAATGATTTTCCTGATTTTTCCAACTACGGCTATCAAGTAACTCGCGAACTCGGACACAACCGCGCGGGTGGTAGAGTTACTTATCTGGCTACCGAAATTAATACCAAACGTTCCGTTGTTGTCAAACAATTTCAATTTGCCCAGACTGGTGCTAATTGGGCGGAATATCAAGCTTATGAACAAGAAATTCAGATTTTGCGCGCACTCGACAACCGCAACATTCCCCGTTATTTAGATTCTTTCCAAACTGCATCGGGTTTTTGCATGGTACAGGAATACAAAAATGCCAATTCCCTCGCAACTTCGCCGCAGCAAACGCCGCAAAAAACTAAGCAAATTGCTATCTCTGTTTTAGAAATACTCAAATACCTGCAAAATCGTGTGCCGCCTGTCATTCACAGAGATTTGAAGCCGGAAAATATCTTGGTGGACGATCGCCTAAATGTCAGCCTGGTCGATTTCGGATTTGCTAGAATTGGTGGGGGAGAAGTGGCCGCCAGCAGCGTTGTGAAAGGCACCTTGGGCTTTATGCCGCCCGAACAAATGTTCAACCGCCAGCTAACAGTCGCATCCGATTTATACAGTCTCGGTGCGACGCTAATTTGTTTGTTAATCGGGATCAATTCTACCGAAATTGGCAGCTTGATGGACGATGCGGGGCGGATTAATTTTAAACATCGCTTACCGCAGCTAACTCCCGAGTTTCTTGACTGGCTGCAAAAAATGGTAGAACCTAATTTCAAACACCGCTATGCTTCCGCAGATGCAGCCCTCAATGATTTAATTTCCCTGGAGGTAGTTCGCCAGCCTAAAAAATCAAAACTTGCACTGATATCAATCGGAGTGTTGACAGCAAGCGCTGCTATTTTACTCGCGTTTATTCTGAAATTTCCTGAACTTCAACAAGTAGCTAAATCCCAAGCAGAAACCAGCAAACAGAATTTAAAACCTGTGACTCAAGTGATGTTAACTAGCGAACTAAAATCCCAACAAATTATAGATTTTGTGTCTTTAAAAAAACAGCAGAAAGTTTATTTTGCTGTAAGTGTTACTAACTTGTCAAAGGGAGAATATTACGCTACCTGTAGCGTATTTGACTCTCAAGGAAAATTGGCAGCCCAGGGTTTATCTCGTTTAAGAACAACGGCAGATAGACTAAATACTTGGTGCGGGTACAATTTTACAAAGGATGCCAAGCCTGGGAATTGGAAGTTTGAATTTTATTTAGACAATCAAAAAATGACACAAAATAGTTTAAAGGTATTACCTTAAAATAGTTGTACCGGGCGGGCAGTGAATTTTTGTGCCGTCAAAAGTTGGCTGCATCGGATTGCTTCTATACCCCTCCTTTTCCGGCTCGCTTTCGCAGATGGCTGAAATAGTTGTTAGTTGATTGCTAACATCTTTTTTGAAAGCAAATACTGCTCCTATATATACTGCGCCGTAGCTTTTTTCCGCTTCCCAAGAGAAATCCATAGGTATAGCAATCGCGCTCGCGCTTTCAAATTGTGCTGGTTCGCGCTTATTCTCCAAGGTTTGAACTGGCTTCATTAATAATGACTTAATTTCATGCCTATAGTTATCTTTGTTGAGAACTCCTTGTAGATCCAACCCTTCCAGGGAATCACTAAATTTGTTATTTTTTGCATAGTAATCTTCCTGCGCTTGATTGATGGAAGCCATATCTGATTGTGCTGCCCAAGATTTGCCACTACTTGAGATTTTAATAGTGTTGAGTTTGAAATTGTAAAAAGATGCTAGTATGCCAGCCATAAAACCGCTGTAAATTAAAGTCCGTACCACCAGACTGGATACTGAAATGCTGTATGTTTCACTTGTTTTATCTATATCTGTTGACATTTTTTTAAGTTGCCCTAATGTAAATTTGCCAAGTTTGTAAAGTGCGCGCAGTGCGCACCCTACAAACTACAAACTATGCTGTTTCGTGCTGTTTGTGCCATGCGGGATGCCACAGCAATTCGGCAGTCGATCGCTTCTCGACCATTTCCGCAGTAATTGTACAGTTAGCTACATCCTTGCGAGAAGGCAACTCATACATAACATCGAGCATTAACTCCTCTAAAATACTGCGGAGAGCTCTGGCACCAGTTTTGCGACGACAAGCCTCTTGGGCGATCGCGCGCAGGGCATCAGGCTCAAATTCCAACTCCACACTATCCATATTCAACAGCTTTTGATACTGCTTCACCAGCGCATTCCGAGGTTCAGTCAATATCTGCATCAAAGCTGCCTCATCCAGCGGCGAAATCACTGTCACCACGGGTATCCGCCCGACAAATTCAGGAATTAAACCAAACTTCACTAAATCATCGGGTTGTACTTGCTGCAAAATATCTGCCGCCCGCTTATCTTTCGGCAGTAAAGTCGAGTTAGTGTCGCTTTCAACAGGCTGAATAAAGCCTAATGATTTTTTACCCAGACGCTGTTCCACTATTTTTTCTAAACCGATAAAAGCACCCCCGCAAATAAATAAAATTTTGCTAGTGTCAATTTGAATAAAATCTTGATAAGGATGTTTGCGGCCGCCTTGGGGAGGCACATTGACTACTGTTCCTTCCAGCATTTTCAGTAGCGCTTGCTGCACCCCTTCTCCTGATACATCCCGCGTGATTGAAGTGTTTTCACTTTTGCGAGCAATTTTGTCGATTTCATCAATATAAATAATGCCACGCTGCGCCGCTTCGACATCAAAATCGGACATTTGCAAAAGCCGCAACAAGATATTTTCTACGTCGTCGCCGACATACCCTGCTTCCGTCAGCGTTGTTGCATCGGCTACTGCAAAGGGCACTTCCAGCATTTTTGCTAAACTTTGGGCTAGCAAAGTTTTGCCGCAACCTGTCGGCCCAACTAGCATGATGTTGGATTTTTGCAGTTCGACATCGCTGTCAGGAGAAGATTTGCCGCTGTCTTTGGCTTGGTCAACACTCAAGCGCTTGTAGTGGTTGTAAACTGCTACAGAAAGAACTTTTTTGGCTGAGTTTTGACCGATGACATGGTTGTCTAAATGCTTTTTAATGTCAGTTGGTTTCGGAATTTTAGCTAAAACTATTTTCGGTTTGTTCGATCGACTCCGCCGCGATTTTTGTCCCTGAGACTCTTGAATCTCTGACTGGGGAATCTGTTGAGCAACTGTTTTTCCAGAGTCAAAGAATTCTTCTTCTAAAATCTCATTGCACAGTTCCACACATTCATCGCAAATGTACACGCCGGGCCCTGCTATTAACTTGCGGACGTACTCCTGCGACTTGCCACAAAAGGAGCATCTGAGATTGGAGTCATATTTTGACATATTTGCCTCTTAATATAAAGTTGCGGTTGACTGTTTCGACTGAGGGTGTTTTTGCCCGATGAACATTGTTCTTTTCTTTCGTCAGGTTTTGCGATCGGACACCCAAGCCACTCAAACTTAGCGCTCTCTGTCTCTAAGTTAACACTTTTGAGGCATTAGTCATTCGTCAATCGATTTTAGATTTTAGAGGTTGCCGCGCTCCGCTCGCAATGCTTCGCAATTTTAGATTAACCCCACGAATAAATTACTTCGTAGGTTGAATAAGATGTGGAGCTTTTTTATGGCTTTACGAGCGACACTGCCTTACCATTTTTTGTATGCCAAAAATTTTCCCGACATAATGATTTTCACCCGATCGCCTTTTGGGTCTTCTTCTTTCTCAACATCCAAAGTAAAGTCGATCGCGCTCATAATCCCGTCCCCGAATTTTTCGTTAATCACTGCTTTGAGAGGCATTCCATAAACCTGGATAATTTCATAAAACCGATAAATCAGAGGGTCAACAGGAACTCCCGCATCTAAAGAACCTTTTAGCGGAGGTTCTGAGAGAACCTGAGCCATTTCGTCTTCCAGTCCCAAAGCCGACACAATTTTTTGTGCTTCATCCAACGATGCAGTAGCTTGACGGTAAATCACCGCGGCAATCCAAACTTCATCGCGGTCGAGCAATTTTTCTAAGTCTGCAAAACTAATTTGATGAGCTTTTTTAGCAGCCAAAAGTTTTTCTGTGCTTTTTGAAATAGCCATTAAAACTTCTCCAATTGACTTTGGTGCAAGATACAATAAAGATCTCATATTTTGATTTTTTTGTCAATGGCAAATCGAGCAGATATGATGAATTGATAAATGGCAACTCCGTCAATCGATTTTAGCTTTTAGATTGATTCCACGGACAAATACGGGAGCCCGTACCACAATAAATTCTTGGTCAATCGCCGAACTCGTGAACCCACACAACTAGCAATTTATATATCCTGGAAAAAGTTATAACTTACCTACAAAATGGTACAGTTAACAGTATGTGTAGTCAAATTTACCTACTCTCCGATCCCCGATCGAGCTTGCCAGCTTTGCGCCCGGTACTCGATCGCAAGGCCAAAGTCCCTTTATCGTTAACAACTGACAACTGAAGAAAATATGGAGATTAGCACCAAAGATTACAGTATCCTGTACGATAGCGCTACCGAAACAGTGACCTGCTGCGGCTCTTTCCGGCTCAGCCAAATGGAAGAATATGCACCAATCGTACAGTTACTCAGCGACGTGGCGGACAAGGAGCCGAAGACAATTACTCTCGACCTGCGAAAACTAGAATTTTTAAACAGTTCAGGGATTAATATAATATCAAAATTTGTAATCAAAGTCCGCCAGCAAAAAAATATTCAAATCGCGGTAAAAGGCTCCAAGCAGATACCCTGGCAGGGAAAATCACTCAAAAACTTACAGCGACTGATGCCTTCCTTGAGCTTGGAATTGGAATAGTTAATCGTCTAAGGTAAAGGTGAATTTCAGATAAAGTCCGGTAGGGACAACTAGGGAGTTGAAGTTGATAAAAATAAGTCATAGTTTAAGTTATTAGCAAACAGTCAAAAAACTTCTGAACTGACTAAAAGTTACCAATTGTCTATTGCTATGCAGGAAGAACCATCGAGAGACCAGCTATTTTGGGAAATTCAG
>JAYSVM010000228.1:0-8947 GCA_043718495.1 Oscillatoriales bacterium | reverse complement strand
TGCCGTGTCCCTACAATTAATCTGGGGTAGAAATTAGGAGACGGCAGTGCCGTGTCCCTACAATTAATCTGGGGTAGAAATTAGGAGACGGCAATGCCGTGTCCCTACAATTAATCTGGGGTAGGGAAACGGCATTGCCGTCTCCTCTATATCATTTCGGCACAACCGGAAACAATATTACGCGATTTTAGACAAAATTATAGCCAACCCAGCCAAAACTAACAACAAAGGTGTAATCCAATCACCCCAGCGGACATACCAAGTCTGAGTTTGCCTCCGATAAATCGTAGCATCTTGAACTTCATAAGTATTAATTCCCGACATCCACACCGTCTTGCCGTGAGGGTTCACAAAAGCAGAATAACCGGTATTAGTTGCGATCGCCGCCCATCGATCAATTTCAATTGCCCGCATCACATCGATCGCATGATGTTGAGCCAACATCGGCGGTTTATAATGAGCATTATTGGAAGCTGAGAGTATAAATTCGCCACCTTTGGCCGCCTGATATCGGAAAATTTCCGCAAAAGCTGAATCGTAACAAATACCGACAATCGCCCGGCCAAAAGGCGTATCAAACAATTGTCTGGGATTCCCCGGTACTAAATGCGCGTCTAAAGGAGAAAGCCGATTAATAATCCCACCCAAGATTTCATAAAAAGGGATATATTCACCCAAAGGTACAAGCTTAGTTTTATCATAGCGACCGATGATTTCTCCGGTTTTGTTGATCGCAAATAAGCTATTAGTCATACTATCCCCTTCCTGTCCAAAGCCTCCCACCAAAGCCAGAACACCGCGATCCAGAATTGCTTGATAAAAAGAAAGAGTAGAACGCTGATACTCATTTGTCCAGAAAAAAGGCAAAGCCGTCTCAGGAGTGAGCACAGCATCTACTCCTCTATCAGCCAACTCTTTATATCCAGCCGTATAACCTTCCAAAGCCCTCCGCCAACCCTTAGAGTCAAACTTAATCTCGTTCGGAACATTACCTTGAATAATCCCTATTTTTAATGCCGTTCCCGCCTCTTGAATTAAGGGAGAATTATATAAACTCCAGCCTACAATATGCAAAGTTAAACACAAAAATCCAGGAAAAACATAAAGAATCAAATTATTTCCTGTTACTTTTTTCCTTTTCCTCCAAAGGGGGATGCGAATTCCATCCGTTACATCCGTTACAGAATCCGTTGCCGAACTTCCTTCAAGATAAGCTTCAGCAATTAAGCCATTGACTGCGACAATTGCCGCCGTTACCGTACTGGGCCCGGAGATTTGACCGAGGTGTAAAATTGCTAAATTGTGCGGACTTTGGGTGTAAGATAGTGATGTCCACCACAGCGAACCTTGACTCCAAAAACTTTCCAAGGCACACCACAAAGCTGTACCAATTAAAACCCGAATTACAGGCAAGAATTTGGAATTACCCCCCCCAGCCCCCCCTTGTAAAGGGGGGGAGTTAGGAGATTTTTTTCCCGGTAAAGAGAGGGAGTTGAGAATTACAAATAGCCATGCCCAAACAGTTACTAATGCCGATCCCCAGAGAGTGATGAAGGCCCAGCAAAAAAGTGCGATCGCCAAACTCGGCCACCAAGGAACCCCCAACCAAGTCATCGGGTGAATTCCCATAATCCAAGACAAAGCTAATCCGTGATAGCCAATACCCCAAAATAAAGGAAGAAGGAAGAAGGAAGAAGTCAACCCCCCCCTACCCCCCCCAAGGGGGGAAAGTCGGAAAGAAGGAAGAAAGAGAAATTTTTGTTGTTTTACTTCTTGTTTTGGCTTGTCATAACTGACAACCAAAATCCATAAAGGAACTAAAGCTACCCACGCTAATGGCCAAGCATTAACTGGTGCAGTTGTCAATCCCATTGTGATACCGGCCAAAAGGGCGATCGGCAATCCTAAGTTTTTAGGA
Organism: Oscillatoriales bacterium; assembly: GCA_043718495.1. GTDB lineage: Bacteria > Cyanobacteriota > Cyanobacteriia > Cyanobacteriales > Microcoleaceae > Microcoleus. The sequence continues at coordinate 7,029 of JAYSVM010000228.1, read as the reverse complement.
ATCTGAACCGCGATTTTTTCAAATATGTGTCTATTAAATATCGCCACTTTAATTATTGCAAAAACTCATAATTACGAATTAATATACCAGCTTACCAAAAACTGCCCTTATCCAGAACCTTCCACTACCAAACAAACATTTCCCGGCATCCACCCGCTAACCAACTTAGAGATAGTCTCCGCTAACTCAAAATCTTGTTTTGTGAACCCCCCTGCATCGTGAGTTGTCAGACTAATTGTAACGCGGTTGTAGGCGATCGCAATATCTGGATGATGCCCAGTTGTTTCTGAGGGAGAAATCAGACAATTGACAAAACTGACAGATTCCACAAAATTTTTAAATTCGTGGGTATATTTAATAGTTTTACCATCTCTAGTCCACTTCGGTAAAGCTTGCAAGCGCTGGGAAATCTCAGATTCAGTTAAAAGTTTTAGCTTGCTATTTTCAGCAGTTTGTGCTATGGATTTAGAAATTATACGATCCTCCATAAGTGCTGCGGTTGTTGGTGACATTCCGCTGGCTACGAGGGCTAAACTAATACTGAGGATTAAAGTCCTCAATACAAATTGATTCATATTTTTATTGCCTAACCTCGTCTAAAAACCAGCCACCTACCTCTGTATGATCCGTCTCGCGGCTGCGGCGCAAACCTTCCTCAAGTAAAGCAAATTTTAGTCCTGGTAAAACTTCAGATTCTGTCAAGCGTTCACTTCCCCGGTTAGCAATTATTTTAAAAGCAATAATCTGGGCTTTTTGTACATCTACCACCCAATATTCAGACACCCCTAATTCTTCATAAAGCATTCTTTTAGTTCCCAAGTCGTCCAGCAAAGAACTATCGGCAATTTCGATCGCTAAATCTGGTGCAACGGCGCTGTCCAAATTCACCACCGAACTCCCGCGAGGTGTTGATTGTACCCGTTCTCCGATGTAGTAAGAAGCGTCTGGTTGAGCCTCTCTCACGCCCGTTTTGCGGTAGCTACAGTTAACCAGTAGCCTCATTTTTATACCTTTAGCAATCCCAAATAGATTGGTTAAAATGATGATAATTCCATTGTCATCAGCATGACTCGGCCCTACTGCTGCCATTTCAATCCTCAACTGTCCATTGTAGTAATAACATTTTGCTTGTTCATACTCCGGCTGTTTAATAATTTCTATATATTCATCCCAAGTCACTGTAACCCAGGTATCAGTTAGGATTTTTGTTTGTAGTTGACTCATTGTTACCTCACTGAAGATTTTATTTGAGTTTTGACTGAAAACTTTTAACTATAGATGCTTGATTTTTGACTTTTCAATATGTATGATTGTAGGTGATAGAGATTATTTTTAATTAATTTCTGTCTTATTCTTATGAGAGGTAAATGCAATGAGTGCTAAAGAACTACTCCTCCAAGAGATGGAAAATATTCCCGAATTCATATTAGAAGAAGTTTGGGATTTTCTGCTATTTCTCAAAATAAAATATCAAAAAGACCAGCTAGAAAATAGCCTACTAAGTGAATCTTCCCTACAAAAAGACTGGTTGAGATCCCAGGAGGATGAAGCATGGCAGCATTTGTAAAAGGTGATGTAGTTGTGGTTCCTTTTCCATTTTCAGATTTAACCCAAGCCAAGCGCAGACCAGCTTTAATTGTAGCCTCTTTAGAGGGAAAGGATCTAATTCTTTGTCAGATTACTAGCCAGATTATTAGCGATCACGATGCTGTTAGCCTTCAAAGTAGCGACTTTAGTGAGGGGGGACTCAACCAAAACAGCAACATTAGACCTAATCGCTTGTTTACAGCAGACCGAGACATCATACTCTATAAAGCTGGTCAGGTTAAACTTGAGAAGTTGAATGAGACGATCGCTAAGATAGTCGAAATTTTTCAGCGGTAACGATAGTTTCAGCAGTAAGGTGCGCTGCGGCGCACCTCACAAACCATTAAGTTTTACTCTTCTGCCACTTCCTCAGATTCCGCATCCTCGATCGACTCTTCACCCGCAGGCGGCACTAACGCCACAGCTACGATCGAATCATCCTCATCCAACCGCTGCACCCGTACCCCAGTTGCAGTCCGGGATTGTGTGGAAATTGCACTGACAGCTTGACGGATAATAATACCTCGGTTGGTAATAATCATCAACTCGTCGCTGTCGTTCACAATCCGCAATGCTGCTACCTGATCCTTAGCCTTTTTAGACTTGAATTTAGTAGCAGTCAAGCCCTTACCGGCTCGTCTTTGCAGACGGAATTGAGAAACAGGAACCCGCTTCCCATAACCATTGGTTGTGATGACCAAAACTGAAGGAACTTCGCTGTTGACTGTAGTAATTTCTTCGGCATCCTCGCCTTCAATTTCCTCACCTTCCACTTCTAATTCTTCTTCTTCAAGTTCCGAATCTGTCGTTTCCAATTCAGCAATATCTGCCCCATCAAATTCGGAGTCGTCCGTTTCTAATAGAACAATATCTGCCCCATCAAGTTCTGAATCACCCGTTTCCAATTCGGCAATCTCGGCAACAATTGAACTTGGCAAAATGTCCATGCTAATCAATTCATCGCCCGATCGCAATTTCATTGATTTCACACCCCGCGTCGCCCGTCCAGTGGGGCGCAACTGTTCATGATTGGTACGGAAATGAATTGCCATACCTTGACTAGTGCCGATGATAATGCTGTCACCAACTTTTGCTCTCCGCACCCACCGTAGTTGGTCGCCTTCTTCCAGAGAAATAGCGATTAAACCATTGGTACGGATGTTACCAAAAGCTGAAAGCGCCGTTTTCTTGATAAAGCCACTGCGAGTTAGCATCACTAAGTATTCTTCGGTGCTGAATTCTGTTACAGACACCATAGAAGTGATTTTTTCTTCCATCGGAATCGGCAACATTTGCAGCACAGGCATTCCGCGCGCTGTCCTAGAACTGACCGGAATTTGATAAGCTTTGACTGAGTAAACTACGCCTCTGTTGCTAAAGAACAAAACGGTGTCATGATCGCAACAAGAAAGGAAATGTTCTACTCCATCATCTTCCTTCATTTTCGTGCCTGCTTTGCCACGAGTAGCGCGACTTTGGGCCTCGAAAGTGCTGACTGGCATCCGCTTGATGTAGCCTTGTTCGGTAATCAAAATAATTGCTTGTTCGTTAGCAATCAAATCTCTTTCGTCGATTTCTCCTTCGGCGTGTTCGATGACTGTGCGCCGGGGAGTGGCTATTTTTGTTTTGATTTCAAGTGCTTCAACTTCCGCGATTTCTAGAATGCGTTCCCGTCGAGCTAGGATATCTTCTAAGTCAGCAATTTTAATGCGTAATTCTTCGTGTTCTTGTTGAATTTTTTGCGCTTCTAAGGCTGTCAAACGCCGCAGTTGCATTTGCAAAATTGCATCTGATTGCTGCTCAGAAAGACCGTATGTATCAATTAATTCTTGTTTGGCTGCTGCGCTATCAGGAGCGCGACGAATTAGCTGAATAATTCCATCTAAGTTGTCGAGTGCAATTAACAAGCCTTGCAGCAGGTGGTCGCGTTCTTCTGCTTTGCGAAGTTCGTATTGAGTCCGACGTGTAATTGTCTCAATGCGGAAATCTAGGAAAACATTCAGAAATTGTGATAGCGAAAGTAGTTGGGGTTCCCCATTTACTAGCGCCAACATATTTGCTCCAAAGTTGGCTTGGAGTGGTGTTTGTTTATAGAGGTTGTTGAGGACTACACGGGGATAGGCATCGCGTTTGAGTTCGATGACAATCCGCATTCCGTTTCTGTCGCTTTCGTCGCGAAGATCGGAAATCCCCTCTAATCTTTTGTCGTTTACCAGTTCGGCAATTTTCTCAATTAATGCTGCCTTGTTTGTTTGGTAAGGCAGTTCGGTGATAATAATTGCTTCTTTGTCTGGGCGGCCGACGTGTTCGATGGTTTCAATGCTGGCGACTCCCCGCATTGTAATTGAGCCGCGGCCTGTGGTGTAGGCTTCCCGAATGGTAGCTTTCCCTAAGATTTGTCCGCCGGTGGGAAAGTCCGGGCCGGGGATGTATTGCATCAATTCCAGGTCGGTAATTTCTGGATTGTGAATCAGGGCGATAAAACCGTCAATTACTTCGCCTAAGTTGTGTGGCGGAATGTTGGTTGCCATTCCCACAGCGATTCCCGATGAACCGTTGAGCAAGATTTGGGGAATCCGGGCTGGGAGTACCAGGGGTTCTTGCTGGGAACCGTCGAAGTTGTCGCCGAAATCAACTGTTTCGCAGTCGATGTCGCGCAGCATGGCGTCGTAAGTCAGGGAGGTGAGGCGACATTCGGTGTACCGCATGGCTGCGGCGGGGTCGTTGTCTACCGATCCGAAATTACCATGACCGTTGATTAGGCGTTCTCGCATGGAGAAATCTTGAGCCATCCGCACCAAGGCGTCGTAAACCGCGGTGTCTCCGTGGGGGTGATACTTACCCAGCACCTCCCCCACGACACGGGCGCATTTGCGGAAGGGTCGATCGGGAGTCAAGCCCAATTCGTTCATGGCGTAGAGAATGCGTCGGTGAACGGGCTTGAGACCGTCCCTAGCATCTGGTAGCGCCCGACCGACAATTACGCTCATGGCGTATTCCAAGTACGATCGGGACATCTCATTACCCAGATCCGTCGGGATTATCCGCGACTCAGAGGTGCTCATAGGTTAAATAACTCCGTTAAAAGTTTTAATTTGACCGCTATAAATCACAAAAATACGATAAAATCGGTTTGGATTCAGTAGAGTTGCCAAATATTGCAAATTACTCTTGAATTATATCACAATTTGCCTTTGGGAGTATGGGAAATTAAGCTTTTGTACATCTAGATTGTTTATGATATTAGAGGTGGAGACGGGGAGACGGGGAGACGGGGAGAGAAGAGAGATAAATTTTGATTATGGATCGAAATATACAGAATAGCTTAGTCAGAAAAATTAAGTGACTAAACAAGCACAATTGATGATTTAGTCTGTGGTAGTTTTGCGATCAGTTTGCCAAAGCTAGAAAGTTAGTTTTAGGGAGATAGCAGAAGCCATTGCTAAGGAATTATTGTGAGCACATAACAAACAAAATGAATGCTTGAATTCTCCAATTATTCAATCTAAAATCGAAAATATAAACTCTAAAATCTGCTGATGCTACCCGTCATTTATTCCGACGATTTCTTGCTGCACAAGACTGGAATGCTTCACCCAGAGCGACCAGAACGTTTAAGTGCGATCGCGAATGCTCTCTTAGCTGCTTCCTGGGCCGATCGAATAGAGTGGCAACTTCCCACCCCAGTAGTAGAGCGCGAACAGGAACTACTCACAGCGATCGCAAAAGTTCACGCGCCCATGTACATTAAGCAAGTCGAACATTTGGCACAGCGGGGAGGTGGCTACCTCGACGGTGACACGCCAATTTCTGCGGAAAGTTACGATGTCGCGCTACTGGCTGCGAGTGCTTGGCTGGATGGAGTCGATCGAGTTTTGGCGAATGGCGAACCGGCTTTTGTGCTGGCGAGGCCGCCGGGACATCATGCTGAAAACGCCCGCGCGATGGGATTTTGTGTGTTTTCCAATGCTGCGATCGCCGCTCATTACGCGATCAAACAGCCAGGAATTAGCCGTGTCGCCATCCTCGACTGGGACGTACACCACGGTAACGGCACTCAATCTTTGGTGGAAAACTGCCAACAAATTGCCTACTGTTCCCTGCACCAATCTCCCTGCTATCCAGGAACCGGAGAAGCTGATGAGTGCGGGGCCTACGACAACGTGCTGAACATTCCCATGTATCCGGGCGGCGGCATAGCTGAATACCTGAGCGCTTTTGAATCTCAAGTTGTACCATTTTTGTCAAAGTTTGAGCCGGATTTGTTGATTGTCAGCGCCGGCTATGACGCTACTGCTGCCGATCCGTTGGCGAGTATGAATCTTGCGCCCTCAGATTACGGTACTTTTACTGGATATTGCCTGCAAATCACCCGTCGCATCGCCTTTGGTTTGGAGGGGGGTTACGCGCTCAAAGATTTAGCTGAGTCGGTAGTGGCGACGATCGAGCGATGCCTCGATTAGCAGGAAAAATTGGCCATCTGGACTTACGCAACAATCCTTGCATAGGGGCAATCACGGGGAGATTGCCCCTACAGAATGCTATATGAGGTAGATGCGATCGCCCCCATTGCCCCAGGGCTGTTTTATTCTGTTGTCGGGGTCGCCCCTCGTGGCTGCCCCAATCCCTGCCCATTGCTCTCTGCGTACAAAAAAGTGACCAGCATCACAAACTTGTACAGATCTAAGTCACTTGTTGTCAATATATGCGTCACAGATTTCTACCAAAAAAATCACAGATTGTAAATGTTTTCGATCGCATTCAGACCTGCTAGAACAGATCATACTAATACTAGACCGACTATGTAAAACTTTTGTTTGTCTAAATGAATTAGGAGGTCAAGTATCATGTCAGTATCTCAAATGACACTCGAAGAATTGTTTGGTCAAGTAATGTTCTCCAGTGTGGTTACTCGCCACGATCGGAGACAACTTAGATCTGCACTCTTAGAAAGAACGCTGAATGAAGATGAGTACGCTATCATCAACCGACTCCTGTACAACATCCGCCGTGGCTGGGTAAAAATTGTCGATTAAAGCCCCGCACCCAACTTCCTTGTAGGGAGTTAGAAGTAGAAACTGCCCGTTAAAAATTTTGATATGTGGCATTTCGGCGGGTAAGATTGCGCCTTAGATAGTTGGATGTGTTTGAGATTCTATGTGTTTTAGAGCGGTGGCTGATTATTGAAATTGCGATCGACATCAGCCTATAGGTAGAGATAATTATATAAAGCAGGTTTCGGGTGCATCTCTACTTAAAAAATGATGAGTTTTGAGTTGCTAACCCAGAAGTTATCGCTAACTCAAAACTCTTTATTTTTGCAAAAAATTCGGTCGTGGACTGTTGACACTCTCAGGTCTAAAGACACTGAGATTCTTAAGAAATTTCGTTCTTAATATCCCTATTGCTAGGGTTCCTGGGCGCAATCCTTTTGCCAAAAAA
>JAYSVM010000227.1:0-29659 GCA_043718495.1 Oscillatoriales bacterium | reverse complement strand
TAATTCCTCGAATAATATTGTAGGGACACGGCACTGCCGTCTCCTAATTTCTGATGCAACCGGAATTTATATTAGGCATCAACTGTCAACTGTCAACTGACCCTTCGACTACGCTCAGGGGACTGCGACAGTCAACAGTCAACAAAATTGATATTACTTCCGTACAGCACCAACTGGCTGAGGCGAAATTTCCGTATTGAGAGTAGATTTATCCAAAGACGCTGCGATCGCGTCTGTGGCATTGCCGATCGCGGGTTTAGCCATCAAGCTTAAGACGATCGCGGGTACAACACCCAGAAGCACAGCTAGCATTGTCGGGAACCAGAAGCGAGAATCCAAAGAAGTTACAGTAATAATTGCTCCGAAAGCAAAATTTACCACATAAACAATTAAGGGCAAACCCAATTCCGATCGCTCCAAATGAATCGGAGTTTTGCGCCAGAAAAAAGCTGCAACAGACATAAACAGAGCTCCAGTACCCATCCATCCCGCCAAATTGCGGTAAGGCATCCCGAAGAAAGCTCCAAGTTCCTCAAACTCCCAAAAAGGCATAGAAGTCTGACTCATCGCCGGATCTAGTACAAAATCCCAGGCTGTTAGCAACATAGCACCAAGAGCGATCGCCCCAAGTTGCCGCACCCAATTGAGTTCACCCTTACCACCAGCCAAGCCAGCGCGAGCAATCACATAACAAACCAATCCGAGATAGAACCACGACAGGGGAATGGTAAACGGCACCAACCCAGCAATCTTGTAGCCCAAACCGCTCAAATAGTGGTAATTGCCGAAGGGGAAACCTGTACTCGTTCCCAATAACTCGCTACCCAAAGATAGAAACACCGAAGGCACCAAAAATGCCAGAGTAGCACCTAAGCCCAATGTCCGAAAGGCATAGAGAGCAACGGCTGCTGCACCAAAAATGATATAAACGACCCCACCTCCAGCCATTCCCCATTGGAACAAAGTTTGCCCAGCCGGAGGCAAACTCATCACCAATTCGGGACGGGGTAAAATCAGTAGTAGCCCTGCTAGTCCAAAAGCCATAGAGCAGACGTGGGCAATTAGGCAGATGCGCTCAGCAATTAAAAGTTGCTTCATAGAAATCCTCACAAAAATATCAAATGCGTAAAGCACTTTTAACAGTTTACAAACTTTAACAAAAAACAAGGCGTATTTGAGTTAGTTGACAGTTGGCAGTTGATGGTTGTCATATGAATTCCGGTTGCAACGACCTATGACATAGAGGACACGGCAGTGCCGTTTCCCTACAATATTATTTTGGGTAGGGACACGGCACTGCCGTGTCCTAATTTCGGCTAATAATTCCGATGCTACCGGATTTGATATTAGTTGACGGTTGATGCCCATGTCCAATGCCCGATGCCCCATGCCCCATGCCCCATGCCCAATTCCCAATTCCCAATTCCCATCTAAAACTATTGCCAATTCCCCACCAGTATAAAAGGTGCCCAGAAATAGGGGTTTTTATAGAGTGGATTGTTCAGCAGGGTTAATTGAGCATTGCGAAGAGCTTCAGCCTTGGTACTTTTAGGCAAAGCCAGTTGGCGATAGAACTCAGCCATAAATATAGCAGTAGATTCGTCATTGACTTGCCAAAGAGTCGCCACAGTGCTGCGAGCTCCCGATCGAATTGCCGCCCCAGCCAAACCCAAAGCCGCGCGACTATCGCCCGAAGCCGTTTCGCAAGCACTCAATACCAAAAGCTCGATCGCCTGTTGTTTTCCCCCAGTGCGTGATCGCAACAATTGATCGAATTCCTTAACATTCACTTTCTGATCCCAAGTCACAATAAAAGTATCCGCGGCATTCGAGCTAAACTGACCATGGGTTGCCAAATGGACGATCGGATAAGACACCTCTTTAATCAGAGCTTGCAACTGCCCGCTCACAAACTGTTGATTTAGTAGCCCATTAGTTGGCATCTGGGTGGAAATTTCCTGAATTTCCCGCTTTACCCCCGGCAAAGCTGGGAAGCCTTGACGCGCCTCAGAGAGGGCAGCAGTCAGCACTTTTAATTTAACTTGACTCAACGGTTTGGGTGCGACTAATTGTAGTCCCGGTGCCAAAGCAATATTGTATTTTTCTACAAGAAACTGCTCGCCGTCATATAGAATAGCCATCGGCAGATTTCGCAAATAGCCATCCAATACAAATACCAGAGTTTTAATCCCACTAGCAGTCAAATCCGCCTCCGCAGGACGGATTAACCAATCGTAAACTTGTTGAACAGGTGGCTTCCTTTCTCGTGGAAAAGCAGAAGGCCTGATCGTATTTTTGGCTAATCTGAAGGCAGTTTCCAACTCTTGCTGAGACTTCTTTGTGCTGTAACGGCGTAAGGGTTTGCCAGGAATTGACAAAATTACCTCCAAACGATCGCTCAAAATAATCGGATAAATCACCGCAGCCGTTGGATCAATTTCCTCGATCGACTTTGGTTTAGCATCAGCACAAGCATCCCGGAAAAAGTTGTCCAATTCAGCCAACTGCAAAGATTCCACCGTCTGGCGTGCCAGCTTTAACTTATCCTGACTAGGAGATTCCTCTTGCAAAAGCAGTTCGACTAATTGCCGATAAACCGGTTCGGCACTTTCCCGAAACGAAAATTGCACTTCGGGATTGACTGTCACCAAATCGCCCCGCAGAGAAGACAATACATTCACAGCTTGAGTATATTGGGCGATCGCCCCTTCCAAATTACCTTGAGCCTTCCGAATCCGTCCGAGTTGCCACAATAATTGGTAAGCAATATCGGGAGACTGAAATGCTGGCGCTAAACTCAAAGCCTGGATTGTCAATTTTTCAGCCACAGAATGCTGTTTTTGGAGTTCGTACAGCTTCCCACGAGTTCCTAGAATATAAGCTTGTATGCGCTTGTCGCCTAAGCTGTTTGCTGGTTCAGAAGCTTCGGAGAGCATTTTGTCAATATCGTTTAAACTCGGAGTTGCGATCGGGGACTGTGCCAATTTGATCAAGCTTTCTGCTAGATTAATTCGAGCATAAAATCCGGCGCGATTCGAGGAAAGTTGAGCAATTTGAGGTTGGATCGATCGCCATAAAACCATTGCTTCCGACCAATTTTGGCGATCGGTCAACAGACTCAACTGGTTCAACCTCGCCTGCATCCGTAGGGGCGATGCCCCCGCGCTCATCTGGACTGATCGAGCATAATACGAAAGAGCCGATCGCTCCAAATCGGCCCGCTGTTGAGCACTTAAACCAGGTTTATTACTTTTAGCCCGTTCCGTATTACCAAGATTCAGATAAATTGCAGCCTCATCCTGTCTGAGTCCCAATTTTCCAGCAGATTCCAGTCCTACTAAAAGTATCTCCTGCGATCGATCCAATTTTCCCAAAACCCGCAACACCCTACCCAAAGCATTAATTCCCCTAACATTTTCAGGAGAAACTTGCCGACTTTTCAAACTTACCAAACCGTCATTTGAAAGCTCACAAGTCTTATTTTCCAACTTAAAAGAAGCCAACAAAATCTTGCAAGATCTTGGATAAAGTCCCAGAGTTTCCCAAGCCCGACTTTGATTAATTTGAACTTGAAACAACTGGTCTCTAGCATCAATTTGCTCAAAAACTTTAGCAGATTCAGTCCAAATATCGATCGCCTCCTGAGTCCGTCCCCGTTCCAATTGCAATTGTCCTTGAATATTCAGACTTTGACCCAAAATTCCCTGCTGTCCCATCGTTTTCGGCAACTGACGTACCACCAACAAACTCGAATTGACCGCAATTTCAGCTTGCTCCCACTCAGTTAATTGCCCAAAACTGGCAGCCAAATTGCTCAAAGCCGTGGCTCGATTCAGATTTTCCCCTTTGAGTTCAAACACCATCACTGCTTGCTGCAAAAGCGGTACAGCCTCTGCAAACCGTTCCGAATTGTACAGAGTTTTAGCTTGTCGAACAAGCTGCATCCCATCTGTAGGTTGAACTTGAGCAACTACCGGAGGAATAGAAATTGCCAGCAAACACGAAACTATAAATAACAGAATTGCTTGTCGGAGCGATCGGGTAAAATTCATAAATACATCTTATTAATTATCTGCGTTTATCCGCGTTTATCCGCCTACATCTGCGGTTAAAAAAAATACCTTCAACGAGGCAAACAAACAGGATTTTGCCGAAGATTCCGTGCAGTATTTCCAAAATTATACCCAACCAACGTCACATCTCCCTGAGAATTCATCACCCAACCTTGAGCCGGAACAACTTCTTTCTCTCTCATTTCCCCCCTTGGGGGGGGTAGGGGGGGCTTCATACTTCCTGCTTCTTCATTCCCCCCTTGGAGGGGGTAGGGGGCAGGGCTGTTTCCTTGGGGAGAGTTGGGGGAGGTTCCTCTTCCTGCTTCTTCATTCCCCCCTTGGGGGGGTAGGGGGGGGTTCTTTTTCCTTGGGGGGGGGGTTCTTTTTCCTTGGGGAGAGTTGAGAGGATTCCTACTTCCTTCCGAAAACTCCACCCACGCAAACGGCACTGATTCACTGCTCAGGCTATCATTAGGACTAGGTGGAACTCCCCCTTTACCAGTCACAGTAAATGCGTTTTCTGCGGCTTGGATACAGGGATTTGCCACAATTAACTGCGCCGGATTAGTAACATTCTGTGGCAATTCCACTAACCCTTGAGCAGGATTCACCCCAGAGGAACTAAACGTTACCGTCCCTTGCAAAGCCGGCCCTCCGGTTTGGGAAATAGCCGCAATGTCGCTAGTAGAAATCAAAGAAGTTGGGCTTACCTGTAACTGGGCAAATTGAGCATCTGTTAATCCCAAACTGCTTCTCACCTCTTCGCGGCCCACTGCCCGAAACCCAAAGACATTGGGTACATTGACATTAACACGACCACCTTGAGCCGATCGCGCATTAGCCGTAATATCACTATTTTCCCCTGGAAGAGCCACCAAAATATCGCTTCGGAGGTTAATATTTCCACCCTCAGAAATACCCGCATCCGTAGTGATTCGACTTCCCCGTCGCAACTGAATGCTTTGGGCTTGTAGGTTAATATTCGCTCCCGTACCGGAGACAGTTGTGCCGTCAATGCGACCTTTGTTGTCAAGGGAAATTGAATCTGCTACAACATTGATATTACCAGCTCGTCCCGTTCCCCTAGCCAAAACCGTCAGCGTCGCTCCATCTCTGACACTCAATTGACGGGTATTCAGATTTACCGAACCCGCATTTGCTGTAGCATCAGCATTATTACCGAAGACTTGACCAACGGAAGCGTCAATTTCACTGACAAATAGACCGTTATTGCCACTACCACTTACTTCGATGCGATCGGCATTAATCGTAATATCCCCCACATTTCCCACACCCAAAGAACTCGTAGAAACTATCCCTCCATCCCGCACCGTCAACCTCGGCGTATCAACGCGGATATTCCCGCCCCGACTAGAACTCAAAGTTGCAGAAATAAATGCACTAGCATTTTGATTCCCGCTCGTCAAAAGTTGAGAAATTCCTGAAATTTCTACTGATTCGCTAGCCCTAACACTTAAGTTTCCGGCCGGCCCACCATTTCTAGAAAACAGAAACCTGCCAACTAATACACCTGTTCCTAATGTGAAAGCAGATCCATCAGAGAGACTCAATCGCTTGGTATCAACCGTAATATCCCCCGCTTTCCCGTTAGCACCGATACTCAGGGTGCTGATTCCCGTTGATACAGCAGTTCTCGGCCCAGAGTTGGACAATTCTACTGATTCGGCAGCTTTCACATTAATATTCCCCGACGATCCATCACTGTAACTCGTGCTACCGAGTAGAGAACCATCACGCATAATTAATCGTTGAACATCCAGGTTTATACCTCCTCCTGCACCGTTACTATCTTTAGCCGTGGCGTTGTTAATTCCAGAACCCACCATCTCAAAATTATTGGCACGGATGTTGAGATTTCCCCCATTTCCAGCACCAAGGGTAATGCCACTACCTACCACCCCATTACGCATCAGCAGGCTGCCAGTATCGATCGTAATACTTCCCCCAGCTCCAACGCCAGAAGTACCATTAAACAAAACAAATTGTGGGTCAAATGGGTCTACCGTTCCCGATATCAAATATTTAATTACAACCTGTTGATAACCCTCTACTCCTAGTCCGCTCATTTCTACAGAATCAGCAGCACGGATGTTGATATTGCCACCCGCACCATCTCCTAGGGTAAAGGTGGAAATTTGAGATCCATCCTTGATTAGCACATTTTGGGCAGTGATATCGATGCCTCTACTATCAATATTTCCCAGTGTCAGTCCATAAATTCGGGAATTGCTGATGCTGACATTTCCACCTCTGATATCAACCTTGCCACCTCCGACTCCACTGGTGTTAATCACGCTACCTGCGGAGAGTTCAATATTGCCAAAGTTTTGAATATTACCATAGTTAAAATTTATACCTAGCGGAGTTTGTGCGAAATTAACTAAACCCGAAGTAGCAAGACTACCGAGGACAATTTGTCCGCCACTAGCCGTCAAGTTACCAGTGAAAAGTTGAACACTACCTCCAATTAAGGCTAAAGTTTGATTAGGGTCTACGGCTAAACCGACTTGATTAGTAATTGGAGTTTCTATGGGAAGTTTGGGCTGGTTGGTTTGTCCAGTTGCGATTGAGCGATTGACAATAGTACCAGGATTATCTCGAAATCTTAAACCCAGGGGAATATTTACGGTTAATAGTGGTGATTGCGGGTTAGTGCTGCCAAATTCAAAGCCATTATTGAAAACAATACTGTCAGCAGTAGAGCCTATAAATGAGCCGCGTAAATCTAAACTAGCATTTGGACCGAAGAGGATTCCTTTTGGGTTGATTAAAAATAAGTTGGCGTTTCCCTGGACTCCTAATGTTCCTAAAATGTTTGACCGATTGCCGCCTGTGACGCGGGTAAAAATGTTAGAAATGCCATTAGGGTTGACAAAATAGGCTCCACGGCCTTCACCGATGTTGAATTCTCGGAAACTGTGAAAGAGATTTGAGCCGCGTGTTGCGCCGCCTGAAATGCGATCGCTCGGTAGGTTATTGATTCTATCGGAAACTGTTCGCGAACTTTCATTGCCTAAACTGCCGTCTGGGGTAATTTGAGCGAAGGTTTTCGAGGGAAGTAGCAGTAAGCAAATAAAAAATAGGGCGGAAGATAGGCGAGACATAGCTTAAATCCTGTTAATTCGAGCATGGGAATTATCAAATTGATATACAGCAGATTCCACGTTTATGAAGGACACCGCGCGATCAATCTGCGGTAGGGAAACGGCATTGCCCAAGGAGTGTCAACTTAAGGTCAAACCTAGTCACAGATATCCCCCTAGGGCGTGTTTTCAAACTCTTCTGTAGGTTGGGTTAAGCGTAGCGCAACCCAACAAATCTACAAAAAATGTTGGGTTTCGTTCCTCAACCCAACCTACAATTTAAGGCAATTCAGGGTTTGAAAACACGCCCTAGCCCCTCCCAGGAGGGGAACCGGATCTAGCTCCCCTCTAGAGAGGGGCTGGGGGTGTGTCGGATCTCTGCCCTCTAGAGAAGAGGGTCGTTACACACCATGCTTTCAGGCTTAAGTTGACACTCCTTGGGCATTGCCGTTTCCCTACTACTTCATAAACCGGGAATACGCTGTAAAACCGAAAGAACACCTATCGAGGCTTGCAAACACTCGTAGGTTTTGGACTCCGAGCAGAAACAACACCACCAGAATTGTATCCAACAAGAGTCACGTTCCCCGTTGCATTGACTACCCAACCTTGAGCCGGAACAATGTCAGGCGAGGGGTTCGCCTTCGGTGCATCACTTCGGGGCGATAAGTTATCGATCGCACCCTTCTCCCCTACAACCGGATCGATCCAGGAAAACTGGCTAGAATCGCTATTGAGGGCTTCACTCGGAGAGGACGGTACTCCTCCTTTTCCAGCCACATTAAATTCGTTCTGTCCCCCTTGGATGCAGGGATTTGCAGCAACTAAAGTGGCAGGATCGGTGACATTTTGCGGTAGTTTGACTAATCCTTGAGCGGGATTTACCCCAGAATCGCTAAATGTTACTGTTCCTTGTAAAGCAGGGACACCGGCTTGAGAAATCGCCGCAATATCACTCGTCGAAACCAGGGAAGTAGGACTTACTTGTAACTGTGCAAATTGAGCATCTGTTAATCCCAAACTACCTCGAAGTTGTTCGCGGCTAACGGCTGTAAATCCGAAAACATTGGGGACATTGATATTAACGCGACCACCTTGAGCCGATCGCGCATTAGCCGTAATATCGCTATTTTCCTTGGGTAAAGCCACCAGAATGTCGCTATTAATGTTGATATTTCCACCGTCAGCAGCGCCCGCATCCGTGGTGATGCGGCTCCCCCGTCGCAACTGGATGTCGCGCGATCGCAAGTTAATGTTTGCCCCCGTCCCAGATACCGTTGTACCGTCAATAGAAGCTTGATTTTGGAGATTAATTGAGTCGGCTACAATGTTAATATTGCCAGCACGCCCCGAACCCAAACTCCCCACAGTCACCGTTGCCCCATCCCGGATACTTAACCTGGGAGTAGTAACGTTAATATTTCCCGCTGCGCCTGTGGGGGGGGGAATCTGCAACACAGACTGTAACAACGTATCCCCAGAGGCTGTGGCGATGCCGGAAGCAGACACATTATCTTTGGTTCCCGTTAGTTCCACCGACTCCGAAGCATTGATGATGATATTTCCCCCCTGTCCTGCATCCAGAGTAGAGGCTCCTATTGCCGCTCTACCTTGAAGAATCAATCGCCTGGTATTAATCCTCAAGTCGCCAGAGTCGGCACTGCCAACTGTCCCTGTAACTAATTGACTGCGCGCAATACGAGCACTCAATAGGGTATCACTTGCGCTGCTGCTGCCAGCTATTGTCACAGAGTCGGAGGCATTAATGGTAAGGTTTCCACCCCGACCGAGAGCACGCAACACCCTACCTCTGGCTGTGATCCCGCTCGTAGAACTGATCGATGTACCCCCATCTACCAGCAAAGAGCGTGTATTAATTTCTATGTTTCCCGCGCTTCCCGTACCGCCAAGACTATTAGTGGTGATTCCAGTACCAAAGGAACTATCTTCTCGGTACTCTGACAATGCCACCGAGTCAGAAGCTTTCACGGTTAAGTTTCCTCCATTGCCTGCCGCCACAGTTGCGGCTGATAAAACTGCCCCATTCCTGATAGTCAGCTTCCCAGTATCAATTGTTAAATTGCCTCCATTTCCTTGATTTACAGTGCTGGTGATTACCCCTGATTCGCTCACATCCATCGATTCTGACACTCTGATTCCCAGATTCCCCCCGGCTCCTGTACCGTAGACCAGGTTGGTGACGATCGCGCCTTCTCGAATCGTTAATTGCCTGGTATCAATTGCTATATTTCCCGCCTTTCCCGCGCCCACAGTCCCGACAAATAAGCCGCTTTGCCGAGTTGAGAAGCTAGAGGTTCCACTTGTTCCCGCATCAAGAATAGTCCGCCGAAAGTAATCAAATCCAGTTCCCTTGACTTCTACAGAGTCAGCGGCGCGGATAGTCAGATTGCCTCCGTTTCCGATACCGATCGTGCTAGTTGAAATCAAGGCTTGGTCTAATATTCTTAACTGTGCTGCATCTACGGTGATGTCGCGGCCGTCAATATTTCCCAAGGTATCGGAAAGCAGGGAAGCGCGATCGCGCAAAGTCACATTTCCTCCCCGGATTGCGATCGCGCCTCCCCCAGGCCCACTGGCTGTCACCGCCGATAAACCTGATAATTCAATGTTGCCAAAATTGGCAACATTTGTATAATCTAAACCTAATCCTATGGGTGTGATGTTGAAGCTTACCAAACCCGGACTTGCCACGCTCCCTAATTGAATGTTGCCGCTAAAAGCGCTAGCAAAACCATGGTTAAAAATTAAATCTCCTCCTACCAGTGCTAAGGTTTGACCGGGAGGAACTGCTAAACCGACGGGTATTTCTGTGCCTTGAATATTTTGAGTAACTCTCGAAGCGTTGACAATTGCACCTGGATTTTCTCGAAATCTTAAACCCACAGGAATATTAATCGCCAATAATGGTACTGCGTTGGGATTAGCGGCGCTGAATTCAAAACCGTTATTAAAAAGAACGCCCGCAGCAGATGAAGCGAGAAACGAACCGCGTAAATCTAACCGCGCATTGGGGCCGAATACAATTCCTTTCGGGTTGATTAAAAATAAGTTGGCGTTTCCCTGTACTCCTAATGTTCCTAAAATATTGGAGGAGTTGCCGCCGGTGACGCGGGTGAAAATATTGACAACACTATTGGGATTGACAAAATAGGCTCCACGCCCTTCACCAATGTTGAATTCTCGGAAACTGTGAAATAAGCTGGGGCCGCGTGTTGCGCCGCCTTCAATGCGATCGATCGGCAAGTTGTTGATTGTATCGGAAACGGTGCGCGAACTTTCCGGGCCCAGGGTATTATCGGGAATGATTTGGGCGATCGCACTTGCGGGAAATAGCAACAGGAAGGCAAACAGTAGGGAGTAACTTACGGGCGGGCTAGATGCCCAACCCCTACTCCCCACAATAAAATCTAGTATTTGTGGAACAGGCATCTTGCCTGTTCTTGAGAATAATGAAAACAGTAGGGAGTAATGTAAGCGAGGCATAAAAACACTTTTTCCAGGATAAAGTTTATCGGTGTAAGCTCATCTCGTTTCTCTAAAGGCTTTGCATTTGACTGCTAATCACAATTTGCTCTACAGTGATTTCTAGTTCGGGAAAAGTTTTAGAGATAATGCGCTCATTACCTGTAAAACTTTGAACTAAATAGCGGCTATTTTCCAAAGAGTAAACAAAAACTGTGGGAATTTTGGGATTACCCAAATAAGCCCTAGAAGCGAGGGCTAAATAGTCCACAATCCAATACTCACAAATGCCTAGCCGTTGATACTCATCTAACTTATCAACATAGTCGTCTTCCCAGTTAGTTGAGGTAACTTCTACTGCTAATTGGATAGGTTCGGTAAGGGCTCCGTAGCCACGTACATTGCTGTTCCATACAGATGCCTTAACCACGCCGACATCAGGATTTCTGCCTTGTTCTTGTCCTGAAGCCGTTACAGTTCTGAAAACTATATCTTTGTCAACGATATAGTCAAGTCCCAAGCGCCTGATTTCATCGTTAAAGCCAAATACTAGAAATCGTGCCACATTTTTATGAGCTCTGGTTGCTTCCACTTTGACAATCTCTCCATTGACAAGTTCGTAGATGCCCGATCCGTCGGGGTACTTTTCGAGAAACTCTACAAATGTTAGTTTAGTTTTTGTCTGAACCATAAGACAAGCCCTCTTGTGTTAACTAGGTTAGGATTTATATCGTTTCCGGTTCCATTATAATTATATATTTAGATCGTATCAATGCGAGCGTCCCCGATCGCGATCCAAGTAGCGATCGAGACCGCCACTTAATAAAATTTGGCCGTCAGCGCTAAAATGTGAGAAATTTATCAAAGGTTTTGAATGTAAGATCGTTGACCGTTGCACGATCGTGATTTAACCACAGAGAACGCAGAGAACACAGAGGGAGATAAGAGAGATGAAAAATTCTGATGCTACGGGATTTGATATAACTCAGAGGAGAAAGAGTCATGAGTTTGAATGAGTTACCGGGAGCAGAGCTAATTCTACCTGGTCATGGAGAACGCAATCGTTCATACTAGATGGTAGACACCTTCAATCTTAGGAGCCGTCTATGTTGCTACAAGAAGTCAAGGAGCAGGTCTTCAAACTGCCACCGAGCGATCGCCTTGCGTTAGTGAGCGCCATCATTGAGTCCTTGCAAGATCCGCCAGTTACCAGGGGCGATCGTTCTGGTGCGATTCAGCGGATGCGAGGCTTGCTAAAGACAGACCAACGCGCACCGACAGATGAGGAAGTGGCTGCAATGTTGGAAGCGCGACGAGTGGAGAAGTATCTTTAGTGAGAGTTTTAATTGATACCAACATTGTCCTAGATTTTCTGTTGCAGCGATCGCCATTTTTCCAAGACGCAGAGTTGTTGTTTCAAGCGATTGATGCTGGGCAACTCATCGGTTATGTTACGGCGACAACACTCACGGATATTTTCTACATTTCTCGCAAACATACTCGCAGCGTTGAGCAAGCACGGCAAGCGGTTTCAGAAACGCTGACTGCTATGGTCATTTGTCCTATCGATCGAGCCGTTTTGGAATCAGCTTTCAACTCTGGTTTGGTTGATTTTGAAGATGCTGTTCAAATTTTTGGTGCAGTTGCTCAAGGGTTGGATGCGATTTTGACCCGCGATAATAAAGGTTTTTTGAGTTCGCCTATACCTGTTTTATCCATTCAAGAGTTGTTGCAGCAGTTAGGGACGTAGAATAGGGGCTAATTGGTTAGGACGCACAGATTGCGATCGTATTGTCAGGTTGTCGCGATCAAGGATTAATTAGGGAAACTCAAATGGCAATTAACACTTCTTTAGAGGAACGGCTTGCAGCAGTGGAAGCAGCGATCGCCCAGTTGCAGAAGCAAATTGTGGCTTCTCAACCGACGAATTGGTTACAACAAATTATAGGGCTGGAAGCTGTAACGTAATTCTTGGACAGAGTTACCCATTGATAGAACTTTTGGGTAACTCTCTAGCGAGTCTTTCGATAACGTCACTAAGACTGCTTGCGGTAAGCTCAACTTGTTTTCCCTCTAACCACTTCGTAGCAGTCTCGGTCAGACTTAAACTTACTTTACGCTTGGGTTCGCTATAAATCTTTTTTCTAGGCATCTTGTTATTCCGTATTAATTCTGCATATAATAACGATACGGCAAAAATGAGGTGAAAGCAAGTGTTACTCAGTTTCAAGACGGAATTAAAACCTAATAATCGACAGGTGACTAAATTCCGCCAACATTGCGGAGTAGCAAGACACGGTCTTTCAAAGATGAACCTGCCTTTGAGGAGCTACTTGCCTATGGACGAGCGATTCGCCAAGGGGATGAGTCTCTCCTCGAAGCTCAAGATGAGCTATGAAATATTTACTGGATACAGATCATCTGAGTATTCTTCAACGTCAAGCAGGGAGAGATTTTAGCAACCTTACTTTCCAGATCAAGTTTGTTATAGATACAGGTTTTACCGATCACCTTTGTCTATCGCCAGAAGCAGTAAATTTACAGAGGCTGCCGTTTTTGTACAATCTGCCTGTGAACTTGGCAGATAATAGCTCCGTCTCCCTGGCAGTTCATCAAGCCACAATCTTTTGGGATGGAGTGGAGCGAGATGTAACAAAACTGTAAAATTGGAGAATTAGATGTCTACTTTTAGAAGCACTCCTAATAATGCGGCTTTTCTGTCAGATATTGTGCGAGAAACCGAATGGTACGCGGATCAGGCTCTGGAAATGGCTAGTTGTCACCGCAGAGCATCCGACACTTACGGAAATGTTCATATACTTTTTGGGTTGCCAGCAGCAATCTTGGCTAGTATATCGGGTATATCTGCATTTACCCAAAATTCCACCATAGCGGGGATTACAGCTTTTATAGTGGCAGGGATTACCGGAGCAATGTCTTTCTTGAATCCTGCTGAAAAGGAGAAGTTGCACTTTGAGGCTGGAAATGTGTTGGATGCTTGGGCAACTAAAACTTATCTTCTGATCAAGCAGGGGAGAGCAAATCTCATCGAACCATCTGAGTTTATCAGCCAGTGGGAGAAGCTTATGGAAGAGCGATCACAACTTTTAAGACAAAGCGCTCGAATACCAACTTGGGCTATGTCAAAGGCAATGAAACGTTTTCTAGATCCTTTTAATTCTGCTAAATAGTGCCATTGCAATTATTGAATGTGCGGGAAAATTAGGTCTGTAGGGTGCGTCAGCTCGATCGCTTACTAGGCAAGGGAAACGTTGCGGGCTGACGCACCCTACAATACTTTAGAAATTCAACAGGCAATTATTGCCAATCTGTACAAGTTTATAGGAAATCAAGTATTGCTGGATGATGTAACTCTCTTAATTATGAAACAAAAACCATTGAACAGGCAAGATGCCTGTTCCACAATAATTGTTGGAGAGGTCTAAAGTGTTGGGGTTCGATCGCACTCAACGCAACCCACAATTTAGAAAGCAAAGTAATTAATCCGAAAATAGATGCCTTTTTCTTGGAAAGTTCGATCGCCCCCTCCGACATTAATCAAAGGAAAACCATAATCTAGACGCACGTTCAATCGATCGCCCATTTGCCACAACAACCCCACACCCGCACCCAGAAGCTTGTCAGAATCAGGATTAGCTTTTTCGCCAGAATGGTTCCAGCCTACCCCCAAATCGATAAATGGAGCCACCTGCAACAATCCTTTAACTTGCGGTACACGCCAAATTGGGAAACGCACTTCCGCAGAGGCGATCGCACCGCTATCAGTCAACAGCAAATCTTGGCGATATCCGCGTACACTTTGCACACCACCGATCCCGATTTGTTCGAGAGAAAGCAAAGGGCGATCGGCTAATTGAATATCAGAACGTACAATCAGTAAGGTTTCTGGTGCTAACACTCGCACATATTGAGCTTGTCCGCGCCACGACAGAAAACTGCTGTCTGGCCCGCTATTATTGCTAGTAGCGCCGAAAAGATTAGTGCCGAGGGAGAATTGCGATCGCGCCGCGAACACTTGATTGGAACTACGCTGCACGTATTCTTGGAAAAAGCGGACAGCAGAAACACGGGTTTCACCGCGATCGTTTGCACCCGCCGACAGCGGAAATGGTTCACCAGAAAGGGATGTATTGCTTTCTTGCCGCGATAATGTTAGTCCTAAAGCCAAGTTGCGATCGGGCTTTTCGACGATCAGTTGGCGGTAACTTAATTCGTAAGTGCGCGATTTACCCTCAATCCCAGCAGCATCAAAGGGTTCCTCAATAATATTAGTGCTAGCAGCACCCACCGCCAACCGAATTGTGCCGTTGCGGGGATTGACTGGGATCGTATAACTGCCGTTGATTTCATTGCTACCGTCGGTGTTAGCGTAGGATACCTCCAACCCGTCACCCAAACCGAGCAAATTTGCTTGATTGATGCGAACACCGCGCCGAAAACTGCCGACGCTTGGCGATCGATTATTGTCTGTGAAGACTTCGCCACTAAAGCTATCTGCTTCTTTGACTCGGACTTCTAAGCGACTTTTTTCTGGGCGGCTTCCGGCTTGCAATTCGGCGGAGATATTGCCAATTAAGGGATCTAGTTGCAGTATTTGTAAGGCTTGCAGCAGTCGATCGCGATTCAGTGGCCTTTTGGTAGCGATGGCTAGGCGCGATCGCACGTAATTTGAATTTAGCCGACGGTTGCCAGTAATGGAAATCTCCTCTAATCCTCCTTCCACAATCTGAATTTTAACTACCGCCCCTTGTCTGGAAAAGCTTTGATTGGCCGGAATTACAGCACCGGAATTGATGTATCCTGCTGCTACATATTTTTGAGTTACGGCTGCTTCCACTGCGATCAGTTCGGCAAAGGTGATTTCGCGCCCCACGAAGGATTTAGTGATTTCGGCTAGTTCGCGATCGCTAAAGGCTGTGTTGCCCTCAAATTCAAAGCGATCGACCCGAATTGTACCCGGAATCTCTGGTCTAACTTCGCCCTCAGCGGGTGTTGGCTGGGTGGGTTGCAGGGGAGACGGTTCTGGGGTTTGTGGTGGTGTAGGAGCGGGTAATTCGGGTTCTCTGGGTTGAATTGGGTTGGGGAGTTGGCTGATCTCAATTCTGGTTGCACGGGAATGATGTTGATTGTTGACGGTTGACGGTTGGCTGTTGACGGTTGACTGTTTGAACAATACCGATGCTACCGGGTTTGATATGGGTTGGGAATCGCGATCGATTTCTGTAGGTAAGTTTTGGGGGTTGGGGACTTCTAAATTATCAAGATTCGAGGTCGAATTTTCAACTGTAGTTGCAGTTGTTGGTGCGGGTTTTGCTAATAAGAAAAATCCAGATATGACTATAAATATAAATAGTTTTTGGGAGCGGTAAGTCATGTTATATTATTTCCTATTGCATGGGTAGTATTGAATCTATGCAAGAAATTAGGAGACGGCAGTGCCGTGTCCCTACAATTAATTGGGGTAGGGACACGGCACTGCCGTGTCCTCGATTTCTCAATTGCCGTGTCCTCGATTTCTCAATTGCCGTCTCCTCGATTTCTCAGTTGCCGTGTTTTGAATGACTACTGGGCTAATCCAACTAATTTAGCGCTCAAATCCCACATCCGATCGCCTTTTTCATCATCTCTAGCTTGGGGAGAAACCTTCTGCACAAAAGATGCGCCATCTTTTTTCTGACGATTTCCCCAACTCCAATAGGCGCCGGATTGTTTATATTCTGGATCAGCTACCACCATTGCCAGTCTTTCTCCTGCTAATTCCTGCGAAACATAACCTCCCGTGATATTTTTTTGGAACAAGGGGAAAAGTTTCTGAAATAAGGGATAGTGATTACGGAACAATGGTGTGTCGGCCACACATCCTGGATACAGTGATGTGAAGGTAATTCCGGTGGATTCATGAAAACGTCGGTGCAATTCCCGCATTGTCAGCACGTTGCAAACCTTGCTGTCTTTGTAAGCCTTGACTGGCTCAAATTTTTTGCCATCAACCATCGAAACAGGTTCTTTAAAACCCGCTTCAAAGCCCTCAAACTTGCCTAAATCTGGCCGTGGTGGAATCTTCCCGCCCAACTCATCGGGATTGTGAGTCACTGTGCCCAAAATTACTATCCTCGCATCCGCATAGTAGGAAGGCTTCATATTCTCCATCATCAGGTTGCACAGGAGAAAATGGCCGAGGTGATTGGTAGTCATTGTCAACTCAAATCCTTCTGGGCTGCGCTGCGGTTCCTTAATCAAAGGCATATAGATGGCGGCGTTACACACCAAAGCGTCCAAAGGCCTGCCACTTGCCTTGAATTCCCTCGCAAACCGTCGCACACTCTCCAAATCGCCTAAGTCTATTTGCATGATGGAGTAGCTACCCTGGGGGATTCCTAATTCTTGGGCTGCATCTCCGGCTTTTCGCACATCCCGACAGGCCATGACTACGTGCCATCCCTTGTCTGCAAGGGCTTTTGCGCCGTATAAGCCGACGCCGGAGGATGCACCTGTAATGATAACTGTTGACTTGTGATTTTCTGCCATGATCTTAAAAAATGTTGCGATCGCGATTGCTGATTTTTAGCCACTCAAACTACTAAGCCCATAGCTCGGATGTTTTGAAATGTCCTACGCTTATTAGAATATGGGGAAACGTTCTCGATCTCAACTGCTTTTTTGCCATTTGGCTAGATTTAAGTTAATCTATTTTAGATAGTAGGGTGCGTCAATAATAAGCGTTTCCCATGTATAGTGAGTGTTCTAGCTGACGCACCCTACTGGATCGTTACATGAAAAAAGTAAATTGGTTGCTTGAAAAAGGTATTTACGATCGCGAACAAGAATTTTTAGCAGAATTGCAGAAACAAGGATACATTTACCGAGAAACCAAATATCTGAATTTTCGCCCGGAAGCAGCCCATCAATATTTTACCCCTGATGACTGTGTTTTATTCAGAGGAACCCTGAATTTAGGTCGGGATATCTTGAGAACTGCGTGGATTCCGGGAGCTTATATGGACGAAAAACATCTCCGTTGTTCCAGTTATTACACTTATTTCGGTCAATACTTGTTAAATAACAAATATTTTTTGCTTTCTTTGGGTGAATTAATCAGAAGAAAAACCGAAGTTCTTGAATACTTCAAATCCGATGGAGATTTGTTTGTCCGACCTGATAGCAATATGAAGTCATTTCGAGCCGGGGTTTTCAACCTGAATGTTTTAAATACTATGCAGTCTCTGGGAAGTGAGTTAAAAAGAGATGAAACAAGTTTAGTATTAGTCAGTGGCAAGCGGTCGATTGAGAAAGAATGGAGGTTTTTTATTTATAAAAATCAAGTTATCACTGGTTCTCTTTATTTAATTGGAGAAGAAAGAGTTGATGAGACAATCAGGGGAGGATATCTGGAAAACTATCTTAGCGAAGTGTTCAAACAAGTGAGTTGGTATCCAGAATCTCTCTACACGATCGATATCTGTGAGTCAGAGGGAGAGCTGTATGTCTTGGAACTTGGTTCTTTTAGTTGCGCTGGAGAATACGGTTGTGATTTGAGTGCGATCGTCGAATTTGGTGCAAAAGCAGCTTGGGAAGATTACGAAGCAGTCAATCAATTTTAGATTTGAGCAAGCGTTCGCGAGGAGGACACGGCATTGCCGTGTCCTGATTGTGGATAATATTAATTCCGATGCCACTGGAATGGTTTTCGCCTCGACTCGGAATGTAGGAATTTGATTGTGTCACCAAACTTCATTCCCCACAGCAACTCCACTATCAATCTCGGTATGAAGATTCTGTGAGGTAATCGCCTCGACTAACTCCTCAAGCGAATACCGCCGACGAATTATCGGCTCGATCGTCAGCCTACCATCTATCAACACAAGCTGCACTTGGGAACCTTCAGCTAAGTTAATCTCTTTAGCTAAATGCTGTGGAATCCTAACAGCAAGACTGTTTCCCCACTTGGCGATTGTCGCAACCATAGCCCAATCCTCCTTTTTCAAGGATGTATATATAGAGTGTCTACATTATGGTAAGTCATATTTCCCTCAAAATGGTGTTTCTGCTTTTAGGTATAGCCTTTCTCCCAACTGCGGATGCTGAAAGGAAAGTTCTCTGGCGTGTAAGTGTAGCCGACTCGCAACAGCGCAACATCCATAAAGTCGATCACCCAAAATCGGTATTCCCAATCCTCTCACATCTGCTGCATGAACTCTCAATTGGTGGGTACGCCCGGTTAGTGGCAGAAATTCGATGCGATCGCAATTTCCCTCTCTCCCAATCACCTGAAACTCAGTCACACTAGGTTTTCCATGCTCAAAATCGACTTGTTGGTAAGGCCGATTTTCTGGATCGCCCCACAGTGGAAGTGCGATCGACCCAACTTTCATATTTACCACACCGGAAAGTACCGCTTCATATACTTTTTGAATCTGTTTTTTCTCAAATTGCAAACTAAGTTGTCTGTGAGTTTCTTTGTCTCGTGCTAATATCAAAATTCCTGATGTTTCCAAATCTAAACGATGCACTACATTCAAATTTAAACTATCCGGTAGCAAGTTGCGAAAACGACTTAAAACACTATCTTGATTTTCTAGGTAACGTCCCGGAACCGAGAGTAAACCTGAAGGTTTATCGATGGCAATCAACCATTTATCTTCATAGATAATTGGTAGTATTTGCATAGCATCAATTTCGGTGTTACCAGAATGATCTGGAGGAGACGGCAGTGCCGTCTCCCTACAATTAATCACGGTAGGGACACGGCACTGCCGTCTCCTCATTTCTAATCCTGATAGCAAAAACCCCATCAATGGCTGACACCGATCGCCACAAGCACCATAAAACTCTCCCTGAACTTTGTCCCCCGATGACGGCCCCCACCAAAACTCCGCCATTGCCAACGGTTTCAGGTTGTGTAAGGCCGCACAGTGCAGCAATTTTGGTGCACAACAATCACCGGTTCCAGTCGGTATCGAACCATTAGGCATCAATTGCTGGAGCGATCGCGATTTACCCAAAAAATTCACCAGAGTATAAGCCTCGTGCATCTGTGTTTGGAGTTGGCGAGACAGTTGTTTGCGCTGCTGTTTCAGTTCACGCATCTGCTCATCTGCAACATCAATCAATTGTTTGAGTAGCTGCAATTTCTCATCCCGATTTCGCTTAAATTGTCTGCGCTCAATTCCTTCTAATCTACTTGCTTGATTCAATTCTTCTAAAGCTATTTCCAGTGTTTCTCCTGCCAGAGTTCTGCACAATAAATCCCGTTGTTCATTGCGTTGCTGCTTGCAAGTTTTGTGCCGATCGCCCAAATCGCCCAATTCCAACTCAAACTCCCGCAAAAGCCCTTCATATTCCACACGCTGAGGCAGTTCCTTCAGCGCTATCAGTTCCTGTTTCATCGACTCCAATTCAGCCAAAGTGCGGGCTTCTGCCAAAGCCACGCGATCGCGTCCTGGAATTGCCTCTACCCAGCCTTCAACGGTGCTACAACCGTTCAAAAGCCCAGAAAATGCTTTGAGTATCCTTTTTTCCCCATCCAGGGTTTCAACTAGCAATATGCCGTACATTTTGCCCTCGCGGGAATGGCCCTCGTCCCCAGCCAGGTGCTGCATCAAACCACGGGCGATCGCCTCACACTGAACTGTCCGAGGCAATCTCAGCAACTCACCGCTTTGAGGACAAAGACCTTGATAATAATAATTGGGGCTAGATGCGATCGACTCCCAACCATTTGTATCCCTAAAATCTAAAAGTGGGTGCAGAAATATCATACAAAGTTTGATTGAAAATATGTTAAAGTTGTCTGGTAACAGCAGACACTTAAGTACAACACAAGTTAACATTAAGACCGCAAAGCTTGTTGTCCTACAAAACCTTTATGTGCCAGGCCCATGCCAGACTTCTCAACTTCTGCCCCGAAAACCTCCAATAACAACTTCTCAAACCCCCAATCGACCTTGCTGCCGCCATTTCTGAGAATTTTTGCAGCATTTCGAGATTACGATCGGGGCAATAGATTGTACGCATCGGGCAGATACGAAGCGGCAGTAGATTATTATGGCAGAGCAGTCCAAACTAAGCCAGATTGGGCGAGGGCATGGCTGAATTTGGGTAAGGCTTACAAACAATTGGCTCAATATGTAGAAACAGTAGCTTGTTGCGATCGGGCTATAGCTCTCAAGCCAGAGGAATATTGGGCTTGGATGCTACGCGGTACTGCAATGTTAAGCTTACAAAATTACTCCGAGGCGATCGCGGGTTTTGACCAAGCAATTCTGATCAATGGCGAAAAACACGAAGCTTGGTATCAACGGGGACGAGCTCTCGAAGAATTGCAGCAGTGGGAATCTTCAGCAAGTTGTTACAAACGAGCAACCGAAATTCATCCCAATTTGCCCGCAATGTGGTGTCGTCTAGGTAATGTGCTTTTGCAAGCGCAACGGAATGCCGAGGCTGTGGCGGCTTATGAGCGCGGACTGAAACTCGTACCGACTAACTGGGAAGCTTGGTTGAACCGAGGTTTGGCTCTGATGAAGACAGAACGTTATCCTGAAGCTGTCACTTCTTACGATCGCGCCATTCAACTCCAACCCACAAATTGTCTGGCTTGGTTCAATCGGGGTATTGCATCAGCAAAACTGCACCGATATGTAGATGCAGTCAGAGCTTACGATCGCGTTATTGAGCTACAACCCAATGACTACGAAGCTTGGTTTTATAAAGGCATGGCCCTCAAACACCAACAGCGCTATGCAGCCATTGCTTGTTTCGACAAAGCTATTCAAATTAATCAATTTTATCCTGAAGTCTGGATCGGCCGCGGTCAAACTCTGTCAGAATCAGAAGAGTATTCCGAGGCGATCGCAGCCTTTGACAAAGCAATTCAAATTAATCCGAATTTCCCCGAAGCTTGGCTAGGTAGAGGAATCGCTTTAGCAGGATTGGAACGATACAAAGATGCAATTATCGCTTACAGTAATGCCCTACAAATTCAAGGTAATTTTTTAGAAGCTTGGAACTTACGAGGTGAAGCTCTCGAACAATTGCAACAGTACGAAGAAGCGATCGCCTGTTATGACAAAGTAATTTCCCTAAGTTCTGAAGCACAAATTTCATCAAAAGTTGGATTGCAGCAAGGAGAAGCCCTAGAAAAATTAGAGCGCTACCAAGAAGCCGTCGCAGCATACAACCAAGTCATTGAAATCATGCCGGACAATTTTGAAGCTTGGTTAAAACGTGGCAATGCTCTCGAAAAATTGCAGCAATATGAACCAAGTCTACTAGCATACGATCGAGCAATTACTATTTGGCCAGACAACTATCAAGCCTGGATGCACCGGGCAACTTTGCTAGCAAAAATGGAACGCTATGCTGAGGCTGTTGTAGCTTGCGATCAAGTAATTCAACTGAAGCCAGACAACTGGGAAGCCTGGGCTCACCGAGGCGATGTTTTGCAAAAATTGCAGCGAAATCAAGATGCCATTAGTTCCTATGGAGTTGCCTTAGAAATTAAACCAGACTATTATGAAGCTCTGATGAGTCGAGAAGAATTGAGACTGAAGGACACAATGCCAGGAAAATGGTAATTAATAACATAAAATGACCAAAATATTAGATGAAATAGTTTCAGTAGAAATCTCAAATGTCATCAATAGTAAAGCTACAAAATGCTTTGACAACGCTTATCAAGCAGCATTAGCTATGGAAGGTGCAATCTACGTCCAAGGCTTTTTGGTATCCTCTGAATTCCCAGACAAAGCGATAGAGTATAGTTGGATAGAATTGGGCGATCGCATTATCGATCCAACCTTCCCCCACCTCGGTTTAAACGCCGAAAAACTGTACTATTTTCCAGCCCAAAGTCTCAGCCTCAAAAAAATAACAGCAATTATAGAAGAGTCAAAAGAAGATTATCCTCTTGACGATCCCCTGCCCGTTTATGGAGATTTGCCCTATGAATATTACGGCGACTTAATGTTAGGCGGGAAAGACTATCAAACCGCTTATTTATTAGCATTAGATAAATGCCGAGAATTGAATCCACCTCAAATATAGCCTTTCTCAGTAACATGAGGTGCTATACATGGACATCGGGCATCGGGCATCGGGCATCGGGCATCGGGCTGACGGACTTGCTCATATACCTCACTTTTTTGAGAACCGCTAATGAAAATGCAGGAAGCAGATGCAGCAATTTCTGAATTTGAAAAATCGCAGCTACCCAGTGTTTGGGCAGCTTTGAATAAAAGCCAAATTATCGCAGAAATGCGATCACGCATCCAAAGCCCTTTCCAAGTAAATCAAGGCGGACAACCTTTTTGCGGCCCCGCTACCGTCGCATTCACATTGATCAAGCAAAACCCCCTCCGCTATGTCGAAATCTGTCGCAATCTTTTTGAAGCAGGCAGTTTTCGGACTCAATCTATGCGATCGATTTCTCCCTCAATTCCCCTGCGACGTAGCAAAGGAAACTTGCGAATGCCTCAAGTAGATTGGATGCTGTTATCAGCGCTGCGGGAATCAGAAAACTTGATGTTTCCAGTCGAACCAAACGCCCCAGAAATTATCCGCAATATTAGCGGCATGACCAAACCTTGGGAAATGATCGGTTGGGCGCGAGAAATTCTGGGTAGTCGCGATGTGAAATGTCATTATGCTTATTTTGGTGGCGACATTCCAGCGCTGCGGGCCGCCGATGCAGCGATTCAGGCTGGAGGATTTGCTTTTGCTTTGATTACTGCTGAAGGAATGCTGGGAAATAAACCGCCGCTGATACCTTATCCCAGTCACTGGGTAGCGTTGACGGGAAATATGGTAATTCAAGATCGCGATCGGGTAAGTTTTGATGTCTATACTTGGGGTAAGCAAATGCGCGTGGATCTTCCTAAAAGTTCTTTTGAGAAGTATTTTTGGATAGCAATTGCGGGACGTTAATCCGATATTTTGGCTTAATTAAAAATGCCCAAGATTTACACCCAGGCGGAACTTATTAACATCCTGGAAGCAGAACGCCAAGCTTGCTTGCACGGGCGGCGTCTGAATCTGGCTGAAACTGATTATACAGGAAACCCGGTGATCGATCGCTTTCTCAAATCTGAGGGCGTTCAAAAGTTCACTGCTTATCAAAATTTTAAGACTGCTGTACACGAATATCAACGGGAACATCAAGTTTCTGGGATTGCTTGGCGAGAAATGACGGTTAAAGGAAATACTCTTAGTTATCCAGCAGTCGAGGATGAATTAATTGCTTTACCGATTGATTTAATGACGCTGAAAGCAGCCAAGATTTCGATGCTGGAATTCTGGAGGCAAGTCACTTTGGGTATGGATTTGTATTTAAGTATTAACAGTGGCAAGGATTTTCGTGCGATCGAGCCTATGGACGTAGAGGCGATCGTACAGCGCACAGAATGGGCTAGTCTTTGGAAGTGGGAAAAGTTGGATTTTTTGGAAATCTTGCTGCAATTGGGCTGGGGGAAGCCGGAGGAAGCCTATTACAAGCGGGGATGGCCAACATCGGGAAGCGAATATATTCATGCCGTCAAACCCGGACAGAAACCAATTTGTTAGTTGTTAGTTGTTAGTTGTTTTACTCGTTACCAGGCTGTGGCCTGGTAACGCAGATCTAGAGGCTCTGCCTCCAATTTTCGTGATAAGGAACGACGAGGCAGAGCCTCTGGACGTCGGTTCCCAGGCCAGAGCCTGGGAACCAGTTAAACAACTAACAACTAACATCTGACATCTGGCAAAGTATCAGCCCAAACCACTGATTTGGATCGGTCCAAACTTGCACTGATACTAAACCGCGACTCGCGAGTTCTTGCTGCACAGTATTGAGCTTGAATTTCCGGGAAATTTCGCTTCTGATAGTCTCTCCCGCTGCAAATTCAACTGTTAAATCGAGAGCGCGCAAGTTTACAGTTTGTGGTTTTTGGCTTTTTAAGTGCATTTCAATTTGACATTCTGCTTGATTATAAAATGCCAAATGCTCAAACTGCGTCAAGTCAAAATTTCCCTCATACTTCCGATTCAAATGCCTGAGCATATTCAAATTAAATGCAGCAGTTACCCCTTGACTATCGTCATAGGCAGGCTCTAAAATATCCTTGGATTTGTCTAAATCAATGCCCAACAAAAAATATTCTCCTAGCTGTAATGCACCAACAATTTGTGAGAAGAATATATCGCATTCTTGAGGACTGAGATTGCCAAGGGTGCTGCCTAAAAAACAAATCATTCGGGTTGGCAATGGCGATGGGGCAATTTTTGCCAAAGCTAATTCGTAGGTGCTGACGAGTCCGTGAATCTGGAGTGAGGGATAGTCTGCTAAAAGTTGAAAGGCGCTGCTTTCTAGGATAGTGGGACTGATGTCGATCGGCAAATAATGCAGAGGATATTGCCGTTGACTGTAAGCATCGAGGAGAATCCGGG
The DNA here is from genome assembly GCA_043718495.1 of Oscillatoriales bacterium. Lineage (GTDB taxonomy): Bacteria > Cyanobacteriota > Cyanobacteriia > Cyanobacteriales > Microcoleaceae > Microcoleus. The sequence goes on along the minus strand of JAYSVM010000227.1, from coordinate 4,581 downwards.
TTTTGGTAGAACTACCACTGCCTAGTTCGACGATTTCGCACTTGCCAGTCAGATTTGCGATCGCCCCCGCACATTCTTGCAAAATCCCCGTCTCAGTGCGTGTCAGGTAATATTCCGGCAATTGACAAATCAACTCAAATAGGTTCGATCCGCGATCGTCGTAGAAATACTTTGGAGGTAAGGATTTGGGGGTTTGAGTCAACCCGCTAACTACATCGCTACCAGCATCAATTTCTACGGATGTCGGTGTCGCAGCACTTACCAGTCGCTCTAAGTGTAAGCGATTTTCCTTCGTTGAGGCTGAGTTTGTCGTGTCAGAAAGTCTTGAGGATTTCATACAGTAATTTAAAGATGCACAAATAGGTGTAGCACGTAGTTGCTTTGGCAGATATCACACTCAAGCCTGATTTTTCAGCCAGATACCGTTATTGTCTCATCATTCAGGCGATCGCTCCCAAACTCAAAACTCAAAACAAAACTATTCAAGAAGCGCAGCGAAAACCTGCGATAATTTGTCGCACGCCCGGATAGTACCAATTCCGAAAGCTCGATCGCAGAGTTTGAGTAGGAGTCGCCCAACTCCCACCTTTTAAAACTCGGTGTTCTCCATCGAAATATGCTTGAGAATAGCCAGTATAAGGATAACTTTCAAATCCTGGATAAGCGTCAAAGGTTGATGCAGTCCACTCCCAAACATTACCCAACATATCGTAGCAACCAACAGCACTCGCTCCGTTTGGGAACCGATCAACTGGGGATGTGTTTCCCAGATTATTGCCGTGATTGCATAGGGATAAACTTGGTTGTTCTTCTCCCCAAGGATAGATGCGTTGAGTTTGATTTGCTGCATCATAACTGGCCGCTTTTTCCCATTCGGATTCCGTCGGTAGTCGCTTGCCGATGAAATTGCAGTAAGCTTCGGCTTCGTACCAACTGACTCCACAAACTGGGTGATTGTCCACAGCGGGATTTTCTGACCAGTACAGCGGGCGATCGACTAAATGAACTTGCAGCCATTTCCATCCGTCTGCTGACCACCACTGAGGGTTTTGATAGCCGTCAGATGCCATAAAATTGCGGTATTGACTGCAAGTGACAGGATAACGGTCGATCGCATATTTTTCCAAATAGCATCGGTGGCGCGATCGCTCATTATCCAAAGCGTCAATGCGATCGCTTCCCACATAAAATTCCCCCGCAGCAACTTCAATAGCTGAATTGGGCATCGGGCATCGGGAATTGGGCATCGGGAATTGGGCATTAATATTCCTACTTCCTTCTTCGTACCCTGAGCGAAGTCGAAGGGCTTTCTTCCTTCTTCCTTCTTCCTTCTTCCTGAAGCGGTTCCTGAGCGAAGTCGAAGGGCCTTCTTCCTTCTCCCCGTGCATCTGCAACAGAAAAGCGACTGTTTCGCAGTGCTGACTTTCATGTTGGATAATAAATTGCCACAGACGTTCTTGTTGTGCGATCGGCGCTATTTCCAAATAATCGAGCACCTTTTTTCTGACCGCATCCAGATATAATTCAACTTCTGCCAGTGCAGGCAAATAAACCCGTTCTTTTTTCGGTAAAATATCAGCAGCAAACAATTGATGATATTCAGGAAATACTGGTTTGAATTTACCACATTTCTGTAACAGCCACAAATCCTCCGTATAAGCAATGTGACCTAAATGCCAGCCAACCGGACTGAAATCAGGATGAGCTTGGCGACAGAAAGTATCATGATCAATTCCTGCAAACAGCTTAAAAGTGTTCCTGCGACACTGCTGCAAATCGTGATAAATTGTTTCTCTACAAGATTGAATAGATTTTGAGATCACCGTCTTCTCCCGTACTGATCATGCTTTGGGCTGGACACTCGTGCCAATTGGCAGTAAATAAAGGTTCAGAAGCAATAATCACAGCTTCTGGAAAATTTGGATCGTCTCGCAGCCAATAGAGGGAAGGAGGAGACTTTTGGGAAGCAAAACGAGAGGCAACTAGCTGGTGTCCGTCGCTGACAATTATATTAGCTGAAAATTCTACCCCATTGAAATTTGCGAGTTCTGCCAAAATATTCAGGGAGTTTCGCAAAGCTGTTTCTAGGGTCAGATTTGCCGCTCTCAATTCATTGACAAACAAACCAAATATATGCTCTGAATCGGTAGTACCATTGATTAATTGATAGGTGGCATCGCTAAGCCGATCGCGAATTGGTCTGTACAGAGTTTGCCGAAAATTCTTCACAAAGCCATTGTGGACAAACATCAGACGGTTGTACCCAAAAGGCTGACAGTTGCTCAAATCTACGGCTTGTCCCACAGTTGCACTACGAACATAGGCTAGAGCGCATCCCGATTCAATGTATCGACTGATACTCGGAAGGTTGATGTCGCTCCAAATTGGCTGCGTGTTTTTATAGACAAACGGGTCAGTATCCAGGTGTGAGTGATACCAGCCAATGCCAAAACCGTCGGCATTCAGCAGCCCAGAAGTCATTTCGCGCGGTTGGTAACTCTGCACAATTAAGGAATGTTCGGGCTTGTACAGAAGAGAATCGAGTAAAATCGGCCTGCCGAGATAGCCAAGCAAACGACACATAAAATTAGCGTTAAAGTTAAAATATAACCCCAGTAGCATAAGGAGAATCTTGAATGTTCCTCGACGAACTCATCCCGGTAGCCAAAGAATTGCTTGAACAGCCGATCGCATTTACGGGCGGATTTGTGTCTGGCCTGCTTCGACTTAACCTTCAGGAAGACCCCGTTAAAAGCTGGATCAATGAGCAAACGGGTTCAACTTCCTACACCCCCCCCACCAGTGAAACTGGCAACCCTAAGAGTAACGGGCCTCAGTCAATCTCGATCGACTAAGTACAGATAGGAATTTAGGTTGACAACGGCCAAAAAACCCGGTTTCTGGCCGTTGTCAACCTAAAATGACGCAATTACCTCAAGAAACCGGGTTTTTGTCTCAAGACGACCTCAGAATTCTGCATCATGCGGCAAATTGATCGATTCCAGAGACTGTTGCTTCACACGACCCGCCATCGCCGCCAACTGCAAACTCATAAAAGCGTTTAAATCTTCCAACTCGCAATGCGTTGAGCAGATTTTCTCCTGAATTTCATTTTCTGCTTCCAAGCTCAGATATCCAGTCGCAATAGCTTGTTTTATAACGTCACGAACCAGCATGATTTAAATGTTCCTTAATAATTTTGAATGTATCCAAAGTAAATCAACTACTAATTAAAAGCCTCAGAGACGGACTCAGCAGAGTATTGACATTCTTTCAATTCGCGAGACTCTTGTTTCACTCCTCCAGACATAGCTGCTAGCTGCAAACTCATAAAAGCGTTTAAGTCTTCTAGCTCATAAGTTGTGGTGGTTAGCATCCGGCGCAATAGATTTTCAGATTCAACAGTTAGATAGCCTGTGGTCATAGCTTGTTGGGCAATCTCGCGAATCAGTACCATAACACTTGTTGTTTAGAAGATTTGGACATTATCAGTATGAGAAATGTTTCTTTAATTGACAGTGACGGCTGTAGCCTGGTTTCTGTGACATTGTGGAGGTGCTTCAGTGACTAAGAGACTTGGAGATTGTGATTAGATGTTGGTTTGTGCGTGATCTAGGTCACACAAGTCCTGGATACTAGGGAAAAAAAATCTGCACAATGCCGGATGCTGAATGCTGAAGGCCTTGCATCTGTGGCACTCTCAAGGACAATGAGCGTTTACCGAAAAATTGGGGTTAGAGCCTCCCCCTTTTGGAGGGACTTTTTCCATGTTCTTAGATAAATTCAACCATTCCTGTGACAAGCATGGTATCATAGGAGCAGGAGAAAAAAAATGCTTGTTCTCGAATTCAAGGCTTACGCAAAACCAAACCAGTTCCAGGCGATCGATGAAGCGATTAGAATTTGTCAATTCATTCGCAACAAATCGATTCGCCTCTGGATGGACGGTGGCGCTAAATCTTGGCTCGCTCTTTCTAAGTATTGTGCGATTTGGGCGTCTGAATTTGACTTTGCCAATAAGTTAGGTGCGATGGCCAGGCAGGCTAGTGCAGAAAGAGCATGGGCTAGTATTTCCCGCTTTTACGATAATCTTAAAAAAGGCATCAAAGGTAAAAGAGTTGGGTTTCCTAAATTCCAGAAAGACTGTCGTTCTGTTGAGTACAAAACTAATTCTTGGAAGCTTTCATTCGATAGAAAATCAATCACCTTTACCGATAAGTGTGGGATTGGTAGGCTGAAGTTAAAAGGTACTCGCGATCTAAATTTCTATCAACCCGACCAAATTAAGCGGGTGCGGTTGGTTAAACGAGCCGATGGATATTACGTCCAGTTTTGCATCTCTGTAGACCGACTAGAAACTGCTCCAATGACAGGTAAAACAATTGGATTAGATGTTGGGCTAAAAGAGTTTTATACCGATTCAAATGGCGAAATAGCTCCTAATCCTAGATTTCTGTGTAGAGGTGAAGTGCGATTAAAACGTGCCCAACGTCTTGTAAGCCGGAAGGTCAAAGGTGGGTCAAATCGCCGCAAAGCCAGAGTGATTTTAGGTAAGCGACATCTCAAAATAAGTAGACAGCG
>JAYSVM010000226.1:0-8983 GCA_043718495.1 Oscillatoriales bacterium | reverse complement strand
AAGCTGGGCGATCACGTCAGGCAACTGATGACGCGCGATAAAACGCACATCGTGGCGATGACCGGCTCTTACTTTCGCGGCGATGCCGAATCCGTCTTGCACCCGGAAGACGAAGCCAGATTTGAAACCGTGACCTATACCTATTACGAACAGCTCAACGGTTATGAGCACCTCAAGCAACTCGACATCGGCTATTACTTTTATGCGGGCAGTTACACAGACGAAATCCTGCGCGTGCTGAACCCGGCAGAGAAAACGATTCTGCACATTCCGAACGTCAATTCGCGCGAGAGCACCAAAGACAAAATCCGCGAGGTGGAACACATCATCGAAGAATTGGGGGAATGGCAGGGCACCGATCCCAGTACGGGATTTCAACTCGTCAAAACTGGCGATGGTACGATTCTCAAAATTGCCGATCTCGTAGATGATGACCCCACCAAGCGAGATAAAGTCTCCGCCGCTCTGAAAGACCCCGATCACAAGCACAATCGCGATCGTGTGGACATTATCATCGCCCTGGGCATGGCGAAAGAGGGCTTCGATTGGATCTGGTGCGAGCACGCCCTGACGATCGGCTACCGCTCCAGTTTGACCGAGATTATTCAGATTATCGGTCGTGCCACCCGCGATGCACCAGGAAAAACCCGCGCCCGATTCACCAACCTGATCGCCGAACCCGATGCCGCCGAATCTGCCGTCACCGAGGCCGTGAATGACACGCTCAAAGCCATTGCGGCCAGCCTTTTGATGGAACAGGTACTCGCGCCGCGCTTCGAGTTCAAACCCAAGCGCCCGGACGATCGACCAACACCGGGCTTTGACTACGGGGAAGATGGCTACAATCCCCATAAGTGCAACGTGGGCATCAATCCAGAAAAAGGCTTGATTCAAATGGAAATTAAGGGATTAGCCGAACCCAAAAGCCCGGAAGCCGATCGCATTTGTCGAGAAGATTTGACCGAATTAGTGGCGGCTTTTGTCCAAGATAAGCCTACGATCGAGCGCGGTCTATTTGACGAAGAACTGGTGCCGGAAGAACTCACCCAAGTTCGCATGGGCAAAATCATCAAAGAGAAGTTCCCCAATTTAGATGATGGCGATCGAGAAGCAATTCGCCAACACGCGATCGCAGCTCTAACCCTCGTCCAACAAGCTAAAAAAACCATGAATGAAGGCGGTGGAACCCATACCACCAATCCCGGCGGTGAGGCCGCGAAAAACACTGCTCTCATCGACGGAGTAAGGCAGTTTGCGCTATCTGTCACCGAGTTGGATATGGATTTGATCGATCGCATCAATCCCTTTGGTGAAGCCTACGCAATCTTAGCCAAATCGATGAGCGAAGAAAGACTGCGACAGGTGGCGGAAGTAATTGCGGCCAAACGGATCGTCCTTAGCGTAGAAGAAGCGCGGGAATTGGCAAAACGAGCGGGTCGTTTCAAGCAGGAGAAAGGTCGATTGCCTTCCCTCACGGCGGCAGATCCGTGGGAAAAACGGATGGCTGAAGGGGTTGCTTTCCTAACACGCAAAGTGAAGGAGGAAAAAAATGCCTCCTAAGTACACCACCGATGAAGATTTGGAGTTGCTCGCTGAATTGGGTGTAGACATTGCCCCCGAAGCATCCGGCCAGCGCTCAGCTAGAGAAGAGCGGATTATCGCAGGCTTTGAGGAGATCGAGCGGTTTGTGGAGGAACATGGCAGACTGCCCCAGCACGTCGAGGATTGCGATATTTTCGAGCGACTTTATGCAGTGCGGCTCGATCGGCTACGGGAATCTGAGGAATGTCGCGCAGTCTTACAGCCGATCGACTCACACGGGCTGTTAGACGCTGAAACTGATACAGAAGAAAATTTTACAGATGAAGCGCTGCTGGACTCTCTAGGCATCGATGCAGCCTCAGAGAACGATGTTACTCAGCTTACTCATGTGCGATCGCGCAGCGAAATCAAAGCAGCGGAGGAAATCGCCCAACGGACTCCCTGTCAGGACTTTGATGAATTCCAACCCATCTTTGACAAAGTGCAGCGCCAATTGCAGTCGGGGGAACGGCAAACCATCAAATACCAAGATTATGCGGCGGTAAAAGAAGGCGATTTGTTCATTGTTGATGGGCACAAGGTGATGGTAGTTGATATGGGTGAGCCATTTGTCAGCGACTACGGGCGATCGGACTGTCGGCTGAGAGTAGTTTATGACAATGCGACTGAAAGCGATCTGTTAGTGCGATCGCTCCAGCGTGCTTTAAATAAAGACAAGGCCAGCCGCCGCATCACTGTTACGGATTTCGGCCCGCTGTTTGCAGGTGTTGAAGCAGCAGACGATTTACCGACGGGCTATATTTACGTGCTCAGGAGCCAATCGGATCATCCCTTTATTGCCGAGAATCGCTCTATTATTCACAAAATCGGTGTCACCGGAGGAGACGTAAAAAACCGAATTGCCAATGCGAAGAAAGATCCCACCTATCTGCTAGCAGATGTGGAAATCGTCGTAATATATAAACTGGTAAATGTCAACCGGAAGCGACTTGAGGCACTGCTTCATAAGTTCTTCGCCAGTGCTCGATTGGATTTGGAATTCCAGGATCGCTTTGACGCAACAGTGCAGCCCAGGGAATGGTTCATGGTTCCACTAGAAATCATTGAGGATGCGATCGAAAAAATTAAGGAAGGGACGATCGAGGGGTTTAAGTACGATCGGGAAACAGCAAGTCTCAATTTTAAGTAGTTAGAAATTACTTGGTGGCCCAGAAACCGGGTTTTTTTGCGAAAATTTCGTCGCAGTCGCAAAATTTCCTAAAAACTCGGTTTCTTTGGTGAGAACGGTTTCTTTGTGGCCCAGGCCCAGAAACCGGGTTTTTTTGCGAAAATTTCGTCGTAGTCGCAAAATTTCCTAAAAACCCGGTTTCTTTGGTGAGAGTCCGCGTAGTAAACAAGCACTTTGCGTTTGTCTTCATCCGGTACATAAAATACTCGGTCTGAACCTGTTACTTCATACTCCCATGCACCTTTGTAGAGTTTACCTTTTAAGGGAAAAACTCTCTTTGGTTTTCTCACCATCGGCGCAGTACATAAATCTTGATAGTTGCTGTAGGGTGCGTCAGCTACGATTTTCGATTTAAACTAAAAATCTCATAACTGACGCACCGAACCCAACCAACGGTGCGTCAGAATTATATTTTTTGTGGCGATTCTGAATCTCGCAACTGACGCACCCTACTACTGCGGCGAAATGGTGCGTCAAAATTATACTTTTTGTGGCGATCAAGAATTTCGCATCTGACGCACCCTACCACTGCAAACACTGGTGAAAATACGGAGTGATAAGTGTTGTAGGGATTTAAGGGCGATCAATCTTTTAAGTAGTTTTTATCTGTAGGGTGCGTCAGCTACGATTATTTTCGATTTAAACTAACAATCTCATCACTGACGCACCCTACCATTGCGGCGAAACGGTGCGTCACAATTATACTTTTTGTCGCGATCGAGAATTTCGCATCTGACGCACCCTACCACTGAAATTTAGAGTAGGGGCAATTCATGAATTGCCCCTACTCTAAATCTGCCGCGTTTTACAAAAATTCACATTTATTTTCACAGCCACATCCACCGCACAGTAAGACTTTCAACTATCTACTCAAAAAAACTTTCAGAATTTCGCATAAATTCCCCCAACTCATCCTGATAACTAAATGTAGGAACAAAGTTGCGATCGCACTGAACTATGAATGACGATCATAAACCCTCTGAGGGGGAAGACCACCCATCCGATGATGAAACCGATCCTGTTGAAGCTGAAGGAGAACCGAAATTATCCGATCGCGCGATCGATCCTATTGAGGCTAAGCGAGAATCGAAATTATCCGATCGCAAACTTCTATATCAAGAACTCGATAGCCTGATTATCGAAGCTTGTAAACATCCTCCTGATAGTTTTGCTAGAAGGCGTTACTTGAGCAAAATTGTGATTAAGATGAAAAACTCCGGTCTCATTTGGCAAAATCATAGAAATGAACCTTTTTATGAAGATGCTGTCCAAGAACAATGGGAGTTTTTCTATAACAATTTGTGCGAATCCCGCACAGGAACTGCCTACGATCGCACTCGCAGTAATCCGATTACTTGGTTCAACAATTCTTTGCAGTGGCGATTTTTAACTGCAACTCTAAAGATAGCTGAGGAAAATAATAGGAGATACAATCATGAAAGAATGTCAGAAGATGGAGATATTATCAATATAATTGATGAGTTACCCGATCGCGATGAAGCTTATATTCTCGAATACATTAGAGACTTTCAGGAAGTTCAGCAGTGGATTGAGACCAACCCTAATGGGGTGTTAAGCGAACACATTCGAGGACGACCGGAACTAACTTGTCAAGTTATATTACGAAGCTTGTCATCTGGGAAAAATTTTCCGACAATAGCATTAGAGTTAGTCTGTCCTTATCCCACCATCTACAGCTTTTACAAAAAGAAATGTCATCGTCATTTGCAAGTATTTCGCGAAAATCATGGCTATTAATTATACAGGGAGTCCAAGCAGGGAAATGAATAACAATATGACTGAAACTCAATCATTGCCAATGCCAATTACCCAGAAGGCAATTCGTTCAGCATGGCAATTTGCTTCTGCACACCATCATCCACAAAAAGCAGAACAGATTTATCTCAATACTCTCGCAGTGTTGGTAGTGAAAGATTATTTGCGAATTTTAAATATTGAAACTGACTTAACCGAATGTGATAGCTGGAATTCGGTCATTCGGATGTTTGAGGATACGGCAGATTTGTATATTACAGGGTTGGGGAAAGTTGAGTGTCGCCCAATAAGGAGCATACATCAGGTCAAAAATAGTCATCATAATTTTTATGCAAATTTACCTGAAATGTGTTCTGTTCCTATTGAAGCTACGGAGGAACGCATCGGTTATATTGTAGTAGAAATTGATGAAGATCAAAAGGAAGCAAGATTGCTCGGATTTTCTCCGACTGCGGAATCGGGAGAATTAGTATTGAGCGATTTAGGTTCATTAGATGATTTCTTGATGCACCTCGAATATTTGTCGGAATCTAAAGTCAATCTGCGTCAGTGGTTGGAGAAGATATATACATCAGATTGGGAGTCTGTTGAATCGGTATTTAATCTACTACCGGAGACTTCTTCTGTTGAAATTGAAAATCCAGTTACATCTCATTTACGCAATTGGTTTAAAAATGCCACACAAACAGGTAAGCAGAAGTTTGAAGAAACTAAACAAAATGTAGAGGATTTACTTTTTCCTGACGACAATCTAATTCCGGCATACCGTGGGGGCGTACATTCAAGTGATGAATCTGCATCTGGGGGCGATCGCACTAGCGTCAATAGGTTTCCCCAAGCTGATGCTACGCGGGCAAAATTGATTGATTTGGGAATGCGTTTGGGCAGAACTACTGTTGCTTTGTTGGTGGCGATTGCGGAAGAGGGCGATCGTACTCTCAAAGTTTATGTCCAACTGCATCCTGCGATCGGAGAAAGTTACCTACCCAGGAATATTAAACTTTCCTTAATATCCGACATTGGCAAAAATCTGAGTGAGTCACAATCAAGGATTCAGGATAAGTACATTGTGCTGAAAGATATTGAAGTCGATCGAGATGAGAGCTTTAGTATTCGAGTAGCTTTAGATGATTTCAGCGTCATCGAAAAGTTTATGGTATAATACCTTGATTAATTATACTCATGTTTAGTTTATGAGCTTAAGATTTATCTTGGGTTTGGGTATTGGAACTCTCAACAGGGGTTTTCCTGATATCACAGGAGAGTTTCAACAAAACCAAACCACAGTCCATAAATTTAAAGGAAGTTTGCCACCAGCGCCCGAAGTTGAGGAGATGCAAAGAAGGTGGCAAATAATTTGTCGCGCCACACAATCTAGTAAGAGCATTTCTCGGATAAAAGTCAACCAAACAGGGACTACAAATATTGCTGAAGATAATCCTAAATTAGTCTATCAATGTTTGAATGAAGCGATGAGGCTGTGGCTGAGTAGTGAAGGTTTTTATAAGGAAATTGAGGAGAAATTTAGAAATCAAGTAAACAAAGTCGCTGATGAATTTGAGCCTTTTGAAGTGTTCTTGGAAATCAATGATTCTGATAATTGGAATTTGCCTTGGGATGCGTGGCAATTTCGCAAAGACTATAAAAATTGTGAGCTAATTAAGAGTCCATCACAGTACAGAAAAGCCGATAAACAGGCAACTTTGGAAGGAAAGTCTCTGCCTTCGCGAGGTAGGATTTTATGTGTTTCTGGTAATGGTGAGGGACTCGATTTGCAAAAAGATGAGGAAAGTATTAAAAGGTCTTTGGGCAACGATCGGTGTGAGTTGAAATTCATTAAACAGCCAACACCAAAAGAGTTACGGGATAATCTGTTAAATGATGAAAAAAACTGGCAAATTTTATATTATGGCGGACATAGTAGTAGCAATTCTGTCAAGGGATGGCTACATATTAATCAGACAGAAAGCGACAATACTGTCACAATAGACTATTTAAAAGATGGATTAGAAAAATCGATTTTTCAAGGTTTAGAATTGCTGATTTTAAACTCTTGTTTAAGCATGAAACTGGCAGAGGATTTAGTGGCTGGAGGCTTGCCTTTGCCCGCAATGATTGTGATGCGTGCACCGATACCAGATAAAATTGCTCACGATTGTGTGAAGTCTTTATTCAAATATTTAGGCGAAGGCGATCCTTTGTTTTTAGCAGTACGAAAAGCTAAGGATGATTTGCAGAGGTGGGAAGATGAGTTTCCGGGTGCGAGTGCGATACCGGTGCTTTGTCAGCAGCCAACTTTTGATGGGTTGACTTTACCGGAGTTGGAGCGCTATTACCCTCTGATTCCTGTGGTAAATATCGCCGACTATCGCACGAATAACTATATTTCCATTTTTACATCTAATTTGATGCAGCGCCTCGGTATTGGTTTAGCTACTACTGCTAGCAGCTATATGTTAATGGGCCCCATAGTTGCCCCATTTGTGAATCGGCTTGGTATGGAAAATCACCGTCAAAATAAACCTCTAATTGCTAAAACATTTTACAATTTAGCAAGTTTAATTAATGTAAATTATGCACAGCCTTACTATAATTTAGCCGTGTTATCCGACGAATTGAATGATGATCAAGGTGCATTAGAGGCGATGCAAAATGCAGTGTGGCGAGGACTTCCTGATGCTTCCGCTCAAATCTCTAAATTATTCATTCGCAAAAATAAACATCAGCCGGCTTTAAAGGCGATCGCAATTTGTTTAGAAAATGCTAAACATGACGGAGTAACATCTGCTTGTATCAAAAATCGCGGTTGGCTACGGTTTAAAGGAAAGCAATATGATGATGCGGAAATAGATTTTCAAACGGCAATCAGACTGGAAGATGATAGCCCTGAAGCTCACTGCTTTTTAGCACAGGTTTTGGAAACTAAAGGTAAGCCACTGTCAGCCTTCAAACATTGGAAAAAAACTATTAAATATTCTAAGTCTAGTATACCAGAACAAGATCAATGTATCCAAATGGCGAAACAAAATTTACAAACACAAGGAAATATAAAATGAAAACTAAGGTTGCAATTTTTATAGCTTTAAGCGCGATCGCAACTACCACACTAGCAGCGAGTAACAGAGTATCCAACGGACTAATTATCCATACTAGCGGGGAAGTGCAGTTAGAGCGCCAAAACGGCCGAATCATCCGCCCTACCAGCGGTACGCCGATTTATCCGGGAGACAAATTGCGAACAGCACAAAACGGACAAGTTATGCTGCAATGTGCTGATTTGGGAATTCAGGCGATCGCATCCAATGAAAATCAATTAAATAGCTGTTTGTTAGCCAAAGAAAAGTCGAAAGCTGAATGCAGCAAAGACGTAATTAAATGTCCCGATCGCGGCGATGGTAAAATTGCTTGGAATAGCGCACCAATTCCTTATGTTATCAGTCCACGGCGTACACAATTGCTGAATAATAAACCAATTTTGCGCTGGAATCCGGTGGCTGGTGCTACTAGCTATAAATTGAGTCTCCGGGAAAACGGATCCAAATTGAATTGGGAAATGACTGTTAGCGGTACTGAGGCTGTGTATCCGGGGGAACCACCACTGAAACCGGGTGTTAACTACAAGTTGATTGTGGTGGCGAATACGGGTGCTTCGTCGGAGGATGCTGTTGGGGAGGGAGATACGGAGTTTAGTGTGTTGGATGAGGGTGAGGTGGAGAGGGTGAAAAGTGAGGTTGGGGCGATCGGGCAAAAGGTACAGAATGAAAATGCTCAGCAGTTGGCAATTTCTAACCTTTATCTTAACACAAATTTGATTGCAGAAGCAATAGATATTTTAGAAAGTTTACAAAAAATAGGAGTTGCAGCACCGCCAATTTATCGGAGTTTGGGGGACTTATATCTGGAGAGACTGCAACTGGTTCCGCAGGCTGAAAGCTACTATTTCCAGGTGATTAATACGGCGAAGCCTGACGATATTGAGGAGTTGACAGCGGCTCGATATGGATTGGGACAAGTTCATTCAGCCATGAGGAAAAATTTGGAAGCCATGAGTTATTTGCGACTGGCGAAAGATGGATATATAACTTTGGGAGATTTGGCGATGGTGGAAAAAATTGACAAGCAATTGCTGGATTTGCAGAGGAGAGAACAGCGAAAATAGTCATATTTGCGATCGAATTATCAAACAATGTAGGGGCGGGTTCGCGATCATTTTTGTTACCCATAAACAATCTGTAAAAACCCGCCCGAACCCCACCAATAACTACAGAATTGTGATAAGATGTCGTATACAAAAATAATGTAAGGGCGGGTTCGCGATCGATTTTGTCACCTACAAATAATCTTGATAAACCCGCCCCAACCCCACCAATAACCCCAAACAATATCAATTTCTACGGTTCAATTCAATGAATTATGAATATTTGGGTAGGGTTCGGG
>JAYSVM010000225.1:0-29746 GCA_043718495.1 Oscillatoriales bacterium | reverse complement strand
TGCCGTTTCCCTTCCGCGATTAATTGTAGGGAAACGGCACTGCCGTGTCCTAATTTCCGCTGCCGTGTCCTAATTTCCACTGCCGTGTCCTAATTTCGGCTGGAATTTACTTTGGTATTAAAGCCAATCTTCTTGATCGCTTTTTTGCTTCCTGTAAACTTCACCTTTGGCGTGAATTTTGCGTGTTTGTTCGTAAAGTGTTTCTTCGGTATGATTCCATTGTTGTAGGACTTTTTTTAAGTCTGTTTGGATATCTCTAGCGCCGGGAAATCCTCGGTAGCGAATGATTAATCTGGCTAATTCTGATAAATTGTGGTCGGTTGTTTCTCCGGCTAGTAAAGTATTGACTGTAGCCCGATCGCGTCGATATTGCGGATGCTGTTGATCTTGACTTTTTTCTACTAAATCCATACTATTTGCGTTTTGGAATTATGTTAGGATTTCACTTCATATCAAATCCGCTTGCATCGTTCTGGTATGGGGAGGGGAGGGCGGGTTTATATAATTTGTCGATATTTAATCATTGATCTCGGCGAACCCGCCCTTACACAACTATCTATAATACCAGGACGAATCATCTTATAATTTTACTTCAATTGTCGGTTCCGTCATCCCCAGAAATTTTTGTGTTTGTTCAGTGATCCCAAATATGCGATCGCCGTGACAGAAAATTTCCCAGGCGCGAATTCCCATAAAGCCAACACCTGCGATCGCCAATGGTATCGTAGTTGCACCTAACAATGCTGCGATCGGGGGAAATATCATACATAGTGTTAACAGAATGGCGGTAATTGCACCACCAGCAATACCTGCTTGGGCGGTAGCGGTGGCGACTTGTTCGACCAATTCTGATTGGGTAATTTTGCCTTCAACGCACAATAGCGAGTTTTCTAAGATCGAAAATACTAACTCAATTACTGCTGCTGCGATCGCCCCTTTCATTGCAGCCCCAACAACTTTGGCAACTGCGGCTTTAAACGCTGCATCCGCTAAAACCTGCTTAGCGACGGCTAATTCGGCGACAGTCATGTCTACACCACCACGAGCGCGATTTACTCGGAAATGTTCAAAAATCCCGTTAGCCGCTTCGCTACCGCCTCCATTGACGTGTGCTTGGATATGACTCCAATCTTTATCTTGACAAAAGTTGCGAATTGCTTCGGGCCCTTGAGCACGAATTTGGGCGGGTATGGATTCAAACACTTTTGCTGCTTCTTGAACATTTCGCATCCCGTCACGCACACCAGCCCTAGCAAATTTGAATTGCAACTGGATTGGTAGGTTCTCAAAACGGATGTTGTGTGCTACTTTGAAAGCTTCTTGAGTTGCGATCGCCCCAGCACTCATAATTGAACTTGGTGCTGATTCTATAAACGTCGTGACTACAGTTGCACTTTCCTCAACTTTAGCAGCAATTTGATTAGCTAAATTTTTGGTTTCGGCAACAGTTTCTTGAACTTTGGTAGTTAGGAATTCGAGCGGATTATGGTTTGTTTCCATGTTGATCTAGGTTTGATTTTTGATGATTCATATCAACTCCGGCTGGACTGGAATGACATAGAGGACACGGCAGTGCCGTGTCCCTACAATTGATCGTGGTAGGGACACGGCACTGCCGTGTCCTCCCTTCATAATCTTGCTGAAAAAGGCGTGGGACTTGCACAATTAAGGAGACACCTGCCACACCTTAATCGTGTCATCAAAACTGCCACTGATCAGAGTTTGATCTTGAGGATTAAAAGCCAATTTCACCAAAGTAGAATGCTCCTTAAGCGTACCAGTGATTTCACCACTACTCACCTGCCACAGCTTGATAGTTCCACTTAAATCGCTACTAGCCAACTTGTTCCCATCGGGACTGAAGGCTAAAGACTGAATAGGATCGGAATGATCTATCAAAGTCCGCAATAGAGAACCGCTGGGCTGCCTAGATTCATTATTAGCCTTGATTTCCAAATTGAAATCAGGAGACTCAACGTAAAGGGAATTACTCGAAAAAGTCGGCAACTGAGACTCCCTAGGCTGCTGAGACTCATGGTTAGCACTCAGATCCCAAAGCTGTACTGTCTTGTCCCAACTACCACTCGCGAGAGTTTTACCATCTGGGCTGATAGCAAGAGACGTAACTTCCTCAGAATGACCAGTGAAAGTCTGTTTCAATTCCCCAGTTTGCCAATCCCAAAGTTTGATAGTACCATCGCTATTCCCAGTAGCCAAAGTTGCTTCGTCAGGACTAAAAACCACTGACTCTACCTCGTCAGCAAGCTGTTTGAAAGTTTCCAATTCAACTCCGTCGTCTACTTGCCACAGCTTCAAAGTTTTGTCTTTACCAACACTGGCAACTGTGCTCCCATCGGGACTAAAAGTCACCGAAAACACACCATTTGTGTGGGCATCCCAACTCCGAATCAACTGACCGGTATAGAGATTCCACAATTTAATTGTATTATCAGCACTACCACTAACAATGGTTGTGCGATCGGGACTAACCGCCACGGACCACACTGGGGCCGAATGTCCTCTCAAAGTCTTCAACACTTTGCCACTATCTTTGTTTAGTAGCTGAATAGTCCCATCATTATTTCCGCTGACTATGGCACCGTTGGGAGTAACAGCTACCGCCCACACGGGGTTTTTGTCCAGAGTCGCGAGAGTTCGTACAGTCGTATGTGCGATCGATTCCTGACCCTTGAAATCCTGCATTGGCGGGGGATTGAAGTTAATTTCAGGAATGGCAGCAGGTTCTTGATAAGTGAAAGCCTGCGGTTGCGGAGACTGGAAACGAGAACCCAGAACCAGTGATATGAGGGCAACCACCGCCCCAGCCCAAACGCCCAAAGTCCACTGTGGCTTGCCCAGAATAATATCCAGGGGTGCGGGGCCGTGTTTGATGTCTTTGAGGATTGCCGAGGCTGTGGGATAGCGTTTCGAGGTTTCCCGATACACCATTTTATCTAGAATGCGGCCTAGTCTGGTCGAAACTGGCACTTTCAAATAATCCCGCCAGGCCCAAGTATCTGCTTTGAGATCAAACAAATCAAAGGGTGACATTCCGGTTAGTAAATGGATGCAGGTAACACCCAAACTGTAGATGTCGCTGCTGGGAATAGCTTGACCTTTAATTTGTTCTGGGGCCGCGTATTCGGCAGAACCTGTTACTATGTCTGTTTTCAGTGGTCCGCTGTTGGCAGGAATTGCTGCTGCGAAATCGACTAAAACCAGCCCAGATTCATCATCCCAAGGATGCAGATACTCTTTCCCTACCAAAGCTGAGGAGGCTTGGGGGGATTTGCGGTGAAGGATATTGGATGGTTTGATATCTCGGTGAATTAGTTGATTGTCGTGTACAAATTGCAGTACGGGTAACAATTCATTCAGCAGATACCAAATGTGAATTTCGTTGAAAACACCTTTTTCTGAAAGTTGAGTGGCCAAATTGCGGCCGTCGATGTATTCTTGTACCAAATATTGGCAGCCGTCGAATTCAAAAGATGCTAGCAGTTTCGGTATTTGGGGATGTTTCCCCAATTCGTCGAGCACTTTTGCTGAGGTGCTAAATGTGCGATTTAGCTGTTTTTGACCGTCAGCGACAATTTCGGGCTTGCAAAATTGTTGAATGACGCAGCGTGGCGCTGAAGGTTGGTCTTCATCGACTGCTAGGAATGTGCGGTTAGCTAAATTTTGACCGAGGGTGTGAAATACTCGGTAACGATCTTTTAGCAGCAAATTCGATCCGCAATTTTTGCATACTGTAGCGCGATCGAGATTTTGGGTATTCTGGCAATGGGAATTAATGCAGTAACTCATCTGTTTTTCCGCTGGATACCCCCATCATACTTTTGGGTGGCGGGGGAGGAAAGCGGGGCGGTGCGTGCCGCTTCCTGTGGACAAATTAGATCGTTGCAATGACTTAAATATATAATAATTGTTTCCCAGATTTTCGACACAATTAATCCTCAGATTGTTTGGGAGACTGGTATTCAGTTATACTGTTATTTATTGCGAAATATCCACTCTACTGCGCTCCACTGCGCTGGAGACTGTTTGATATTTATGCAACTGGCGAACCCTAACTACTAACTTCTAACTATTAATCATGCCACTAATTCGCGTCCCCAAAGCTTGGGAAATTCTCGATCGAGAAATTACCCCAGAAACAGTCTTTCTCAACCGCCGCCGCTTTATGACCAATTTAATCGGTGCCGGTGTCAGTGCTTCACTCCTGCCACTTGCAGGCTGTAAGAGCAGTTCTGGATCAAACTCAGCTTTGGATCGCACCGCAACTCAAGCATATTCCGACTTGACCCGCAATCCTGCTTTCGCTAAGGTCGATCGACCAATTACAGACGAAGCCTTAGCTACAAAATACAACAATTTTTATGAATACGGTGGCACAAAATCTATTTGGGAAGCAGCCCAAGCTTTACCAACCGAAAACTGGAAAGTAGAAGTAACTGGCTTAGTAAAAAATCCCCGCATTTACGATATTGACGAACTCTCGAAAAAATTCCCTATCGAAGAAAGAGTTTATCGATTTCGGTGCGTAGAAGCGTGGTCGATGGTAGTTCCTTGGGTGGGATTTCCGATGAAATTACTGATGGCTGATGTTGAACCGACATCAAAAGCAAAATTTGTTCGCTTCACCTCTTTTTATGACTCCAAGATTACTCCTGGCCCTGGTTTGATGTCGCAATTTTATCCTTGGCCTTATACCGAGGGAATGCGAATTGAGGAAATGGCGAACGATTTGGCATTTTTTGCCACAGGCTTGTACGGCAGAAAACTACCAAAACAAAATGGTGCGCCGTTGCGACAAGTGATTCCTTGGAAGTACGGTTTTAAAGGTGCCAAATCTATTGTCAAAATTGAATTTGTTGAAAAACAACCAGCGACTTTTTGGAATACACTTGGACCAAATGAATACGCTTTTGAGGCAAATGTCGAACCCAATAAACCACACCCTCGATGGTCACAAGCTAGCGAAAGAGTAGTCGGTCCTGGTAATAGTTGGTCTTGGGAAACTCGCGAGACTTTACCTTATAATGGCTACGGTGAATATGTCGCTAGTTTGTATAGTTGATTGATCTAAAATTCTTCAAATCCTCGTTACTAGGCTCTGCCTAGTAACGGAGATCCGGAGGCTATGCCTCCTTCTTCCCGCGAGGCAGAGCCTCGAATTTAGGCATTCCCAGGCAGAGCCTGGAAACGAGAAAAATGGCTATTATGTTACAATAAAAATTGATGAAGCTACCAAGGAATTGTTAAATGGTAACAACAACATCAGCTCTTGTCGAACATAAAATTACCCCACCCGAAAACCGAGTTGTTTTAAAAGCTGTCAGTTGGTCAACTTTTAAGGCATTACTGGCAGATGTTGGGGACGATAGAGCTTGGAGAATTGCTTACGATAGAGGAGTATTAGAAATCAGGATGCCACTAGAAGAACACGAAGAACCCAAACGACTGATAGAAAGCTTTGTGGAAGCTATTGTAGATGAACTGGAAATTGAACTTAGGAGTCTCGGTTCGCTGACTCTCGAACGAGAAGATTTAACTCGCGCTGTGGAACCTGATAGTTGTTTCTACATTCAAAATGAATCTGTGGTTAGAGGCAGAAATATCAATTTGCCAAATGACCCGCCACCTGATTTAGCAATAGAGTCGGATTACACGAATTCTTGGGTTAATAAAGATGGCCTATATGCCTCTATTGGAGTTCCCGAACTTTGGAGGTATCGACGGCAATCTCTGCAAGTTTATCAACTTGTGGAGGGAAAATATCAAAAGTGCGATCGCAGTTTAGCTTTCCCCTTTCTACCAATTGCAGAAATTCCCGATTTCATCGAACAAAGCAGAACCATCGGACAGCGGGCGGCGGTGCGTTTGTTTCGGCAAAGAATTAAAGAGATTTTACTAAGTCAAAGTTAACATGATTATTTACGATCGCCAAAATCATCTTTGACAAATTCCTCTACTCTCCGCCAAATCCGATCGCACAAATCGGGCAAGCTAACATCAAACCATTCAATTTCAGGATATGCTCGAAACCAAGTCCGCTGACGCTTCGCAAATTGCCGCGTGTGCAAAATAGTTAAGTCTTTCGCTGCTTCAAGCTTAATATCACCCGCCAAATATTGTTTCATTTCCTGGTATCCCAGCGTATTCAATAGTGGCAAATCGCAGCCGTATTTTTGACACAAATATTCAACTTCAGCCAGCCAACCGGATTCTAACATTTGTCCTGTGCGCTGTTTAATGCGATCGACCAAAACTTCCATATCACAATCCAAGCCAATTTGTAAAATAGGATAATTGGGAGGATTCTCGCCCTGCTGCTCGGAAATAGAGCGCCCAGTCACATAAAATACTTCTAATGCTCTTAAAGTTCTGACTGAATCATTGAGGTGAATTTTCTCGGCCGCAGAGCGATCGACCTGCTGCAACATCGCGTAACATTGAGATTGACCGAGTTCGACAAGTTGCGATCGCAATTCTGGCATTGGCGCAACTCTCGGAATTTTCAAACCGTACACGATCGACTTAATATACAAACCAGTCCCTCCAACCAACAAGACAGGAGAATCAACAGCAGCGATTAAATTTTGAGCTTGTTGCTGGTACTCTGCGAGTGTTAGCGTTTCCGTCGGATCGCAGATATCAATTAAGTGATGCGGTACCGAAGCGCGATCAATCTTTGTCGGTTTTGCAGTTCCGATGTCAAACTCGCGGTACACTTGACGAGAGTCCGCACTCAAAATGGGCGATCGCAACTTCTGAGCTAAAGCCACAGCCACTCCCGACTTCCCTGTCGCCGTCGCGCCACAAATCGTAATTAATCTAGACATATGACAATCTTCTCAGTGCGATCGGACGTTTTCAAGTTAAAACCAATGATTCTACTGCATTTCCCTTCCCTCTCCCACTCTCCCACTCTCCCACTCTCCCACTCTCCCACTCTCCCACTCTCCCCATCTCCCACTCTCCAAGCCATCAATCCCCCGATAAATTTCCCTTCAGAATGCCCTAGCATCGCCATTGACGGTTTTGTGATATAATTTTAGAAGTTTTCCCATTTTAGAAGCTTTTGGGGCTTTAGCCTCATTATTGGAGCTATTTTTGTATGACCAGCAGTTACAGCGCCGACCAAATTCAAGTTCTCGAAGGTCTCGAAGCAGTCCGCAAACGACCGGGGATGTACATCGGTACAACAGGCCCGCGAGGACTCCACCATCTAGTTTACGAGGTAGTTGACAACTCGATCGATGAAGCGCTGGCTGGCCACTGCACCCACATCGAAGTTGACATCAACGCCAACGGTTCCGTTACCGTGACAGACGACGGACGGGGCATTCCGACCGGCATCGTTGCCAAGACTGGCAAATCGGGAGTAGAAACAGTAATGACTGTACTCCACGCTGGCGGTAAGTTTGGCGGTGGTGGCTACAAGGTTTCTGGAGGATTGCACGGTGTAGGTATTTCTGTTGTTAACGCGCTGTCCGAGTGGGTAGAAGTGACCGTTTGGCGCGACCAAAAAGAACATTTACAGCGCTACGAAAGAGGCAATCCTGTCACCGAACTTAATGCAAAGCCCAGCAAAGGCGATCGCAGCGGCACTTCAGTTTCTTTCTTGCCAGATACTCAGATTTTTAGCACAGGCATTGAATTTGATTACACAATACTCGCCGGACGTTTGCGAGAATTGGGTTACTTGAATGCGGGCGTGAGAATTACTTTTAGCGACCACCGTTTGGAACTACTCAAAAGTAGCGAACCTCGGATCGAAACTTACTGTTATGAGGGCGGAATCAAGGAATACATCGCCTATATGAACCGCGAAAAGCAGCCTTTGCACGAAGAAGTGATTTATGTGCAAGGCGAACGCAATAACGTACAAATAGAAGTTGCTTTGCAGTGGTGCGTTGATGCTTTTAGTGACAATGTTCTTGGTTTTGCTAACAATATTCGGACAATCGATGGTGGGACGCACTTAGAAGGCTTGAAAGCCGTGTTGACGCGGACGATGAATTCGATCGCCCGCAAGCGCAACAAAATCAAAGAGCACGAACCAAATCTCGCCGGCGAAAACGTCCGCGAAGGTTTGACAGCAGTGATTTCGGTCAAAGTCCCAGACCCAGAATTTGAAGGTCAAACTAAAACTAAACTGGGTAATACCGAAGTTCGGGGAATTGTCGATTCCCTAGTTGGCGAAGTATTGACCGAATATTTAGAGTTTCGCCCCCAGGTAGCCGATTCCATTTTGGAAAAGGCAATTCAAGCTTTTAAAGCCGCTGAAGCAGCCCGTCGTGCCCGCGATTTAGTCCGCCGCAAATCAGTCCTAGAATCGTCTCCTTTACCCGGAAAATTAGCCGATTGTAGCTCCAGAGACCCCTCTCTGTCTGAGATCTACCTAGTCGAGGGGGATTCCGCGGGCGGATCTGCCAAACAAGGACGCGATCGACAATATCAAGCTATCCTACCTTTGCGCGGTAAAATCCTCAACATTGAAAAAACCGACGATGCCAAAATCTACAAAAACAACGAAATTCAATCGTTAATTACAGCCCTGGGTTTGGGCATTAAAGGCGAAGAATTCGATCCGTCGCAATTGCGGTATCACCATATCGTGATCATGACCGACGCTGACGTAGATGGTGCCCACATCCGCACCCTATTGCTGACTTTCTTCTACCGCTATCAACGCGCACTTGTAGAACAAGGTTACATCTATATTGCGTGTCCTCCTCTCTATAAAGTGGAACGGGGACGCAATCATTACTACTGTTACAGCGAACGCGAAAGGAATGCTCTGATCCGCAATGAATTCCCTGCTAATGCGAATTACACCATCCAGCGGTTCAAAGGTTTGGGCGAAATGATGCCGACACAGTTGTGGGATACCACGATGAATCCAGAAACTCGGACGCTGAAACGGGTGGAAATTGATGATGCTGCGGAGGCCGATCGCATATTTACTATCTTAATGGGCGATCGCGTCGCACCTCGCCGCGAGTTCATCGAAACCTACGGCCCCAAACTCAATATGCTTGACTTAGACATCTAAGTTAGTCATTAGTCATTAGTCAGCAGTCATTAGTCATTAGCTAACGACTGCTGACTGAACCGCTTCAAGCATTCCTTCTATCCGTTAAATCCGTTAAATCCGTTAAATAATCCGCTGCCGAACTTCCTTCTTCCGAGTCTAGGTTTTGTTATAAAAATTAATACAATCTCTCATTAAATCAGTCTAATCTAATAACTTAGGTATTTTTTAGATTGTTGGCGCATCCATCGACCACCACGAAAATAGAAAGTTGGACAATATATTATGAGCATCAATTTAGCGACCAAATTGCGTGAAGGAACCAAAAAATCCCACACAATGGCAGAAAATGTTGGCTTTGTCAAGTGTTTTTTAAAAGGCGTTGTAGAAAAAACATCTTACCGGAAATTAGTAGGAAACCTCTACTTTGTCTACTCGGCAATGGAAGAGGAAATGGAACGCCAAAAACAGCATCCAGTTATTTCAAAAATTTACTTTTCCCAATTGAATCGGAAGCAAAGCTTAGAGCAAGATTTGCTTTACTATCACGGACCAAATTGGCGCGAACAAGTAGCTCCGTCAGCCTCAGCAAAAGCTTACATTCAGCGCATTCACGAAATCTCTGCATCAGCACCAGAACTCTTAGTTGCTCATTCTTACACTCGCTATCTCGGTGATTTGTCTGGTGGACAAATCCTCAAGGGGATTGCTCAGCGTGGAATGAATCTTACCGAGGGAGAAGGTACTGCTTTCTATGAATTCGCAGATATTCCTGATGAAAAAGAGTTCAAGACCAACTATCGTCAAGCAATGAATGAATTGCCAATTGATGAAGCCACAGCAGAGCGAATTGTTGACGAAGCTAATTCAGCTTTTGGCATGAACATGAAAATGTTCATGGAATTAGAAGGCAATTTGATTAAAGCTGTTGGTCAAATGCTTTTCAATACCCTGACACGGAAGCGTGGCGCTGCTAGTACCGAATTGGCTACGGCTGAATAAGCTAACGCTTGCGGGTGACAATTTGAACCTCGGTTAAAAAAGAAAAATTGAAATCCTGGGGGTTTGATGGCTACTTTTGCAGTCACCAAGTCTCCGGGATTTTGCATATAGCAATTCCGGTTATATCGGAATTATTATTAGCTGAAATTAGGAGACGGCAGTGCCGTGTCCCTACCCAATATAATCTCGATAAAATCTAAAATAATTTACCTTCCCACACCGCGATTCGGAGCTTCATCAGGCACCGGAAGAGAACCAGGTCTTACTTGCTTTTCCAAATACTTGCTCAAAGCATAAGCAATATCCCCGCGAGTCATCGGCTTCAAAGGATTAATTTTATTAGTACCAAATTCAATATTGACAAAGCCTTCATAAAGTGCGGTAGCCAGAGACTTTCTAGCCCAATTAGGAATTGCCCCTGCATCTGGATAATCAACTAAAATTTCGGAAATACTAACATCAGAAAACTGAAAAACACCGTAAGCTTGAGCAAAAATAGCTAAAGCCTCAGCGCGAGTCACCCTTTGATTTGGGAAAAACATTCCATCGCGATATCCAGCCATTGTTCCAGTTTTCAAAGCAGCTTGAATCGCACTATAAGCCCAATAACTTTTAGGTACATCCGGTAATTCCATATCTGGTTTGTAAGCAGTTTTCCGCCGTTCTAAACCAAAAGTTTTTACCAAAATTGTAGCTAACTCGGCGCGACTAACAAAACCCTCAGCATTGAAATTGCCACTGGCATCTTTATTCATCAATCCCGCATTCAAAACCCTGTCAATTTGATCAATCATCGATTGAGCTTGAACCGCTATGAGTGTTCCTTGTAGTAGCCCGATCGCAAAAAAAACACTAACTAACTGTTTAACGATTTTAAAATAAAACATTCACTTCCGGCAAAGCGCCGTGCATTTTACCCAGCCAATCTATCAAGTTATCCAATTGCTTTTCCGCAGTCAAAACCGCCATCCCTCGAATAGTAACCTTTCCCTTGCTGTAGACAAAACGAGACTGCAAATGTTCCGGCAAATTAGCCTTGAGCAAATTCCAAGCAGGTTCCTCCATCGGTGTTTCCAAAACAATGTGCTGCTTATTTTCCGGTTTAATCCGAGAAAAACCGATTTGCTTAGCGATTTGTTTGAGTTCGACAATGCGAATCAGTTGCTTGGCTGGCAGAGGAATGGGCCCATAGCGATCGCACCAATCAGCCTCAATCTGCTGCAACTCTTGGGGCGTACTAGCAGAAGCAACAGAACGATAAGCACTCATCTTCTGATCCAAATCCCCGATGTAATCAGCAGGAATAAACGCCGTCAAGCTCAAATCGATTTGGGCATCTTCAACCTTGGGAATTTCTTGCCCCTTAATTTCGCGAATTGCCTCCTCTAGCATCTCAGCATACAAATCAAAGCCGATCGCCTCCATTTGACCAGACTGTTCCGTACCCAAAATATCACCCGAACCGCGAATTTCCAAATCCCGCATCGCCAACTGATAGCCAGAACCCAACTGCGAGAACTCTTGAATCGCCCGCAACCTCTGCTTTGCGGCATCAGTCAAGAGACTTTGCTTAGGATACAACAGCCAAGCGTGAGCTTGAATACCCGCACGTCCCACCCGTCCCCGCAACTGGTAAAGTTGACCCAAACCAAATTTCTGGGCATCTTCAATCAAGATAGTGTTAACGCGAGGAATATCCAAACCCGATTCAATAATCGTCGTGCACACCAAAATATCGAAATCTGCCGCACTGAACGTCAGCATAATTGATTCGAGTTCCGAAGCCTCCATTTGACCGTGGGCGATCGCAATCCTGGCAGAAGGAACCATCACCTGCAACTGAGCCGCCAACTCATCAATCCCCTCAATCCGGGGCACCACGTAAAAAACCTGACCACCTCTGTCCAATTCTTGACGAATCGCACTCCGCACCGCCTCCGGGTCATAGGGAGCCAAATGCGTCTGAATCGGGCGTCTGCTGGGAGGCGGAGTCGCAATCAAACTCATCTCCCGAATCCCCGATAGCGACATATACAAAGTCCGAGGAATCGGTGTCGCAGTCAGAGTTAGAACATCCACCTCTGTTTTCAGAGCTTTAATCGCTTCCTTTTGCTTAACCCCAAATCGCTGTTCTTCATCCACTACCAACAAACCCAAATCCCGAAATTTAATCGCTTTACTCAAGACAGCTTGAGTACCGACAATCACATCTAATTCCCCAGTCGCCAAACGCTTGTGAATCTCCCGGCGCTCAGTTTCTGTCCGAAAGCGATTCAGCAAACCAACCTCGATCGGATAAGGCGAAAAACGCTCCTTCAGGGTGTGATAGTGTTGCTGGGTCAAAATCGTCGTCGGCGCGAGCAAAGCCACCTGCTTGCCCGCCGTAACCGCCTTAAAAATAGCTCTCAGAGCAACTTCCGTCTTACCAAAACCGACATCTCCACAGACCAAGCGATCCATCGGTCGATCGCCTTCCATATCCCGTTTCACATCCTGAGTTGCCTTCAACTGATCCGGCGTTGGTTGGTAAGGAAAAGAATCCTCTAACTCTTGTTGCCAAGGCATATCAGGAGGAAAAGCGTAACCTGTTTGTTTAGCCCTTTTAGCATAAAGATTTAGCAAATCCACAGCTAATTTCTTAACAGCTTTGCGAACCTTTGTTTTAGTTTTTTCCCAAGTTTGACCTGTCAGCTTGTTGAGTTCCGGCACTTTATCAGCTACAGTCCGAAACCTAGACAAAGCCCCCAATTGATCGGCCGCAACTCTCAGCGTACCGTCACCATATTGAATCAATAAATACTCACGAGTTTTCAGTTCGAGTGTTAGACGTTCTAACTTCAGAAACTTACCAACTCCATGCTGACGGTGAACGACAAAATCACCAGGGCTTAATTTATTTGGATCTACTTGTTTAGAAGCAGCGCGGCGACGTTTGCGAACATAGCTAAAACTAGCGAGAGAATGTTGACCGTAGAATTCGCGATCGCAAATTAAAGCAATCCGAAAAGTCGGCAGAATAAAACCTTCCAATTCTGCCAGTCCGCTGTATTTCAAAGCAACCGGAATGTGCTGTAATTGCAACTTATCGATCGCCAAATAATCGCGGGGATTCACCACAAACTGAGCCGGACAGTCATGTTCCGACAACAAAGAAACAGAGCGACTGGGTTGAGCAGAAACCAGAAAAATCGTAAAACCCCGATCGCGCTCATCCCTCAAAGTTTGGGCTAACTTTGCAAATTGGTGAGGCATCACCGGCACCGGGCGAGAAGCCAAATTAATCGCAGGAGATGATGAAACCGGCACAGAAAAAGTCGATTCTGCTAATTCAGAAAGATCAAGTCGATCGAACACTTCGACATCCGCCATAGATTCAGCAAAAGAGCGGTGAATTTTCGGAGGAGAAGGAATTAAACTTGCAGTTTGTGTCGATTCCCGATCGCAAATTTCCCACTGATCCTGAGCACTTTCAAACCAACGATTACTATGAGCCTCACATTGAGCAGGTTCATCAATTGCAACCAAAGTATTCGGAGGCAAATAATCCAAAATAGAAGCAGGTTTCTCAAAAGCCAAACCCAACAACCGCTTAATCACCTTCCCTTCCCCTTCGTCTTCATTCCCCCCCTGGGGGGGGGCAGGGGGGGGTTCTTCCTTCGCGCCCTTCGCGTCTTCGCGGTTCGTTTCCAAACTCAATCTTTCATCCAGAGCCCCGCGAACAATCCCACTAAAATCAGTAGGAGTCAAGACTAATTGATCGATCTTATCAAGCGATCGCTGCGAAGACGGGTCAAACTCCCGAATTTGCTCCAAATCATCCCCGAACCACTCCAACCGCACTGGCAACTCCGCAGCCACCGGAAACACATCCACAATATCCCCCCGACGACTCCACTGGCCTTCCATCTCTACCAAAGCCACCCGATCGTACCCCATCGTAGCCAGTTGCCTGTCTAAAATCTTCGAGTCTTGAGTCATACCTCGCTGTAGAGTCAGACAGTACGGTTCAAAAGCAGCAGGTGGCGGTAAATGAGACTGGAGAGCTCGCGCTGTAGCTACAATGGCGATCGGCTTAGAATTAGGGTTTGTTTCTCGTTTCTCCACCAAATCCGCCAGCACCTGCATTTGACCCCAAGTCATCTCGTTTTCATCTGAGTAAGATAGCTCATAGGGCGAAGCCTCCGAAGTCGGGTAAAAATGGACAGTATGCCAGCCCATTGCCTCCAGCCCGGCCACCCAGCGCCCTGCTTCCTCCAGAGTTGCTGTCACTACGAGTAAACTGCGCCCTTCTTGTTGTGCGAGGGCGGAAGCTACCAAACCTTTTGGCAATCTGGCTACACCGTTGAGTTGCACGTAGCGATGGCGCTTGAGCTTGTTGAGAAGTTCTGTTGCTAGGGGCGATCGCCCCAGAGTACGAATTATCGAAGAGAAAGTCATGCGCTTTTAATTTTAATCCCCGATCGGCTCAAAAAGGCTCTTTTCCTTTGCCTGTTAAGCAGATTGTACGACAAACATCAATAATTGTCTCGATCTATTGCCAGCATTTTGCAACTCAACTACAGTCGGTTTCTGAGCTAACTATATTGAATCTGCGATCGGCAGCTAATTCCGTTAATCTAATGACAGGTTGACCAACAATTTCGATTTTGCCGTCTTGATTGGCAGCTTGCAAGCCTATCCTTTAAACGGGCAGAGTGCTTCGCCGTTACTACAAATAATTTTAGAAATGTCCCCAAATACCGATCTTCTGATTGTTCTCCTGCTGGTTTTCCTCAATGGCGTGTTTGTGATGTCAGAGATGGCCATCATCTCCGTACGGAAAGTGAGGCTGCAACAGATGGCTAACCAAGGTTCTGCCAATGCCCGCGTTGCCTTGGATCTGGCAAACGCCCCCAATCAGTTCTTACCAACAGTTCAAATCGGGATTACGCTGCTGGCCATTGTGTCGGGGGCTTTCGGAGAAACGACTATTTCTAAAAGAGTAGAGCCTTTGTTGCGGCTGATTCCTGCCCTTGCGCCCTACTCTAAAACGATCGCTTCAGTCATCGCAATATTAACCATAACTTATCTAACCTTAATTATCGGCGAACTCGTGCCGAAGCGGCTAGCCCTCAACAACCCGGAGCCGATCGCCTCAAGTGTAGCAATTCCCATGCGAATGCTCTCAAAAATTGGCGCTCCTGCGGTTTATCTGTTAAGTTATTCCACTGACTTAGTGATGCGACTCATGAGGATAGCACCCTCGACAGAACCACAAGTTACAGAAGAAGAAATTAAAGTTTTAATCGAGCAAGGAACCGAAGCTGGAACCTTTGAAGAAGCCGAACAAGATATGGTAGAAAGAGTGTTTCGTTTAGGCGATCGACGAGTCAGCGCCTTAATGACCCCACGCCCCGATCTTGTCTGGCTTGATCTCGAAGATTCAGTCGAAGAAAACCGCCAAAAAATGCTTAGTAGCGGTCATTCTCGGTTTCCAGTGTGTCAGGGAGGACTCGACAACGTTGTCGGTTTAGTACACGTTACAGATATGCTGTCTCGGACTTTAACAGGTCAACCCCTAGATTTAAGTGCTTCTTTACGACGACCTTTATTTGTGCCAGAAAGTACACGGGGCTTAAAAGTATTAGAGCTTTTTAAACAATCTAGCAATCAACTTGCCTTAGTAGTAGACGAATACGGCGTGATTCAAGGATTGGTTTCAGTCAACGACATTTTAGTCGAACTCGTTGGCGACTTTCCTTCTATTCAAGATGCAGACGATCCGCAATCCGTGCAGCGCGAAGATGGTTCTTGGTTGTTAGACGGAATGCTACCAGTCGAAGATTTTTTTGATCTGTTTGGCATCGAAGAATTGTCATCAGAAAACAAAGGAAGTTACCACACAATGGGCGGTTTTGTAATTACGAATTTGGGCAAAATACCCGCAGCAGCCGAGCATTTTGAGTGGAACGGTTTGCGCCTAGAAGTAGTCGATATGGATGGGAACCGAGTTGATAAAATCTTGGTAATGCCGATCGACTCAGCAGCGAATCTACCCACTAGCAATCGGAAAAAATAAAAACCATTCCCATTCGAGGTAGGGAGACGGCAGTTAAAATTAGGACACGACAGCCAAAGTTAGGACACGACAGCCAAAGTTAGGACACGACAGCCAAAATTAGGACACGACAGCCAAAATTAGGACACGACAGCCAAAATTAGGACACGACAGCCAAAATTAGGACACGACAGCCAAAATTAGGACACGACAGTGTCGTGTCCCTACAAATATTATTTTCGGTAGGGACACGGCACTGCCGTCTCCTCTATATCATATTAAATCCGTTAGTTAGTGGCCCAAATTAGGACACGACAGTGTCGTTTCCCTACAATATTATTTTCGGTAGGGACACGGCACTGCCGTCTCCTCTATATCATTCCGGTGCAACCGGAATTGATATCAACCGGCTTACCAGCCACTCAAAAATTTGTCTAAATTCGGTATATCGACCCAAGTTCCCGTAGCATTTGACTCCTGGGTCAAATCCATCAACAACTGCGAATAAACTCCCTCTCTCAGAGACGGTATCAAAGATTCACCCCCATCAATTGCTTCTACCCACTTATCCACTACTCGAATAAACGGTGCAATTCTACCGTCTGGATAAACTTGAGGAAACTCCAATCTCTGAGGAATTTTGATTTCAGCTAAAGGTTGTCCACCTTGGGAACCCCACAAACGAAATCCGTGGACATAATCTTGCTGGTTGTCGCTTCCCAAGACTAGCGTGCCGTTACTCCCGTAAATCTCCACCCAGTGTCCCCTTCCTTGATAAGTAACAGAACTCAAACAAACTTGACAAGGTATTCCCTGAGCTAATTCCAGCATCAAAGTGCAAGAATCATCTGCATCTACCAGTTTTAACTTTCCTGAGTCATTGGGATCTGGGCGCGTAGAAATTCCAGTGATTAATTGTCCAGAAAGCCTTTGGATTCGACCAAACAGCCAGTCAATATAATCAAAAACATGAGAACCTGTTGCGCCTAAAACTCCGCCTCCCCTTTCTTTTTGCGAGTACCAATTCCAAGGGCGATTAGCATCAGCGCGGCCGGAAACCAGCCAGTCAATTTTAATTAAACGTTTTTCTCCCACATATCCTGTTGCTAATAATTCGGCTAGCATTTGCCAAGCGGGGATGAAGCGAAACTCAAAATCCATTGTTGCTATTGTTTTAGCACTTTTTGATTCGAGGTTTGTTTGAGATTTGTTTGCTAATTTGTAGAGTTCTCTGGCTTCATTTGCTGTTAGGGCTGTGGGCTTTTCTAGCAATAAATGTTTGCCTGCTTCCAAGACTTTTTTTGCCATTTCAAAATGCAGAAATGGCGGGGTGGAAATGCTGACTCCCGCTACTTCTGGGATGGCAATTATGTCTTCTATGGAGTTGCAAGCATAGGGGATATTGTGACTAGATGCGATCGCCTGAGCTTTCTCTAAGTTCCGGTGATAAACAGCCACAACTTCTGTCCGGTGATGTGCCTGGAATCCGGGAATGTGAATTTTTTGACCGAAACCTGTACCGACTACTGCAACGCCAATTTTAGACATGATTTAATATTTGGGAATTGGGAATTGGGAATTGGGAATTGGGAATTGGGAATTGGGAATTGGGAATTGGGAATTGGGAATTGGGAATTGGGAATTGGGAATTGGAGAAAAAAGGCAGAATTTTTTACTATTATCCCTTCTTCCTTCTTCCTTCTTCCTTCTTCCTTCTTCCTTCTTCCCTCATCCTTCTTCCTTCTTCCTTCTTCCTTCTTCCTTCATAACCCATTCAATTACTTGTTTACCCAAACTAACGCCATTAAACAAGTCAATTTCTCTGATCCCTGTAGGGCTGGTGACATTAACTTCGGTGAGATAACCGCCAATAATATCAATGCCAACAAAGTACAATCCGTCCCGTTGCAGGACAGGCGCTAATTGAGCACAAATTTGCAGTTCGCGATCGGTAATTTCGGTTTTGGCCACTCGGCCACCGACGGCCATGTTGCCACGAAATTCATTGCCGGTGGGAATGCGGTTGATCGCCCCGATCGGCTTCCCATTCAACAATATAATCCGCTTATCTCCATCTTTTGCTTCCGGCAGATAAGTCTGAACCATGACTGGCACAGTACCTTGTTGAGTGCTAATTTCGACTAGGGAATTGAGATTGCGATCGGCATTTTCCAAAAATAAAATCCCTTCCCCAGCTTTCCCACCCAAAGGTTTCAGAACTGCGGCTCCTTTTTTCTCCACAAATTGCCGAATTACCTGCTTGTTTTGAGAGACAATTGTTTCTGGGATCGCTCCCTCAAATTGCAAAGCGTACATTTTTTCATTGGCATCCCGCAATCCTTTTGGACTGTTAACTACCAAAGTTTTAGCGGGATCAATGTAGTCAAGCAGGTAAGTAGCGTAGAGGTACGGAACGTTGACTGGGGGATCTGTACGCATAAATACTGCGTCCATTGCTTCGAGGGGCTGCAAAGTCGGTTCTTTTACTTCATACCAAACCTCAGTCGCCGTCCAGCGTCCATCTACCAATGTGACTGGGGTGAGTGTCACCCGACTGAGCATTCCCCAGGTTTTGCCGCCGATGACACTCAACTCGTTGGCTTGAGTCGCCCAGACTTCGTGCCCTAACTCTTGGGCTGCTTCCATCAGGGCTACGCTGGTATCGTGTCCTGGAATTAGTCGCGCGAGGGGATCGATGATGAATGCAAATTTCATAGTTAGTTGGCATTTAGGAATTGGTCGCTGGAAAATTCTGCAAGTTAAAACAAGCTTTTATTCTGCTAGCAGTGGGTCTAAGTTGCCGATCGCATCGAGTTCGTGCATATCGTCGCAGCCCCCTATGTGTTGGTCGTTGATGAAGATCTGGGGCAAGGAGCGGCCTCCGTTGGCTCGATCGCTCATTTTAGCTCGTGCAGCTTCATCTCCGTCGATCGCATACTCTGTAAACTCAACCCCTTTTCGCTTCAGCAGTGCTTTGGCACGAACGCAAAACGGGCAGGTTCTCCAAGTGTAAATTTCTACTTTAGGGGGCATCGGATTTTCCAACCATCAATATATTCTCCAGCCTTCAAATTATAATCTTAATTAATTTTATTTAAATTTTTATGTACTTCCAGTCAGTCAGTAATAATGTTATTTTTTATACATTTTTTTGAGATTTATCCCTAAAAAAAAGTACCCGTGCTTCTAAGGAACGGAGACATTTTGAAGAAAAGCAGTACCTTAAACCAGTCTAGCGCTATTGACCAACCTGCTTATTTCGCTTTTTGACCGAACAGACTATTCCTGCACCCGTCAGAAGGAGTGCAATTACAGTACCCGGTTCAGGAATAGAAGTTGAGCTTCTCGGAGTTGGGTTTGTGTATATGTTAAAAGTCGGAGGTAGTGCTGCTGCTGGTGTTGGTGCTGGTGCTGGTGTTGGTGCTGGTGCTGGTGCTGGTGCTGATGCCGGTGTTGGCACTGGCAATAGCGGTATGGGGTCTGGTGCTGGTGCTGGTGCTGGTGCTGGTGCTGGTGCTGGGTCTGGTGCTGGTGCTGGTGCTGGTGCTGGGTCTGGTGCTGGTGCTGGTGCTGGTGCTGGGTCTGGTGTTGGTACCAGTGCTGGTGCTGGGTCTGGTGTTGGTACCAGTGCTGGTACTGGTACTGGGTCTGATGTTGGTGCTGTTGCTGTTGCTGGTGCTTGCCTGGCACAAGGACTTGAAAAATTTCCTGGCCCGCACACATCTACTGCGGTCGCCGGAGGGGCGGCAGCTAGATAGTAGAACCCTGTTGCCAATGTGGCTGAGAGTCCAATTGCTAGTTTTGCCATGAACATACACATAACTATTTAGTTAAACGGTGGTAAAATCGGATGATAAGAACAGTGTTAAAGATGAACACTGCAACGACAAAGGTTTTGCGTCTATAACAATAACTTGATGTTGACTCTGGCGGATGCCTGTAAAAGGTATTTGAGCGCTTGAGCCGATCGCCCAAACACTTGATTAACTTTATTCTATTTCACATTTGTGAAATATTTGTGATTTACGCCGCTTTGTCACATCTTTTTTGGCAACTTCTTTACAAATAGCCATTACAGCTATCTGCAAATAGTATTTGTACCTGGAATATTGCCTCCTGAAAATAATTATTTACTTTTACGACAATTCACTCTAGTGTATTGCATTTTACAATCACCCAATGCGACTACCATTTGTATAGTCTCATGATTACGTAGGGCTTGTCCTCAGTATATGTAAGTATTTTGACGGTTGTCAACTACTTACAAGGCGGTATTTATTAAGTATTTACCGAGGACTAATGGCGTATTCAATGAGTTGACTCAATCTGTGGCGTAAAGTTTCCATTCCCAGACCTTTGGCCGCAGAAATAAATACGGCTTGAGGAAACTCTTCCCTGGCGATCGCCAGAGTCTCTCCATCTACTGCGTCGATTTTATTAAAAGCGACAATCGCCGGGCCGGGCGTTACGGGCATATCTGACAGTATGTTCATGACTGATCGAATTTGACTTTGCCACGCGGGATGAGAGAGATCGACAACATGGAGCAAAGCATCGGCGTCAGTCACTTCTTCGAGGGTAGCCCGAAAAGCATCGATCAAGGCAGGGGGAAGTTCGCGAATAAAGCCTACTGTATCTGTCAGGACGATCGACAAGGGTTCCTCCGCGACGGGGCCGGGAATCGTTAACCGTCGGGTGGTTGGGTCGAGGGTAGCAAATAACTGGTCGGCCGCGTAGACCTCGGAATTGGTGAGCAGGTTGAGCAGAGTGGATTTGCCCGCATTGGTGTAGCCGACGATCGCGATCGAAGGTACTTCGTGATGGTGGCGATTCTGCCGCAGCCGGAAACGGTGGGCCAATAGTTGATTGACTTCTTGCTGCAATCGAGCAATGCGTTTGGCGATCGTCCGCCGTTCTGTTTCAAGTTTGGTTTCGCCAGGGCCTCTGGTGCCAATCCCGCCACCTTGTCTCGACATTGTTTGACCGCGACCTCTGAGCCTGGGTAGAGTGTATTGTAACTGAGCCAGTTCGACTTGCAATTTACCTTCGCTCGATCGCGCTCTTTGAGCAAAAATGTCGAGAATTACTTCTGTGCGATCGACTACGCGAATACCGAGCATCGTTTCCAAGTTGCGTATTTGTGCGGAGGAAAGATCGCGATCGAATACCACCAGGTTAGCGCTAATCGTTTGAGCCGTCAGAGCAATTTCCTGAACCTTGCCTTCGCCTACAACTGTTTGGGGGTGTGGGCGCGATCGCTTTTGGCGCACAGTTTGCAATACCTGACCGCCAGCGCTGTCAACCAGTCGCGTGATTTCTGCCAGTCCGTCCTCAAAGTCTAGCAAAGTCATCTGCTGAGTCATTACCCCGACTAGCAGAACTTTGTCTTGGTCTGCATCAACCTGTCTGGCAACAAACTCCTCTTCAAACTCCGCTTCGAGTCCTTCAACTAAATCCAGAAAGTCTTGGTCGGCGATGTCATCCAAACTCAGAGGTTCAGACACTCTCCAAGGAAAGTTTTGAGTTTTGATTTGTGAGTTTTGAATTGAAGATTTTTCTTCGGGAGTTGAACCTTCTTCTAACTCAGAAGTCAACAGTGAGAAGTCAAAATTTGCTTGCTCTTTTTGAGGTATCAGATGAGCTAAATAGGTTTCTTGGATGTAACCAGTCGCACCCCCGCCCCGGCGCTGAAATCCTCCGCCTGTCATCGTCAGCAAAACTAGGGCATCCAGCCGCTGAATTGCCATGGCAGTCAGGGCTGACTCGCTTGGTGTTTCTGGCTTCAGGTGGGTGGCGATGCAGCGAATACCGCTGAGACGACCTCCGCCGTAGCGGGGCAGTTCTAGGGGTGGAATCTGGGTTTGGCGCGGAGTCCCGATACCGACCCGAATTACTTGTCCCCGACGGTTAATGTAGGTGCAGAGGGGTTTGTCTATTTCGGTGCTGATGGCGGCGAGGCGCTGGGCAAATTCGGTCGTGGTGAGTCGATCGCCTGGAAGTCTCTGGTCGTAAAGCTTTTCTATTTGCTTAAGCTGGCTAGACTTTAAACCTTGAAGATTGCCGTAGATAGTGTGGATAGTTTTTTCTCCCGATCGCTGCGTTTGTAATGTTATTTTAACTAGAACAGAATAAGTGTTGCAGTCTCGCTCTGTCACTTTTTAGTAATAATCAGCACATTATACACATAAAATTATTTTTTGGTCAAACTTAACACATCATTTTATTTCGAGAAATCTTCCTTTGGGCTTGTGTTTATTTTGAGCCTACAGGCAGATAGCAATCCCAAAATTAGCTAGCTACTATGGTAAGCGAAACATTGTTAAGGAATGTAAAAACATGGAAACTCGTCCTACCAGCTTACCCCCTGTCGCCAATGCCTACAACGGCAAAGATCGGAATGCTTTCCTATTTGGCTTGAACCCACAAGCAGAACTTTGGAACGGTCGCTTAGCGATGATTGGTTTCTTAGCTTATCTGTTGTGGGACTTGTCTGGATATAGCGTTCTGCGCGACATACTTCACTTTCTGCCTACTTATATTGCGAAGTAGGAACACAATTTTTCAAGTCTGGCAGGATCAGAAAATTTCTGTACTGCCAGACTGTTAAAAGTTATGAATTGCAGTGAGTAAGTGCGATCGGCACATCTGTATTTTTGGCAAAAAATTAGATCGAGAACCTCTAATCTTTTTCACGTGTAGGACAATCAACAATGATCAACTCTAACTTATTGGCAGTAGTAGAATCCGCTCTAGCTGATACAGCATCAGGAAATTGGCAAAAACCAATTGTGATGTTTGTTTGTAATATCTTAGCATTGCTAGTTCTCAGTCGCCTAATTTGGCATCCTCACGTCGGGCCGAAAATGCCTTTGCCCTTGCCGTCTCTGTTTAACAATCTTAGCATCCCCGCATTTCTAGCTTGCATGAGTGCAGGTCATCTGCTAGGCGTCTTCATGATTTTATCGCTGAGAATCGACAAGTTTATCTAGCACCAATTGCGGGTCCACTCAGAAATCTATAACCCGATAACTTGTGGAACCAAAATTCTGCCCGTGTAACCAACCTGCTGGTAGCGAATAATCGCTTCTGATGCAATCAAATTAACTTTTTCACTCTCAACCAAAGCTACACAAGCACCACCAAAACCTCCCCCTGTCAGCCTTGCACCGAATACTCCCGGAGTTTCCTGTAATATTGCCACCAGGGTGTCTACTGCTGGCATCGAAAGCTCATAGTCGTCGCGCAAGCTGGTGTGAGAGGCATTCATCAATTTCCCAAAACGCTCTGCCGGTAGTGGCTTAAAAGCTTCAATTACCCGGTTGTTTTCAGTAACCACGTAGCGAGCTCGCTTTCTGAGAGGTTCGGGCAATCCTTCCACAGCTTGCGAGTCTTCGATATCTCTGAGGGCTTTAACCCCCAACATTTGCGCTGCTGCTTCGCACTCAGCGCGTCGCTGGCTATAGTGGCTAGTTACTGTTTTGTGGGCTTTGTCGCTGTCAATTACTAAAATTTCTGTGGCTTTGGGAAATCGTAATCGACGTCGGTTGAGGGTGCGAGTATCAATAAATAGCATCGAGTTGGTGTCGGCTAAACTCGCGGCCATTTGATCCATAATCCCGCAGTTAAAGCCGGCATATCGGATTTCGGCTTGCTGTGCGATTTGAGCTAGTCGCACGTCATCTAGGGGGATGTTTAACAGTCCGCGCAGTCCTCTGAGGGTTGCTATTTCTAAAGCAGCGCTGCTTGCCAAGCCGACTCCGATCGGCACATTGGAGCTAATGTAGAGATTGATTGGCGGTACTTTGTATCCTTCTTTTTCTACAAGTCTAATGCAGCCGCAGATATAACTAACAAATTTTTGCGGTATCGTATCGTCGTCTGAAACATTTATGAGTTCGTCAAATTCTGCTGAGTAAAAATGATGTTTGTGGTCGCTGCTCAAGCCAATTTGTACTGTGGTACGCTGGGGGATTGCAGTAGGAATTACAAATCCCTCGTTGTAGTCTGTGTGTTCGCCCAGTAGGTTTACTCTTCCGGGAGCGCTAGCTTGGGTTATGGGTAACGTACCAAATACTCGTTGAAATTTCATGGTGTAGAAGGAGGAAGTTCGGCAACGGATTTTGTAACGGATTTAACGGATGTCAGGAAAAATTAAAAAAATAGCTGTTTTTGAATCTATGACTTTCCTGTCATCAATC
The DNA here is from genome assembly GCA_043718495.1 of Oscillatoriales bacterium. Classification (GTDB taxonomy): domain Bacteria; phylum Cyanobacteriota; class Cyanobacteriia; order Cyanobacteriales; family Microcoleaceae; genus Microcoleus. Next base: position 5,469 of record JAYSVM010000225.1, on the reverse strand, counting down.
AAGGAGATTATTTGTAAATAAATAACTTTATTTTTTCTGGTTTATATTTGATAATGCCTATTTTTTTGCTATAATTAAAGACCGATCAACAAAAATTAACAGAACTGCATAGGTGAAAAATATGTTGGTTTGTGATATGATTATAGACTAAATTTGTCAATATTTCAAAAAATGCGATCGCCCACCCCCCGAAAACAATTTGCTCAACATTGGCTCAAAAGTGAGAAAGCCTTAGATAAAATTGTCAAAGCGGCGAATTTGTCTGGTTCCCGCGTCCTGGAAATCGGGCCTGGCACGGGTATTCTGACTCGACGCTTGCTGGCTGAGGCTGAGTCTGTTGTGGCTGTGGAAATTGATCGAGATTTGTGTCAACGGCTAGCGAAGCAACTGGGTAAATTAGACAACTTTTTGTTACTCCAAGGTGACATCCTGGAAATGGATTTAGATAACCAACTGGTGGTTTTTACCAAATTCCAAAATCCGAATAAAGTTGTTGCCAATATTCCTTACAATATTACTGGCCCCATCCTCCAAAAACTGCTGGGAACTATATCTGTTCCTGCTGCTAAACCCTTCGATTCGATCGTGCTCTTGGTGCAGAAAGAAGTGGCCCAAAGACTTTATGCCAAACCGGGTTCAAGAGCGTTTGGCGCGCTATCGGTACGAGTACAATATTTAGCAGAATGCGAGTTAATTTGCGATGTCCCGGCTAAGGACTTTGTGCCGCCACCAAAGGTGGATTCAGCGGTGGTGCGGTTAGTTCCGAGATTGATAGAAACTCCTGCTGTTAATCCGCGCCATTTAGAAAATTTGGTTAAGTTGGGATTTGGTAGCAAGCGCAAGATGCTGCGAAATAATTTGAAAGGTACGGTCGATTTAGATAAACTGGTTCAATTGTTAGGAGATTTACAAATCAATCCTGAATCGCGCGCGGAAGATTTAAGCGTGGATCAATGGATAAATTTGAGTAATAATATGGTCTCTGATCTTTTGTAATCGGGATCGAAAAATAGCCGATCGCAATTATCGAATCTGAGGCAACATGAAGCCAGACTAACTTGGTCTGCCAGAGATAGCAGTGGCCGTGAGGAATGAATGACCCAGAACTAAAAAAAAGTTTTCCAGAATTCCAGCATAATATTTCCTTTGAGTTATGAGAAAATAGACTCTGACTGGTGTCAATTAATTTCAACCAGGGGTTTATTTCACCCGTGGCTTAATTACCTATGCGTTCATATTCTCTGCTAGCTTCAGCAAAAATCAATCTGTATTTAGAAATCATAGGCGATCGCCTCGACGGATATCACGAACTGGCGATGGTACTTCAAAGTATAGATTTAGTCGATCGCATTGACTTGCGGGCGATCGGTACAGACACCATTCGCGTGCGCTGCGATCACCCCCAAGTCCCTCCTGATAAGAATAACTTAGCGTACCGAGCAGCAGATTTGTTGGCAAAGCAATTCCCCGATGCTTTGGCGAAATACGGCGGTGTCGAAATTGCCATTCACAAGCAAATTCCAGTAGCGGCGGGACTGGCTGGCGGTTCGGCAAATGCTGCGGCGGTTTTAGTCGGGATGGATTTGTTGTGGCAATTGGGACTCACTCAGTCGGAGTTGCAAGAGTTGGGGGGAACTTTGGGTTCTGATGTGCCTTTTTGCATTGCTGGAGGTACGGCTTTGGCTACTGGTCGCGGGGATCAACTCTCGCCACTACCGGATTGTGGCCCTTTGTATGTGGTATTGGCGAAGTTTCGGAATCTCAGTATCTCTACGGCTTGGGCGTATCAAACTTATCGCCAGCAGTTCAGTAGTTCCTATTGTCCGCCGGAGGATTTGGACTGTCGCCGCGAACGACTGCATTCGGGGCCTATGGTGGGGGCGATCGCCCAAAAAGATCGATCAAAAATTGGTCAATTGCTACACAATGATTTGGAGAAAGTGGCCTTACCCGTCTACCCGCAAGTGTTACAGTTACGCGAGGCTTTTGATTCAGCGGGGGTTTTGGGAACGATGATGTCCGGTTCCGGGCCCACGGTGTTTGCGTTGGCGGAGTCTGTCGCCCAAGCCGAGGAGGTTCAGGAACGGGTGAAAAGTGCGATCGCCTCTCCAGATTTAGACTTTTGGGTAACAAAGTTTACCAATACTGGGATTCGGATTGTTTCGGATGGAAATTAGCTCAAATTGGCGATCGATCAGCATCGACGCAGACCAATCTAATTTTGCCAGAAATCTAATCAGCTTGAAGTATCTGGTAAAATAGAGCTAAACACAGATTTTATTTTGAGTCAATCAACCCGAAATCCAAAATCTAAAATCTAAAATCTAAAATCTAAATGGCTGATTTAACCAATCCCAATTCCACTTCTAAAACTCCAAATTCTGCTGAAAATAGTTCCCCAACATCGCCTCAGCCGCCAACGGTATTGCGATGCGTCACAGGTTCGCTGATGGCGGGAGGTTTTGCGGCGGCTTTGTACGCGCTTACTTTGTCGATCGCACAAACCTTTGCCAACAAACCAATTCATTCCGACAACGTAACTGCAACTAATATTGCGGCCGCTGTACGGACTTTGGTAATGGGAATTGTCGCTTTGGGTGGCGGTGTATTTGCTTTTGCTGCTGTGGGTTTGATGGCGCTGGCTTTACAACTTTTGATTCAAAGTTTTGTGAAGAAACCCACAGTTTAAAACAAGTGGGCTAGACAAACTTTCGTCCGCAGACGCGGACTGAATATTAAAATAAAAACAATGGAATTATTTACGATCGGCCACTCAAATTTGAGTGTCGAAGCGTTTCTTTTACTGCTACAACAACATGGAATTACGGCAGTGGTAGATGTGCGATCACGCCCTTTTAGTCGTTATTTACCCCATTTCAATCAATCCGAAATTAAAGCTTCTCTGTCTAGTGTCGGGATTCAATACGTTTTTTTAGGTAAAGAGTTGGGCGCGAGACCGGAAGATTTAAGCTGTTATGATCTTAGCGGTAAAGCTTTGTATGAACGCATCGCCGCAACTCCTCTGTTCTCCGAAGGAATCCAGCGCTTGCTCAAAGGTGCAGCTAGTTATAAAGTCAGTTTAATGTGTGCAGAAAAAGACCCAATAACTTGTCATCGGACTATTTTAGTTTGTCACAAACTGAAGGATTTTAATGTGCAGATTAATCACATTCTGTCCGATGGCAATTTAGAATCGCATCAGGACTTAGAAGCCAGACTGCTAAACAAATTTAACAAAGGGAAAAAAAATGATCAACCAATTCAATTAAGTTTGTTTGAATTACCGCCGGATGTTAAAAATGACATTATTGATTTAGAATCAGCTTATTATCGTCACGGATTGGAAATCGCTTATGTCACAAAAGAAGGCAATTAATTTATTTACAATTGGTTTTACCCAAAAAAGTGCCGAGGAGTTTTTTGGGACTTTGATGCAAGCGGGAGTCCGCAGAGTGATCGATACGAGACTAAATAATGTATCACAGTTAGCAGGTTTTGCTAAGCGGAAAGATTTAGAATATTTTCTGCGAACCATTGGTGATATTGAGTATGTTCATGTGCTGGATTTAGCGCCTACTCAAGATATTTTGGATGATTATAAAAAGAAAAAGGGAGATTGGGATGTTTATGAACAGCAGTTTTTGGGCTTAATGCGCGATCGACAAATTGAACACAAGGTTTCGCCAGATATTGTAGACTGTGCCTGTCTGCTTTGTAGCGAACCCAAACCTCATAATTGTCACCGTCGCTTAGTCGCTGAATATCTCAGCGATAAGTGGAAAAATGTCAAGATTAATCATCTTTAATATGCTGAGTGGCTGAAATTAGGACACGACAGTGTCGTGTCCCTACAATTAATCTGGCGCGCAAGAAACGGCACTGCCGTGTCCTCTATATCATTCCGGTAACACCGGAATTGATATGACGCACCCTCAAAAAATAATCTAAAATCTAAAATCTAAAATCGCATGACTCGGATAATTTGTCTCGCTAATTCCTGGAAACGGGGAGAAAGGTGCATCGCCGGAATTAATGAACTTCAAGGTAAATGGGTACGCCCAATTTCCGACTTGCCAGATGGCCAGATTCCGAAAGAAATGCGGCAAATAAATAGACTTGAACCTGCATTATTGGATGTTCTAGATATTCCCCTGGCTAACAATGGCCCAGACTTTGGTTTTGAGTCCGAAAATCTGTCTATTTTACCGGGAAAATGGCGACAAGTGGGGAAAGTTCCACCAGCATATTTGTTGAAATATTGCAAGAGTCAGGCCTATATTTTGCACAACGATTTGCGATATGTTACGGTGAAATATATGCAGTCTTTGCCAAAAGGCGATCGCCTAACTTTGCAATTAGTCAAAGCAGTAAAATTTACGGTAAAAAAGTTAATCCAAAGATTTGAAGGTGGTAATAAATGGGAAGGATCTATTGTCACCAAGCATAACCAAAGATTGACTGCCACAATTACCGATCCGGTATTTATTAGAAAGTTAGAATTGGGATATCAACCGCAAAAAGCTTGTTTGGTAACAGTGAGTTTGAGTATGCCTTGGCGGCCGGATAATTGGGAAGGAGATGACCCTTGTTGGAAATTGATTGCTGGTGTGGTAGAGTTACCCGAAGATATTATTGAAGATCTAGTTTTGTTTTGATCGATCGCAATTTCCATACTTTTTTTATTAATTGTGCGTATTTAGTGCTATGGTTGTCCGGGGCTCTACATACCAAAAAAAGGTGATTTTCATGAAAGCAGAATTTTATTACGACCGTTATAAATATACTTGCAGTTTAGTTCAAGTTAACTTTACCCAAGAGTTAAAAATCAAAAATCATCAAGGCTTTGTATTAGCAGTTAAGCAAGGCTCAAAAATGGGAATATTGGGAAAGACTCGTCAGAATGCTAAAAAAGTTGATGTCAGTAAATCTCATTTCTATAATGTCATTAAAGCCGCCATGAATGCTTTGGAATTAGAAGCCAGAGATGAGTTAATTTTAGAGAGAGAGCGGACTATCACTGAAGCAGAAGAAAAGATTCAGCAACAAGATAGAGAAATTCGTGTCCTGAATGAACAGCTACGAATACTTAAAGAACAAGTTGAACAGTTGTCAACAGAAAAACAGCAATTATCAATGCAGCTAATAGATAATCAAATTAGAGAAACTGAAGTTAGTCAAAAAGTTTAATACTTTTTAGAATCAGAGACAGATTTACCATGCAGGAAACAAATATTCAAAAATTAAGCAGACTAACCTAAAGTTGTTGTAGGGACACGGCACTGCCCATTGGTGTCAACTTAAGGTCAAACCCAGACAGAGACTGCTGTTTGACCATTAAATCTAGATACCCCCTAGGGTGTGTTTTCTTGCCTCTTCTGTAGGTTGGGTTAAGCGTAGCGCAACCCAACAAATCTACGAAAAATGTTGGGTTTCGTTCCTCAACCCAACCTACAATTTAAGGCAATTCAG
>JAYSVM010000224.1:0-69425 GCA_043718495.1 Oscillatoriales bacterium | reverse complement strand
ATCAATATTGCCGACAATCAGGACACGGCAGTGCCGTGTCCCTACAATATCAATATTGCCGACAATCAGGACACGGCAGTGCCGTGTCCCTACTACTGAAAATGGGAATTTATCTCTTCCATTCCTTCACAAAACAACAACTAAGTTACCAATGCACAAAATTCCTGTTACAGTCATTACTGGCTTTCTCGGCAGTGGCAAAACTACTGCAATTCGCCATTTATTGCAAAACAATCAAGGCCGCCGCATCGCGGTTATTGTGAATGAATTCGGCGAAGTCGGAATCGACGGCGAACTGTTGCGTGATTGTCAAGTTTGCGACGATGAAGGAGATGCAGTGACTAACATTGTAGAACTCACAAATGGTTGTCTCTGTTGCACGGTTCAAGAGGAGTTCTTGCCGACAATGCAAGAATTGTTGAAGCGTCGAGAACAGATTGATTGTATTTTGATTGAGACTTCTGGACTCGCACTCCCTAAACCTTTAATCCAAGCTTTTCGTTGGCCGGAAATTCGCACCGGTGCGACGGTAGATGGTGTTGTGGCTGTAGTGGATTGTGAAGCTATTGCTAGTGGTAATTTTGTCGGGGATATTGATGCTTTGATGGCGCAGCGGCAGGCTGATGATAGTTTAGATCATGAAACGCCGATCGAGGAATTGTTTGAAGATCAGTTGGCTTGTGCTGATATGGTACTTTTGACTAAGGTTGATCGCGTGGATGCTGAAACTCAGAAAAAAGTCCAAACTTGGTTACAACAAGAATTGCGCCCTAGTGTGAAGATTGTCCCTTGTAAGAGTGGCGAAATTAACCCAGATGTGTTATTGGGATTTAATGCGGCGGTTGAGGATAATTTGGAGTCTCGGCCGAGTCACCACGACACTGAAGAGGAACACGACCATGATGATGATATTACGTCAACTTACTTTATTGCCGATCGCGAATTTGAACCTGATGAGTTAGTAAAAAAACTACAATCGTTGATGCAGCAGCAAGAAATCTACCGGATTAAAGGGTTTGTGGCGGTTCCCAAGAAGCCGATGAGGATGGTTTTGCAGGGTGTAGGCGATCGGATAGAATATTTTTACGATCGGGCTTGGAAATCTTCAGAACTTCGGCAAACCAAATTGGTGTTTATCGGTCGAGAACTAGACTCTGCTAAAATACAGTCATTCTTGTAAGTAAGCTTACCCCAAAAATACAATTCTTCATATCTCCGACTTCTTCAAGAAGTTGGGGATTTAAGACTACTTGGCAATCAATTCTATCTCAAAAAATAACTGTCCGTTGTCCCCAAACCAACCTGATATCATATACTGCCACAAGTTCCTGTTTCATTGAGGCGAAACATTGTTAACATCATGCTTTTATCACCATACTGTTCCTTGATTTTTTTGACAATGCCTAAAAGTTTGGGGTCAACTAAATACTTTTCGCTGTCCGGCTCGATCGCAATAAACCAATTGTAATACTCGCCGATCAGTTCTGGGCGAATTCGCTCAAATATTGCTCGACCACGTAAACGGAGTTTAGTTCTTTCAGCAGCGCGCCTTGCTAATTCTTCCGGTGGTATAGTCCGTTCGGGAGAGATTCTACCCCGCAGCGCTTTTCGTTTTTCAGATAGCTGAGTCATGGTGTTTTTTAAATTAAATGTATAGATTGATTTATGATAGCCCACAAGTATTATTCTGTCTATTTTGGTAAAACTCGCCGTTAAAGTCTACAGCGAAAAATTTATTAACATTATTTAATATATTGTTGACAGCCTGTCTGGTATAAAATAGTAACAATGGTTATCATTATCTAAAAATCGAGGTCAAGTATGGTGACTGCTAGTGCGATCGAATCAGTTCCTGTTACCGTTCTCACGGGCTATCTGGGTGCAGGCAAAACTACGCTGCTGAACCACATCTTAACACAGGAACACGGCAAAAAAGTTGCAGTTATCGTCAACGAATTCGGCGAAGTAGGCATTGACAATCAACTAATCATCGATGCCGATGAAGAAATTTTTGAAATGAACAACGGCTGCATTTGCTGTACAGTCAGAGGCGACTTAATTCGGATTATCAACAACTTAATGAAGCGGCGCGATAAATTCGACCACATAGTGATCGAAACCACAGGTTTAGCTGACCCCGCACCCGTAATTCAGACATTCTTTGTAGACGAAGATATGCGGGACAAATTGCTGCTGGATGCAGTTGTCACCGTAGTCGATGCCAAGCACATCTGGCAGCACTGGGATGCAGACGAAGCTCAAGAACAAATAGCCTTTGCTGATGTAGTTTTGCTCAACAAAACTGATTTAGTCACGCCAGAAGAGTTGACTGAATTAGAAACCCGGATTCGCAACATGAATGTCATGGCAAAAATTCATCGTACCCAAAATGCTGAAATAGAAATGTCAGCTTTGTTGGGAGTAAAAGCATTCGATTTGAATCGGGCTTTAGAAATTGAACCAGACTTTTTGGGCGAACACACTCACGAACACGACGAAACAGTAACTTCCGTAGCAATAGTCGAACCTGGCGTTATTGATGGCAACAAATTCAGCGATTGGATAGGCGAATTGCTGCAAACTCAAGGTACGAATATCTTTCGGACAAAAGGCATTTTGAACATGGCTGGAGAAGACAAGCGATTTGTTTTTCAAGGAGTGCATATGCTATTCGACGGCCGGCCGGATCGACCTTGGAAAGCCACCGAAACTCCGAAAAATGAACTCGTATTCATCGGTCGCAACTTAAATGCAACTCAATTAACAGAGGATTTTCGTAAGTGTCTGATTTAAAAAAGACTGAAAAAAAAAAGACAAATAAAACTAAATCAACCCTGCAACTTCATGCCAAGGAAATGCTATCTGATTACGTGACTGCTGTTACTTGGTCGCCAGATGGCAAAAATTTTGCAGTCAGTTCCGCCGCCGGTGAAGTGATGCTAGGAAATGTAGAGACATTGAGTCAATTGTCTTTACAGCCATTGCAAACAGCAACTGGTAATTCAATAAATTGCTTGTCTTTTTCCTCAGATAGTCAATTGCTAGCGGCTGGCGGACAAGACGGGAAAGTGCGAATCTGGCAGGTCAATTCTGGGAAATTAATTGCTGATTTGGACAACAAGCGCGTATGGGTTGACAAATTAGAGTGGAGTCCGAACTGTAACCAATTAGCATTCTGTATTGGCCGCGCCGTTCAAGTTTGGAATGCTGACGATGATACAGTTGAAGTAACTCTGAATTTTGAGTCGTCTTCAGTGCTAGACTTAGCTTGGCATCCTGTTGTTAAATATTTGGCAATTAGTGGCTATCAAGGTGTAAAAGTTTGGAACGGTGAAGACTGGAATGAAGACCCGCACGTCTTGTCAGTGCCATCGGCTACAGGTGCAATTTCCTGGTCGCCAGAAGGGAAGTATTTAGCTTGTGGCAATATGGATAACACTCTAATTGTCAACGAATGGGGAAGCGATACGCCTTGGGTAATGCAGGGTTTTCCGGGTAAAGTTCGACAGCTAGCTTGGTCGGATAAAACTAATTCTTTGGGTGCACCTTTATTAGCTGCTTCGAGTTCTCAAGGGATTTCCGTTTGGGAAAGAGATGCTGATGAAAGTGTCGGTTGGGAAGGTTGGGCGTTAGAGGTGCATGAAAATGTGGTAAATGCGATCGGCTTTCAACCTAACACATTTTTATTGGCTTCGGCATCGGCAGATGGTCAAATTTGTTTGTGGCAGGAAGCAGAAGAATTGCTGCAAATTCTTGAGGGTGCAAATGGCGGTTTTTCCTGTCTCGCTTGGCATCCTCAAGGTCAATTTCTTGCAGCAGGTGGATGTGGTGGTGAATTGCTTGTTTGGACACAGGAAATGCCGGATTAACTGGTTCCCAGGCTGTGCCTGGGAACCGATGTCTAGAGGCTCTGCCTCGCTTTGTCTAGAGGCTCTGCCTCGCTTTCCTAGCAAGAAAAATAGAGGCAGAGCCTCCGGATCTGCGTTACCAGGCAGAGCCTGGTAACGAGTTTTAAAGATATTGCTCTCCCTTCTTTCTTGTCAAGATTCCTTGACTGGGACTAAATAGCAAGGCTAGCAGAAACAACCCAAAAACAACTAATACAATTGCAGCACCAGATGGCATATTCAAATAATAGCTTAGATACATACCAGTTACACTGGCAATAATTCCAATAATTGCCCCTAATCCCATCATTAAATGTAACTCTTTCACCAACAAATACGCAGTAATCCCCGGCCCGATTAACAGCGAAATTACTAACAGCGCCCCAACTGTTTGCAAACTCGCCACAATCGTCAGCGTAATCGCTGAAATCATTCCAAAATAAATCCAGTTTACTGGCAAACCACTAGCCTGAGCACCCAACGGGTCAAAAGTATAAAATAACAATTCTTTGTAAAATACTTTCACCGCCACCAAAATTATCAAAGTTGTGAAAAAAGTTTGCTGCACATCAGCAGGTGCAACTGACAAGATATTCCCGAACAAAAACCCGTCAAGGTCTAATTTTGTTGTCCGCAATAGGCTAATCAAAGTGATGCTAAGTGCTAAAAAAGTGGACAAGAGTAAGGCCATGACTGCATCAATTTTGATGCGGGATTGCGACTGAATCCATGCCATGATTCCAGCACTGATCATTCCCGATATAAACGCACCGATCGCAATATTGACACCTAAAGCAAAAGCCACAGGTAATCCAGCTAAGACAGAATGGGCAATCATGTCAACCATCATGCCCATCTGTTGTACAATTAAGTAGGAGCCAACCACCGCACAGAGGATTCCTAGCAAAACGCCGATCGCGATCGCATTTCGCATAAACTCGAATTTTAAAGGCTCAATTAGTAAATTTAACATTTATAGCATTTTCCAGTAGGGACACGGCAATGCCGTGTCCTGGGTACAACTGTCTTGCACAGGCAAGATGCCCGTGCCACAATTCCTATTTCTCTCACACAGAAACTAAACTTAAATCATAACCATAGGCTTTTTGAATATTAGCGGCCGTCAGCACTTCGCGGCGGGAACCGATCGCAATTAACTGCTTGTTTAGCAACAATAAATTATCGTATAATTTTAAAGTTTCTCCTAAATCGTGACTAATTACTAGCAAAGTCTTATTTTCGGCTTTCAATTCTGAAAAAACATCAAAAATAATCTCTTCAGTAGTTTTGTCAATAGCATTAAAAGGCTCATCAAAAAACAATAAATCGGCTTGTTGCGCGATCGCCCTTGCCAAGAAAATCCGCTGCTGCTGGCCTCCTGAAAGTTGGCCAATTTGCCGATCGCGCAAATCCCACATTCCCACCCGCAACAAAGCAGCATTCACCAATTCCTGCGACTGACGAGAGGGACTGCGAAACCAACCAGTATGGACTGTGCGCGCCATCATCACCGCATTCCACACCGTAATCGGATAATCCCAGTCAATTTGCGATCGCTGCGGCACATAAGCTACCCTCCCCAACTGTTCCTTCAACAACCGCCCCTGATATTTTACCCTGCCACGACAGGTTGGAATCAATCCCAGCATCGCTTTCACCATCGTACTTTTCCCCGCGCCATTTGGCCCGAACACTCCCGTTAATTGTCCCGATTCTAAATGGAAATTGATGTTGTTGAGGGCGGAAATTCCTCGATAATTCACGGCCAAGTCTTGAACTTCTAACATGATTTGAGATTTTGAGAACGATTCTTGTTTGCAGCTACTATAATAGAATAACTCAAAAACCAATAACGATTATCGTTTCCAAAATTAAATGTTAAAGAACTTGATAGAAAAACCCCGCAGATTGCTTGGTATGGCTGTTTTGGCGATCGCCTTCCGGCTGATTGGATGTACTGGAAGCCCCCAAACCACTAATCCGACGCCTCAGAATCCCGTGGCCAACTTGCCAAAAGTAGTGGCCACTACTGGTGTTATTTGTGACATCACTAGAAAAATCGCCCAAAGTGCGATCGACATTACCTGTTTAATTAAGCCAGGAGACGACCCCCACGCCTATCAAACCAAGCCGGAAGACCGCAAAGCTATTGAAACGAGTAATTTAATTTTGTACGCTGGTTACGAACACGAACCTAGCATCATTAAACTGATCAAGTCTACTACAAATTCCGCCCCCAAAATCGCCGTCCACGAACTCGCAGTCCCCAAACCGCTGATGGGTGAACATGAACACGAAGAAGGACAAAAAACTGAAGAAAAACCTCACACAGCAGACGAAAAAGTTCCTGACCCTCATGTTTGGCATAATCCTCAAAATGGCATTCGGATGGTAGAAGTGATTCGTGATGAATTGAAAAAAATTACTCCCGAAAATACTGAACTTTATACCAGCAATGCAGCAAGATTAACAGCGAATTTACAAAAAATAGATACTTGGATTAAAGATCAAATTGCCACAATTCCGGCGGACAAACGTAAGTTAGTAACTACTCATGATGCTTTGAGTTACTACGCTAATGCTTACGGTTTGGAGGTAGCTGGAGCCTTGCAGGGGGTGACTACTGAGGAACAGCCCACAGCAGCAAGAATTGCCCAATTGTCATCTGAAATTAAGACATCTGGAGTGCCGACAATTTTTGCTGAAGTGACGACCAATCCGAAGTTGATGGAGACTGTGGCGAGGGAGGCAAATGTGAAGATTTCGGACAAGGAACTCCATAGTGATGAGTTGGGCAGTCCTGGTAGCGGTGCTGATACTTATGAGGGGATGCTGACCACTAATACTTGTGCGATTATTTCTGGGCTTGGCGGCACTTGTAGTTCTTTTACTGAAAGCAGACCGTAACTTGTATTCCACTAAAGTATGGTAGATTCCCTGGCGGTGTATGATAGGGATGCGTAATAGGATTAATAACTTGAAATGGGACAATAATAGAGAGGGATTTATCGTACTATCTGTACCAGAAAATGAGGTTGGCTCATGTGCGATCGCTGGCGAAATCGCTTGCCCGGACTTCATGCTAGAATTTAATCACCAGTCATAACAAATCAATATGAGTGGAATTGACCGTGAACTTACTCTAGAAACCAGAACGAGTCTCATTGACAAACATCTCCCCGGAACTCAAAAAGCCCAAAGCGAACTTGAAAGCGAAGGAATTATCCATCTCTTTAATGATAGAGAAACAATGGAAAAAGTCGTCACTGAAATAAAGCTAAGAGGTGAACGTACAGGAGCAGACGATTTAGAGGATAATTATGAACGCTACGGATTGTACTTTTCCGAACCAATTGGTTATATACTGAAAACAGACGGTACTCGGATACCACTAAAATACGGTGAAATAAAAATCAAGAAAACCACAGGTAAATATCATGTCATACCTCGCACAAGACCCCGCACAAGCTACTGAAATTAGTCAAGAATCAGAGCAAGAGACTGAGTGGGAGTTTGCGGAAATCTGGGCTGATACTCTGATCTCTCCTCCTTATATCCTGATGTTAGTTAAGGAAAAATTCGGAAATTTTTGCATTCATAATCCGGCACAAAACTATAAAGTTATTTTTTCTAGTGACAATTACGAGTCTGCTAAAATGTGGCTACTAGAGGATGAATACGAGCGTTTGAATAGTCGCATTTTACAAGAAGTATGAAGAGATTTCACTAAAATGTTGCCGATCAACTAAAGTGGGACTTACGTCCAAGGGCAGAATTAGCAGTAGAGGAGTGAGATCACAAGGCATTGTGATAAACTAAGAGTTATAGTCTATATATATTCGTTATGACTAACCAGCGCCTAGCATCCTTCCAAACAGCCTTCCAGAATCTTCAGTTACCTCCTTTGAGCACCAAAGAGCAACTGAGGAAATTTCATGTGGAATATGGCACTGAAATTTTAGAAGAATTAGAGCATTTGGTTGAAGATTGCTCACCAGACGATAACAAAATCATTTTTACAGGGCATCTTGGGTCAGGCAAATCGACATTGCTGGGTCAATTTTGCCAGGACACGCAGGATCGCTATTTTGTAGTGTTCTTTTCAATCGCTGACATGATTGGAACGTCAGAAGTGGATCATGTCACTATTTTGTTTGCTATGGCAGTACAGCTTATGGAAGCAGCAGAAAAACGCCAGATTAAAATCGGTTCTAAAATAAAAAAAGATTTTTATAGGTGGCTTGATCAGCATACTCGAACTGAGGAAAGTTCGCTTGATTCTAGCATTGAGCTAGAAACGAGTGGAGAAGCTGGTGTAAATGCTTGGTTTGTGAAATTCTTTGCCAAATTGAAAGCAACTTTGAAGGCAAACTCTGTGATTCGTGAGGAAATTACGACTAAGTTTTCGAGACGGATTTCAGACTTAATTGATCGCATCAACGATATCGCTAGTGCGATTCAAGCTGCGTGCGGACAAGAAGTTCTGGTCGTGATTGATGATCTTGATAAACTCGACCTAGAGATTGTCGATAAAGTTTATCGCAATAATATCAATGCGTTGTTTCAGCCTCAATTTCGGATTATTTATACAATTCCAATGGCAGCGACACGAGATTTGTCCTTGCGACAAATTATTCATGATGCTACGAATAATAAGATTCAATCGATGTGGGCGACAAAGTTGTTTCCGCGTGGAGAAGATAGAGTTCCCAATGCCTCTCCTGTCGCAAAAGCTGTCACATTATTTGAGAAAATTCTTTACAAGCGAATCCCCAAGGAGTTGATTGCACCGGAAGCAACTCAAATGATGATTGTCAAAAGTGGTGGTGCATTGCGAGAATTTATTCGTTTGGCTAGTCTGTGTTGTGGGTTATGTTTGAAGCAGTTACGTCGCACACCAGACAAGCAAGATTTGATAATTACGCCTGAGATTTTGCAAAATGCTATTAAAGATTATCGAATTAATTTAACAGAACCCCTGGGACAAAATCGCTATCAAATTCTAGTGGATGTATATCAAAATTATTTACCCCAAGATGGGATGGATCAGGATTTCTTGGATTTATTGCACACGCTCTACATCCTAGAATATCGCAATGACGATTTGTGGTTTGGAGTTCATCCAGTGGTTCAGGAAATATTGCAGCGGCGTGGCTTAATTGGAGCGGGGGCTAATTAAATGCTTGACAGTGAGATCGTGGACGAGCAATCAATCAATGAGGATAGTTACGATGGACTTGTCTCTTTAATTGAAGCAAGTAAAGGTATATTGTCATTGTTGATTGCCTCCTGTCAACCTGGAGATTTTCAAACTCAGATGATTAATCGTTACGAAGCCGAACTTGCTCCCAAGATTCGTTGTTATCGTGTGGTGTTGAATCAAAAAGAACCGAGTCTAAGAGCTGCATTGGAGCAACTTGTCGAAGATTATCCACAGTTGAAGGAACCCCACGCATCAGCGGCAATTACTGTAACGGGAACGGAGGCTTTGATGGGGTTTGTGTCAAAAAGTGACTCTAATAATCAGTCTGAGTTAAGCCGTTTTTTCGGTTATTTGCAATGGACGCGGGAGGGGTTGCGAGAGTTTCCTTATCCGATTGTAATTTGGGTTGCGCCGAAGATTTTGAGTCGCTTGAGTACAGAGTCGCCGGATTTTTGGAGTTGGCGGAGTGGGGTATTTCGCTTTGTAGCACCGACGGTGGAAGAAACGAATGTAGTTAACGAGAATGGGGGAATTTCTCTGCTGATTGAGTCTGAGAGAATAGAGACTTTACCCCTAGATGAATTGTTAGATCAGGTAGAAAGTCTGGAACAACAAGCTATGGAAACTCCTGCATTAGCAACGCTATACAATCGAGTTGCTAGGGCTTATGCAAATCGGCTCAAAACCCGCCAAACCCAGAATTATTCACAGGAAAGGAGTCTGGCAATTGATTACTTCCACAAATCGCTGGCTTTACAGCAAAAATTGAATTTACTTAGGGCGCAATCTGATACTTTGTTAGGGCTAGGCAATCTTTACTCTACTACTGCTGACTATTCTCGAATAGTCGGTTCGCGGGCGGAAAATCTGGAAAGGGCGATCGCATTTTATGAGGCTGCTTTAACAGTTCGTACCCTTGAGGATTTCCCTGAACAATGGGCAACGACTCAAAATAACCTAGCAAATGCCTACAGAAACAGAATCAACGGTTCGCGGGCGGATAATCTGGAACGGGCGATCGCATTTTATGAGGCTGCTTTAACAGTTCGTACCCTTGAGGATTTCCCTGAACAATGGGCAGAGACTCAAAATAACCTAGCTAATGCCTACTTATACAGAATCAACGGTTTGCGGGCGGATAATCTGGAACAGGCGATCGCATTTTATGAGGCTGCTTTAACCGTTCGTACCCTTGAGGATTTCCCTGAAGATTGGGCAACGACTCAAAATAACCTAGCTCTTGCCTACGCTAATAGAATCAACGGTTCGCGGGCGGAAAATCTGGAAAGGGTGATCGAATTTTTTCAGGCTGCTTTAACAGTTTATACCCTTGAGGATTTCCCTGAAAATTGGGCAATGATTCAAGATAACCTAGCTAATGCCTACTTATACAAAATCAACGGTTCGCAGGCGGATAATTTGGAACGGGCGATCGCATTTTATGAGGCTGCTTTAACCGTTCGTACCCTTGAGGATTTCCCTGAAAAATGGGCAATGACTCAAAATAACCTAGGAGAAGCCTACAGAAACAGAATCAACGGTTCGCGGGCGGATAATCTGGAACGGGCGATCGCATTTTGTGACGCTGCTTTAACTGTTTATACCCTTAAGAATTATCCCGAACAATGGGCAATGACACAGGATAATCTGGGATTAGCCTACAGTAACAGAATCAGGGGAGATAAAGCACAGAATATTGAACTGGCGAAAAAGTGTTATGAAAATGCTTTAACAGTTAGAACTCGTGAGGCTTTCCCGCAAGAGTATACAGAAACTTTGTTTAATTTAGGCAATCTCGATCGAAGCAATCAGTAAGGGCAATTAGCTTTGGATTCACCCGATCGCACTTTCACTCAACAACGCTTCAATCTGCGGATTTGCCCACTCTGCTGCAATTTTTTCGTCGTATTGCTGCCATTTACCTCTAGGAAAACTCCCAACAGCAAAATCAAAAAATCCATGTTCCATAGAGAATATACCACCGCGTTCATACATTATGATTAGCGGTTCGTAGGGTTCAGGTAAAGTAAATTCACTAACTTTTGGTAAATTTTTCACCCGATCCCAATGGAGGAACCACTCGCAGGTTTTCTCAATCATACCCGCCACATAAAACGGTGTTTCTGTGAAATGATTCTGAAGCAGTTTAACCTTAGTATCATCGGCACATTCTAAAGGGCAGATATGAGCCGCCACATCAAAAAACGGCCATTCATCTGTACAGTCTAAAGCTTTTGCCCACAGTGCGGCACGCCTCAAGTATTCTCGCAAAAGGGCAATATGAGAGTTAACGCGACTATCGTCAGGCTCCCATTTAATTGCTAAAATTCGCTCTAGTGCAGTATCAGTAATTGTTTTTGCAGTCATATTTTTTCTCTAATAGCTTCAAGCAACTCATCAAGATTTGAGAGGTTGTCAGCAAGCATCAGTCCTTCCGCTGACTTACCTATTATATTAACCCAGTGGGAAAATGGATTGGGTCTCCCAGTATTAGGAGCTATATCGTGTGCTCCGAAATGCTCCGGGGTTGGCCAGTTGCCAAAACCGCATATTGGATGCTCTATCCAGGCTTTAGGCGATCGATAAGGAAGTCCATCAGCCATTAGTGCTTGCTCTATATACTCGTGGGCTATCAACCGCTTAAACTTGGCAAGTTCTCTGGGTTGTAGCTCACCATTTTTTGCACTTATCCATAAGTCAGCAATCTCACCATCAGGTGTAAAATTAGCTCGGACATGGTTAATAGTATTTGTCTCGTCATTTGGAATATCAAGCTCGTGTTCGTTGATAAATATGTGTTCTTTTACTTGGCGGATAATTTGTTCAGAAATCTCTAGATAATTAGCAATTTTATATACATCATCCGTCATGGCGATAATTTCTGCATATTGACGGATTTCTTTCGGATTAGCATCCCCAAAATACTGTGGCACGATCCAATACCATTCTTATTTTATTCTTTAACAACTTTCATTAATTCCTCAATCAACTTACCCACTCCCACAAAGAAACCGGGTTTTTTACTTAATCTGCCGTCTGTAACGCAGTATTTTGGCAAAAAACCCGGTTTCTCAGATCCTAAGATCCTAATTAATGATTGTGCCCGTGCCCACCATGATTGTGCCCATGATCGTCATTAGAATGGCCATGATCCCCATGATTATGGCCATGATCGCCATGAGAATGTACGTGATCGCGGACAACCAAATTCGGATTCACCGCCACTGCCATCTCACTAAACAAGGCTTCAATCTGCGGATTAGCCCACTCTGCGGCCATTTTCAGAAACTCAGGATGGTCATTTACACAAGGCAATTTGCGGTAAGTAACTCCTTGACGTTGTTTCTGCAAACCCTCAATAATGTGGTCTACATCTAACAAAGTTTCGTGATTTTCTGTCGCAAATCCGATCGGCATAAAGACGATCGCAGTTGCACCCAAATCAATCAAATTCTTCGCAGCCAACGTCGCATCCGGCTGCGTCCATTCAATCAGCGGTGTGTCATGGTTCAGCCAGCCCACCGAAATCAAAGGATAGCGATACATCAAACGTTCCCGCACGCGATCGTACAAAGCTTGACTTTCCACAATACCCGAAGTGAAGCCCTTCGCCTTGTGCGGACAACCGTGATTCATCAGCACGATTCCAATCTGAGAAGGCAAATGCGCTACTGCTAAATCGTTCTTAATTTCTTCTTCAACCAAATCCGCCATTAGCTGGATGTAAGCAGGTTCATCGTAAAAAGAAGGAATGTAGCGCTGTCCTGTTACCCAATGTTCTTTACCATCAAAGGTTTGTGCTAAAGCATTGTTCACCTGTTCCACAGCAATGCCGCTGGTGAAAACAGAATCAACAACCAACAGCGGATAAATCAGAATTTTGTCAAATCCTTGTGCTTTAATTTGCGGGATTACTTGTTCCGGCAAAAACGGCGCGCAAAAGTTAAAAGCTTTGAATACTTTTACTTTGTCGCCCCATTTTTCCTGCAAATTCTGTTCAATCCCAGCCCGTTGCTGTTCAAAAATTGCATTGTGCGGCGACACAAATTGACCGTGTTGGTGACTCCATTCGTGCAAGTCGAAAATTGCCAAAATCTTCGCTAGCGGCGGATAAATCCAAGTCGGTACTGGCGCAA
This sequence comes from Oscillatoriales bacterium, assembly GCA_043718495.1. Lineage (GTDB taxonomy): Bacteria > Cyanobacteriota > Cyanobacteriia > Cyanobacteriales > Microcoleaceae > Microcoleus. The sequence continues at coordinate 56,199 of JAYSVM010000224.1, read as the reverse complement.
ACTTTGCTGTCAGTAAGTTTAAAGCTTGTTCGTTGTAATTGGCAAAATCGTCGTAGCTTTCGACTTCGCCGTAACCCATCAGCAAGACAGCTACGCGATCGCTGTTTGCCGGTGCGGGAGAAGTTTTGAATTCAATTTTTTCTGGAGAAGCAACCACTTTTTATTCCTCAATTTTATTCATTCTAAGAGATCCAGACAGGATGAAGAGTGGATCTGAGATTTTTGATTGTTGGCGATCGCACGAGTTGCGCGCGCTGGGCTGATTCCCGGTTTCTGCGCCGATACTTCCGGGCCAAACCTCTTACTTTATCCTAGAAACCGGGTTGATGAGTGTCAGTCCTAAATCGGCTTTTTGGTTCCGACCTGAAACTCGTAGGGCAGCTAGAACTAGAATCAGGCTTCGTTAAGCCTGACAGGGAATGGGGCCAGGAGGGATAAGTTTCATGTTTTCTTAAGACTCTCTCGCTTTGCCTCGGATTCCGCAGGTTTGGAGCGTTTCCACCATTTATTTTGGGGGGATATTCTTCAAACTTCGCGCTATCATGAGTTTAACATCCTATCCCCCGGTATGGCATATAATTAGTTATGGTGTACAATAAAGTAAAGTTATGTTAAGCTCTTAATTAATTTTCTTGAAGCACGATGAGACTGGTAATTTGCCCCGGAATTCACGACCCAAAACTAACTGATTGTTTCCTAGAGAGACTTTCAGAAGTTTGGGGAGACGCAGAACCCCGGCAAAATACCCAAAAATCCTACCCTGTTAAGATTTTTCCCGCTCATAAACATCTGGCTTTCTCATCCCTTGACATATTGCACTTTTTGTGCAGTCAAGAGTTGGCAGGAGAAAGTCTAGTATTCGTTAGTTTTTCGGCTGGGGTGGTTGGGGCGATCGGCGCGGCGTGGATGTGGCAGCAAATGGGTGGCAAAGTCGCGGCATTCATTGCTTTAGACGGTTGGGGAGTACCCCTAGGGGGAAATTTTCCGATCCACCGGATCAGCCACGATCGCTTTACGCACTGGAGTTCGGCAATTCTCGGCAGCGGTGGAGATGGTTTTTATGCCGATCGCCCCGTGGCACATCTGGATTTGTGGCGATCGCCCCAAACAGCCCAAGGTTGGCAAATCAGTCAAACAGCCGACGGTACAGAGACGGCGAAACCAGCCACGGCAGCAACATTTTTAGTTCACTTATTGAAACAGTACGGAGTCCAATCAGTTGTTTAACTTTAATTTATTATCATCAGCGAGCGCACCTATTTCTACCCTTACTCACCTAGAAAATTCTGTATCTTCCTCAGAAAGAAGTAAGAACATTCAGCAGTGGTTGGTATTTGGTGCATCAGCTTTTTTAGTCTCAATTCCAGTTTTTGTGCAAGCGCCCTTAGTTCGTTTGTATCCAACTATCAGTTTGCTTTCAACTATCCCCTGGTTCGTACTTAGTTTGATCTTGATTTTCCGCCCGAAAACTCAAGTTTGGGGAGATTTATTATTAGGATTCGCGGGATGTTGGCTGGCTGGTTCGATTTATTGGGGCTGGTTTAGGTGGGAACCAATTTTGCATCTACCTATAGAAGCAATTGGTTTGCCATTTGCGATTTGGTGTTTGGGTAAATCTTGGGGAAAAGTGGGAGCATATTTTTATTTGGGTTCGTTATTGGGAACCGCGATTACTGACGTATATTTTTACTTAACTGGGTTGATGCCTTACTGGAGACAAGTGATGCACGCTGAACCGGAGTTAGCAATGCCGATTTTTCAAAGTGCGATCGGACAAATTGACACTCCTTGGGGTATTGGTTGTGCGATCGTTCTAATCGCTGTACTTTTAACTGTGGGTTTGATCAGTTTGCGCGATCGTACTTTGCACTGGCGGGCATTCAGCGGAGCAGTTTTTAGTACGCTGTTAGTCGATGGTTTATTTTGGCTAGCGGCTTCGGCAGCTTAATATTTCTGCTTAGCTTGTATATGTGTGATTTTTAACCGCAGATGTGGGCGGATTGACGCTGATTAACGCAGATTTTTTGATAAATGTACTTTTGAGATTCCTGACTTTTTTAAGAAGTCGGGAATTTGGGTATTTACTGAACAATTATGAGTTAAAATCTAAAATCTAAAATCTAAAATCCAAAATAAATATCATGTCTTTCATTTCAATTCGCGGTGTAGAACATTATTACGAGTGGATAACCGCAGACTCCAGCGCCCAACCCACAGGCAAACCTGTGATGGTATTCCTGCACGGCTGGGCTGGCTCTGCCCGCTACTGGGAAAGCACCGCACAGGCGATCGCACAAGACTTCGACTGCTTGCTTTATGACATGAGAGGTTTTGGACGTTCTCCACTGCCACAACAGCCTCCTGAGCCTAGCTATGAACTCGAAACCTATGCTGAGGACTTGGCCGAATTATTGGCAGCTTTGAATTTAAGTCGCGTCTATATTAATGCTCACTCCACAGGTGCATCAATTGCTACTTTATTTCTGAATCTTTATCCCGAAAAGGTAGAAAAGGCGATTCTGACTTGCAGTGGCATTTTTGAATACGATGAAAAAGCCTTTACAACTTTTCACAAATTCGGTGGCTATGTGGTCAAATTTCGCCCGGCTTGGTTGGCTGCTATTCCGTTTGCCGATCGCATATTTATGGCACGTTTTTTGCACCGCAGTCTGCCCACACAGGTCAGTTTGGCATTTCTAAAGGATTTCTTAATGGCAGATGAGGAAGCGGCTATAGGTACAATGGTGACAGCAGTCAGCAAAAGAGCTGCCGAGGAAATGCCCGAAGAATTTGCGCGGTTAAGTGTTCCCACGCTGCTGGTAGCTGGAGAATTCGATCAAATTATCCCGGCAATCATGGGCAAACAAGCGGCCTCTCTCAGCGACAAAGTAGAATTTGTTATAATCCCAAATACATCTCACTTTCCAATGCTGGAGGATGCCCCAACATATTTGCAGCGAATCCGAGATTTTCTGCCAGCAGTGGCATAGCTGAGTTATTGTTCATCTAATGTACGATCGGGGAAGCCAGCTTTTAGAGCAGTCTTTACTCCGATCTTAATTTTTAATTACTAATTTCTTAAAAAGAAAGGTGATACCATGAATGACCTAGATAAATATTATAAAGTGCTGGATCTGTTGCCGGGAGCAACTCCTGAAGAAATTACCCAAGCCTACAAGGATTTAGCGTTTATTTGGCATCCCGATCGCATTCCTAAAGATAATACTAGACTGCACAAAAAAGCTGAAGAAAAGATTAAGGAAATTAATCAAGCTCGTGAACAATTGCGATCGATTCAGCCGAGAAATCAGCAACAACACACGCAGCAACAACACACTCAATATAAGCACACGCAGCAACAACACACTCAATACAAACACACGCAGCAACAACATACTCAATACAAACACACGCAGCAACAACATACTCAATACCAAAATACTCAGTATCAAAATACTCAGTATCAAAATACTCAGCAGCAAAACACTCAGCAGCCTCCACCAAGGGAATCACGCTACTCTTCTGAATCCTATTCAGGAAGTTATAGGGAAAAATCTGCTAATCCTGCGGGGCCCTATTCCGATGCGTCGCGCTATCAATCGTCAACTTCATCCTCATCTTATCGCCAAACAACTCAACAAAAGCCCGATTTGAGTGGCTCAAATTTCAAAGGAGCTTGTTTAAAAGAAAAGGATTTTTCCGGCAGAAATTTGAGTAATGCTAACCTGAGTCAAGCTGATTTAAGCGATGCTTTTCTGCACAACATTAACCTCACTGGCGCGAATTTGCAAAAAGCCAATTTGTTCAGAGCGAACCTGTTGGGAGCTTGTTTGATCAATGCTAACTTAAGAGAGACTAACTTAATTGGAGCTGATTTGAGTGGCGCGGACTTGACTGGTGCCGACTTAACAGGAGCTAAAATCGGTTATGGCGATCGGGTGATGGTAAAATTGACAGGAGCTAGATTATCAGGAACCATCTTGCCCGATGGCACGGTGCACAGTTAATCAGTTTTACCAAAATAATATTGTAGGGACACGGCACTGCCGTCTCCTAATTTCTAACTTCTAGTAGTACGTTTTGAGCGCAATTTTCGCGCTGTGGCAAGCATAGCGCCTCCTGCCATCAAGCCTCCCACAGTCATCGGTTCGGGAACCGCCTCAGCTTTTTGGGTACTCACAGAACCGCCTTTAATAAATACAGCAGAATCTAAATTGCCGTCCTCCAAATCTTGAATGCGGATGCTAAGAATATTCGTCTGATTTTGCTTGAGCAAACCCTCAAAACCTAAAACTTTAGTAAAACCATCAAGCTTAATGATGTTAGCAGCAAGACCTGTCCGGGCTGGATTGTTGATATAATCTGAATGATCTGTAGAGCGAGTATTTGAATTCGGAACAAGATTCTGAATAGTCACTGCTTTTCCGTCGCTCAATTTTGCCAAGTTTTTGCCATTCAGCAACAGTTCAAAACTATCATTAAATTTAGAACCGCCGAATTCTGGAAACTCTTCGGAAGCAAACACATATTCAAAGAATAATTTTTCTACCGTGTAGTCGGCAAAAAAGCTGAGGTTTAGCTGAGTTAAATCGCCTCTTTCGCCCTTCAGTCCAAAGTCAGTGTTTGCATCACTGCCGTTGGTCATTACGTTATCTTTTATATTCCTACCCGCTATATCGGTGACTTTGCCTGTACTGAGGACAACACCTGACTGCAAACCAAAGGGGTCATTAGCAAAAGTACCAAAAGCAGCTTGATTCCCAGTAACTGAAACAGAGAAATTACTCAATCCTGCTGTCTGATTTCCTAACAACTGGTTTTTCAAGGTCTCGGTGTTATTGGTTGCACCTACAACAAATGCCATTGCGGGTGCGGTTAAAAAGCTCAAACCAGCAGTGAGCGTAGCAGTTAAGGCGGCAATTCTATGAGAGCTGAGCATATTTTTGTTAAAATCAGAGGTATTTATTAAATCCACAGTATAATCATTACATTAAATAAGGGTAAGATATAGTATCTTTATCAAGACTTTACAGATAAGTATTTACACGGTTACTGATGGTGAATCCGAGGTGCAGATACAGCCTCATGCACGAATCACTGTAACCGATCGCCCAATTGGAGTAAATCGCATATTCGCGTTCCAAAGTTCCCCCACCATTAATCACCCGATGCAGAAACGCCATCAACACCAAATGCGGAGCAATTTCGGGGTAAGACGCACTTTTGAGTAATCGAGATCAAAGCAAGGTCTTGCAATGCGTCAATTTCGTCAATAAAAATGACCAAAGGACGAGTTGAAACTTGTGCCCATGCTTGTAAAGCCGATGCTCCAGTTTCGATGTCGATCGCCATAATCTTACCGTGATTGCCTTCTTCGACTTGCGATCGCACCTGAGAATCATATATCTCATCACCACGGCGGGAAAACTCTTCTTTCCTATATCGGGGTTGTCGAACTGTCAACAATATATATCCACCTAAGCTCAACGATCGCCCACACGTACGGTTGCAACTTCTGGTAGAATCCGAAGTGTTCAATCAGGCGGGTAAACAATACCGGACATAGAGAGTGTTTCTCCACCTTTTTTTGCGAAGACGGCAAACTTTCCCGGCGCAATACCCGTCACAGTTCCATCTGGGGAAACTTTGACGACTCCTTCAGAATCGGACGACCACACCCACTGTTTCTCGGACTGCGTAGAATCTCCTGCAGTACACTCTGAAAAATCGGTACTCCCGATTTTTAGCTTAGTCGTTTGACCCACAATTAAAGGCTGTACTTCCCCATAATTGTATTTAAGGCAAGGGGAACTGTCAAATATACTTAGAAAGCCAAGAATATTCCATACCGTAATACCTATGAATCCGAATAACAAGACGATCGCAGTTACGCAGCCGAACCCGATAAATTCCTTCTGTTTGTTATTCATATGAAGCTGCAACCAAAATATTAGAGTATGGTTTTGATGAACTTGGCTTTGACTATCTTGTCGCAAGTTGCGATCGCCCAAACATCGAGTCACAAAAAGTAGCAGCAAGACTCGGAATGAAGCAAGTAGAATCAAGAATTATGGATGGAAATCCGATATTATTCTTTAGAATTGACAAGTTAAGTTGTTGAGCATTATTATTAAACAATATACTCAATTTTCAATCCTCAAATCTTTACCAAAATCTTTGGTAAAATCTTTTATAATTGATTCTTGAATGCTTTCTAATATAATCTTAACAGTTGCTGCAACTTCGTCTATTTGTTTTAATCTGCAATGCACTATTTTCCACTGATTTTTGTTTAGCACAATGCTGTCCTTCCAACTAATCTCGTTTTCCATTTCATGTTTATAAAATAAAGTTAACTTAGATTTAGAGAATATATACACTACGAAAGCCTTAAATCTGGAAAGCACTTCTTCTTTGGGAGAAAAACTAATAATCAAGGCGCAACATGGTGCAGGTGCTGTCTGCCGAATACTACCTATTACATTCCGATATTTTGTAACAAGTTTATATTCTATTCGTTTGCGGGGAAATACTGCTAAGGCAGCGAAAGGATGCTCCTCTATTTCGATCTTTTCCTTTTCTTCATATTCTTCTTTTATAAATGTAATCTCAGCAAAATAAGATTCATCACTGTCTGAAAGCCACTTGGCAATGCTATTCATATCTTGAATACCAGAGTAGTCTTGTTTTTCATCAACCTTAACTTCATATAGTTTGTCTATCAAATAATCCCAATCAAAATTTTTGCTGCTCTCTATCAAGCTTATTAATGAGGTTTGACCCTCTTCTTCATTACAATATTCTTTGCTTTTAGCCTTTATATTTGCTATTAATATATCGGCATCTTTCTGAATATCGGCATCAGTGTGCGTGCTATCTTTCTCTGGATCAATTGCTTGTCCATCAAATCCAAGCTTGGCAGCTAATACATTGAATAAATCGGTATTGACCACACAGAATATCTCGGTATTGTTTGCTTGTTGAATAAATAATGGGGTTTGATGTTTCCCTACGTTAGAGTCATCAGATATATATGCCATTATATCTCTGTAACGGATACTACTTCCAGCATAATTAACTAATGATTTGGCAAAACTTTTTGTAAATACACTATAGTCTTCGAGAGCAAATGAAGATTCATCTTGCGATGAAGAAAAAAGAAAATATGTCTTTTTGAAGCTTTCAGTAGATGATTTCTTGAAAATGACTTCTAGGTCTTGATTAGATTTTATATATTGCGTTCCAGACTGACAGGCATCAACGACCTTGATAGCCAACTCAGGATTCAAAGATTTTAACATAGAATCTAATTCACTATTCCTTAACGAGGTTTGCTCAATCTTTGAGTTATTGAAATCAGCAAACAAAAAAAGAAAATCTTCTAGATGCTGTATTCCATGACCGGTATAGTAGAAAAAGAATTCATCAAGTTCTTGATTTTGATATTTTCTAATAAAAGAAGATATTTGCTCTTTATCTCTATCACTTTTAGGGCTGCCATCTACAACAACTACCTCATCATACTTACCTGTATTATGGATAAGTTCAGACATCAAGGACAAATCCTCTTCACAAGGAGGCAATTTGGGAAGGTTTTGATAATCTGAGATTCCCACAAGTAATGCTATTTTTTTACCCACATTTATATCCTTAGATAAGGTACACTCTTTGCAATCTAAGAACTAATTATACAGAATTAGCAGGGCGCAATGCACAAATGGCTGTCGGTGGTGGGAATTGGCGAAGATGGATTATCAGGATTAAGTGCGATCGCGCATTCCTTACTCGATCGCGCTCAAGTCGTAGTCGGTGGCGATCGTCACCTAGCCATGTTATCAGCCGATGACACCCGCGAACAGTTGGTTTGGACATCGCCGCTACAAGCAACTGTCTATGAGATCGTGCGTCGCCGAGGTGAGTCGATTTGCGTGCTTGCTAGTGGCGATCCGATGTGTCACGGAATTGGCGTCACTTTGTCGCGCTGGATTCCCATTTCGGAAATGACCATAATTCCCGCAGCATCGGCTTTTAGCTTGATGTGCGCGCGTCTGGGCTGGGCTTTGACGGATGTTGAGACTTTCAGTTTGACCAATCGCCCGATCGCCTCGATCGCACTTGCTTTGTATCCGGGGGCGCGTTTGCTAGTCTTGAGTGCCGATCGACATACGCCGGAACTTGTCGCCCAAATGTTGACACAGCGGGGGTTTGGTAGCAGTTTAATGACTGTGTTTGAACGGATGTCGGGGGATGCAGAACGCCGGATTGAAGGGGTTGCAGCAGCTTGGAATATGCCGGATTTGGATAATTTGAATGCGATCGCGATCGCAGTTGCAGCCGATCGCGAAACTCTGATTTTTCCTCGCACTGCGGGTTTACCAGATAGTGCTTACCTGCACGATGGACAACTTACCAAGCGGGAGATTCGAGCCGTTACGCTGTCAACGTTAGCGCCGATTCCGGGTGAGTTGCTGTGGGATGTGGGTGCGGGTTGTGGCTCGATCGCGATCGAGTGGATGCGGAGTCATCGGGGTTGTCGGGCGATCGCGATCGAACGCCATCCAACTCGACTACAATACATCGCTGAAAACGCCTCTAATTTGGGTGTTCCCGAACTCAAAATTATCACTGGATCAGCGCCGGATGCTTTAGCAAATTTGCCTCAACCAGATGCTATTTTTATCGGTGGTGGTGTCACCGCAGAATCTGTGCTAGAAACTTGTTGGAATGCTTTAGGTGAAGGCGGGCGTTTGGTGGTTAATGCGGTGACGATTGAGAGCGAACTTACGGTGCTGCAATGGCATGATTTGCGCGGTGGGGAACTAATTAGAATTGGGATTCAGCGGGTTGGGGCGATCGGTTCTTTTCAGGGTTGGAAGCCGCTTGCACCGGTGACTCAGTGGGCGGTAGTTAAGAGGTAATATCAATTCTGAGATGCGATCGGAATTATTTAACCGCAGAGTACGCAGAGAACACAGAGTCAGAGATGAGAGAGATGAATCATTCCGATGAAGAGTGGATTTGATATAAAAGGCGATCGATCTTTTTCCTATAAAGCTATAATCAATAATATCCTCTGGAATGAGAGTGAGAATGCCAGACGAATCATCTGTAGATCCTTATTTAGATCAACTGTTTGAAAACTATTCCAACACTGAAGTTATTGAATTACAGCAATATCTGTCTGAATGGGATAGAGGAACTTATCGAACTGTGGCCCAAAGTGTGTTAGACCATTCACAAAGAAAAGGATTTGATCCACTCAAATATCTGCGTAAGGCACACAATTTCAACACTAGAGGTGCTGTAAAAGTTCCTCGCACGGGATATCGGCAGGATGGAGCCGCTGTTTACCGAAAGGGAAATGAGTTTTTAATTGTTCGACCCGATCAGTATGGTGTTGAAAAAATCGTGACTTATGGCATCAATGAGGAATAGAAATATGACACAAGTTCAAAACAAGTTAGCGATTCAACAGGATATGATTGTGCAACTTTTGGCACAGTTGACTGTTGACTATCAAAACACTAAATCAGAGCGTAAAGAGATAGCCCAGATATATCTTGGTTCCGAGGAAGAGTTTTCGTTTCTGGAGGAGCTTGAGTTAGTGACAGTCAGTATTCGTGGTTATGTTAGTCAGATTGATACTAGCGCAGGGGTTGAACATCGTGAGGAAGCGATCGCAAATTTACATCAGCTTAGGGTATTCGATCGTTCTGCGATCGCTCAGTTTTATCATGAGAGTGATAAAAGGCGATCGGGCTATCTTCAAATGCGAGCCTATATCCGAATGCTAGACTATTTGCGGCTGCTGCTGTTGGAATATTTGCAGATAGAATAAAGCTGTCTTAGCCTGTTTCTGGTTTTACACAAGTGTCAAAGCGACTTATTAGCCTGCTGGCAAACCGATTATAGGTGTGACTTCCAATTCTACACCAAGAAAAGCGCTTAACTCTTGAGCCAGCCACTCTAACTCGCGATCGTTAAATCGGTAGGTTCCCGGAATACTAAATTTTTTATGATTTAACCAAAGCTCAAGGGTTGCTTTTCTCTCAGTAGAGTAGACTTTTTTACTTCCTTCAACTCCTTTCGTTTCAGAAGATGTATATCCGTAGAGATATTTAGGTGTAAAACATATTTTTTGAACATCCTCACGTCGAGCATTTAGGCTATGCCAAGACTTTCCTAGAAGATAATGGGTGATTAGAATACGATTTCGGTCAATTTTGAAGTGCGTCTCTGCAAGGGGTTCCACAAGTTGTCTAAAGTCCTGGGCTAATTCTGCGAATCCGCCCCAAACAATTAGGATAGTAAACAAGATGCTGAATCCTATGGCCCAGGGGCCGCCAGCTACTATCAAACCGAAGATGAGCCATATTAAAAAACTCCAGCTCACTATTGCCCAAATTACATAGACAATAACAGAAATGTGGGTAGTCAAGGTACGTATCGCTCCTCCCCCGAACCATCGATAACCTGCATCTATTGCATCCAGTAATTTGGTAGTAGCAGGCACTACCCAATGAAACATCTCAGTCGTTTTGACGACGAGATACTTGCTGCATTTGGGCGGTTGTATCTGGCGACTAACAGGAATTGGGGGTTGTTCTAAAGATTTCAATGCTTCCGCAGCAGTCCCAAAGCGTTGTTTTAAACTGGGTTCAGTCAAACATTCCAGCCAAGCAGTAAGTTCAGGATTATTCTCAGTGGCTGGTTTCAGGTTAATGCGTAAATCATCTTGAAGGAGCTCGGCAGGATGTTGCCCAACGATCAGATAGATTAGCGTAGCACCCAAACTATAAAGATCGGAAGCTGGTAAAGCTCTCCCACCAAATTGTTCTGGAGGCATATAGCCGTAGGTTCCAACAATGGTAATGGTTCCACCTTCATGACTTGCCGTTTGCACAGAACCAAAGTCTACCAAGTAAATTTTACCGGGATGATTGCCCGATCGATCGCCCAACAAAATATTACTGGGCTTAATATCTCGGTGGATTACAGGTGGCTGATGCAGATGTAGGTAATCTAGAATGGCTAATAACTGTGTAGCAAAACCCTTGATATCTTCCTGACTAAATACACGTCCAGCTTGCACCCACTCTTGGAGTGACTTGGCTTCGATGTAGCTTTGAACCAGGGCAAAACCTTTACCCCATTCAGTTTCCGCCTCAAAGAAATCTAAGTATCGAGGAATTGCTGGAGAGTTAAGAGATTTCAGGACTTCTGCTTCACGCTCAAACAGCTTAAAATCTTCCCAAGCAAAGTCGTTTCCAAGCAGTAATAGTTTGATCACAACCAGTGATTGATTATCTAAATCTTTTGCTAGAAACGTTCTACGATTTCTTTTATGACCAAGCAATGATTGAGTCAAATATTTATCATGCAAAACATGGTTAATCATTAGTTTGTTCCCTCCTCAGATGAGATTTAATTATTTATCTATCTTCCGCGATCTCTTTCAAGACGTTCAATTGCATCACGATACAAATCTATCTCCAATTTATGAGGATTACGCCTCTGCTCTGCCTGAATAAGTCGTTTACAAACATCTTGGTCGCCATAGAGAAGTTTTAGTAAGCTGTTTCTCAACCTATCTAGTTCACTAGGATATTTTAGTGCATTGGACTGTCGAAGTTGTAAGACATACTGATTAGCGAATTCGTACTCTGCATCAGTTAGATAACCTAAACGATGCCCTGGACGATACTCCTGTTGTGATGGTTCCCGTTTATATCCAGCCATAAAGATTTGACCGAAGCCACAAACAAACATACATAAATCTGTATAACGCTCGTTCTCTTTAAAATCACTTTTACGGATTCCAGAGTTTGACAAAATATAGTGACAAGCTTCATGGGCTAGAATTGCTTTTGCTGCCAATTTATCCTCAAAGAAATCTGACCTTAATTTGATTGTCACCCATCCCTCCTCATCCACCTGAAAGAGTCCTACTGATGTTGCCAATGGATGTGGTATCGTGGCTTCCACAAGTACGCGCGGCACCATATAAGGTACCTGAAAACCTGGTGTAATTCGTTCTGCATGGCGTATCAAAGCCTCAACAATTTGGTCTGGTGCAGGCGTATAGCCAAAATCGTTTAAGTTCAGCAAAAACTGTGGCTGCCGAAAGGACTCCTCTGTCGTCCATGCAATCTTGGTAAGTTCTTGCAATTGCAATTCTAGGAGATGAAATTTGGATGTTTTACCGCCAATTAAGAAAGATATTTCTGATGGGTCTGTTTGTAAAGCCATAAAAAAACTTCCGTGTAAAAGCTGTTAATTAGATCATGAAATAAACAACTATCAATGTCAATTCATAAAAATCATAACTTTGACTTCATAAAAGTCATGTTTATAAATACAGCCAAAAAAATAGGTTGGGTTTACTTTTGTTAAACCCAACCTATTAATTAAATCAGACTCAAGACTTTAGCCTTGATTCACAACAGTCGTTTTCAAACTATCTTGAGACTCCAATTTAGGGACAAGGCTTTGAGTTACCGCAGATTCCTGAATCGGTTTCCGGGCCTCAATTAAAGCCAGAGCTTTGGTGACACCTTCAGGTAAAATCACTACCAAACTGCCAGCCGGTGCTTCATCTAAAGCCTTGTTAACCGCAATTGTTTCATCGAGAATCAACTCGTATTCAACTTTAGATTGATCCGGGGTTCGTAGAGAAATTGCCTCTGCAATCCCCTGACAAATTAACTTAGCCACAACACCGGGTTCTCGCCCGCGCCGATCGAGATCTTCTTTCACAATGATGCGATCGAACATTTCGGCCGAAAGTCTACCCAACGTGACAAAATCCTCATCTCGCCTGTCTCCAGGAGCACAAACTACTCCGATTCGCATTCCATCCCAATTCTGCACGAAACTCCCCAAAGCCTTGTAGCTGTGAGGGTTGTGGGCATAGTCGAGCAAAGCGTGATAGCGACCCATATTAAACAGATTCATCCGTCCGGGAGTCTGCCCAACTGATGCTTGGAAGGTTGACAAAGCAGTCCGAATGTCTTCTATTTTCAATCCTTGAGCAAAAGCTGCCAAACAAGCAGCCAAAGCATTGGCAATCATAAACGGTGCGCGCCCGCCCATCGTCAGTGGCACGTTCACAGCCTGTTCGATTCTCAGCGTCCAATCGCCTTTTAAGATCGACAAGTAGCCATTCTCGTAAATCGCTGCCAGCCCGCCCGCTGCGGTATGTTTGGCAACCAGTTCGTTGTCTGGGTTCATCGAAAAATATGCAATTTGAGCCTTGACACTTTGCGCCATCCGTGCTACCAGAGGGTCATCCGCATTCAGCACTGCATAGCCTTTGGGCATCACCGACTCAACCACCACACTCTTGAGGGTAGCAAGTTGTTCCACGGTGTCGATGTCGCCGATTCCCAAGTGGTCTGCTGCGACGTTCAAGACGACACCGACATCGCACTGGTCGAATCCCAAGCCCGATCGCAAAATCCCACCTCTAGCCGTTTCCAGCACCGCCACTTCCACCGTGGGATCAGACAAAATCAACTGAGCGCTTTGGGGCCCGGTATTGTCTCCGCTTTCGACTAAATATTCGCCGATGTAAGTGCCGTCGGTAGTTGTGTAGCCCGTAACCTGACCTGTCTGTTTGACAATGTGGGCAAGCAAGCGAGTGGTAGTGGTTTTGCCGTTTGTCCCTGTTACCGCTAAAATCGGCACCCGACTCACTCCAGGAGAAGGGAACAACATATCCATCACCGCGCCGGCGACATTGCGGGGCAAACCTTGACTCGGTGCAACGTGCATTCTGAAACCAGGTGCTGCGTTGACTTCGACAATCACTCCGTTCGTATCGCGCAAGGGTTTCGAGATATCGGAAGTTACAACATCAATGCCGGCGATGTCCAAACCGATAATTTTGGCAACTCTGGAAAATAACCAGACATTTTCGGGGTGAATTTCGTCGGTGCGATCGACTGCAATGCCACCTGTACTCAAGTTTGCTGTCGCGCGCAAGAATACTCTTTTGCCTGCGGGCAATACCGAATCCATCGCGTATCCTTGTTTGTTCAGCAAATCCAAAGACAATTTATCTACAACAATCCGAGTCAGAACATTATCGTGTCCATCTCCCCGTTGCGGGTCGCGGTTTACTTCATCAATCAGTTGTTCTACTGTCAGCCTGCCATCTCCCACGACGTTAGCGGGGACTCGTTCTGCCACTGCCACAACTTGACCATTCACTACCAAAACTCTGTGGTCGCGACCGGTGTAATAGCGCTCAATAATGATGCTTTTGGTTTTCGATGCGGCGCTGGCAAGATCATAGGCTTCTTCTGCTACTTCCCTGGAATTGATGTCGATCGTAATTCCGCGTCCGTGATTGCCGTCTAGCGGTTTAATCACAATAGGATAACCGCCCACATCTTCGATCGCACTTTGGAGTTCATCTAAATAGTGAATTACCGTCCCTTTCGGCACCGGCACACCAGCACTAGCCAATATATTTTTTGTACCTTCCTTGTCGCAAGCTAGTTCTACCCCCAAAACTCCCGTGCGGTTGCTCAAAGTTGCTTGAATCCGCTTTTGGTGAACCCCGTAACCCAACTGAATCATAAACCTTGCACCCAAAGCTATCCAGGGAATTCCACGAGATTCTGCTTCCTTGATCAGTGTTTCGGTACTCGGCCCCAAAGCCGCCGTCCCAGCAAAATCTGTGAGGTCTCTTAAATCTTGGGCTAACTCTGTAGCAGAGTAAGTACCGGTATTGACAATACTTTGGCACAATCGCACCCCAGCCCTAGCTGCGTAGCGACCTGCTTGTTCGTTTTGATACTCAAGTACCACTTGGTAAATGCCTGGAGTCGCAGTCTCGCGGGTGCGACCAAATCCGGCAGGCATTCCCGCCATTTCCTGAAGTTCTAGGGCGACGTGTTCGATGACGTGTCCCATCATCGTGCCTTCTTTGACACGTTGCAGGAAGCCTCCCTGACGACCTGGGGAACAAAAATGCTCGTACAAACTAGGTAGAACCGTCAGCAAACCCTCATAGAACCCTGGAATTTGGGCTGTGGTCTTGTCCGCCAATTCTTCCAAATCTAGACGCATGACGATCAATTTTTGTCGTCGAATGCTCCAGTAGTTGGGGCCGCGCAATGTCTGGATTTTTAGTATTTTCATAAAGCCTCGTGGAATGTTTAGAAAGCCTCAACTGTGAGTTGGGGGATGAAAAAAGGACTTAGGCGATTGTAAGCGCCGTGATTCGACTTGATCGCTTGGAAAGAAACTTTTTATTGCACTGGGAGGATGAGCTTCGCAGGGCCAGTACAATCGAAATTAATTAAACAACTTTTAGCAGCGCGATCGAATACACGCTTAACTTTTGTTTGCGAAGGCTTCCAGTCATCCGGCTTGTTGCTGAACCATAGCAGAAGATCACCGTCTAAAAAACTGGCTTTGAGCAGTATAGCTCTGCTCAATTTTTGTAAAAGGCTAACCACCAAGTTCACATTCCTGTTGCAATGTATTTTTGACGTTATTGGATCATTTATTCAATTTCAAGCCTGAGTCCCGGATAAACTGTTCGTTAAGAACATTTTTGTACTAATTTTTCAGTTACTGCCCACCAAATTTGAGATTTTAGCTGTGAGATAGCAAGATCCACGTCTATCCGGCGATCGGATACGCCGGGCGTGGGATTCCTGATTTTCCAATAGCTTATCCGACCAATGACTATTAATTGGTATGTTAGTTGGATGTGCGACATTCAGACGGCCACCCAGACTCGGCACAGGCGGAGGAGGGCATAGCTTTACCTAGAGGCATATTGTAACAATCTCCGTGGCAAAGTACGTGCAGGCGCAGATTGAAAAGACTCAAGGGTTGTGTTGCTTCTATGTGAGGCTCATTGGTGTACAGCATTTCTCTAGAATCAACAATAGTCACGGTTCCTTTACCGAGAATTTTAATCGTGTCGTCTCCTTCAAATAGGGCGCAGGTATCTTCGTCAATACCAAGGGCTAGCAAATCTGGATGGGATGCGATCGCCGACAGCAAGCGAGCCATGCGATTGCGGTTGTGAAAATGCTGGTCTACAATCACTTCCGGTATAATATTCAGCCCATTTGCCAAATCAACTAAAGAGCGATTTGGAGAAGCACCACTGCCGCCACCTGCAATCATGTGATAGCCCATTACAGCAGCACCAGCACTGGTTCCAGCCAGGGTAATTTTGCCTTCCCTGGTTTCTTTGCGAATTTTTTCCATCACTGGTGTGTCCGCCAGCAACCCACACAGCCGCAGTTGGTCGCCACCTGTGATAAATACGCCCGTACAGTCATCTAAGTAGTCTTTCCAGACGGGGTTTTCAGCCTGTTCACGTTCCCGGATGTCAACAACTTTGACAGCACTGACACCCATTTCATCAAAGATGGTGCGGTAGCGGTTGCTGATCCCTTCTGGATCTCGCGAAGCTGAGGGAACGATCGCCAGCCGAGCCTCTGTACCCCCAGAACGGTGAAAAAATGTGTTCAGAATCTCCCGTCCGTGAACCTTGTCTTCGGCTCCCCCGATTACCATAATCGAGGTTTTGGTGCGCTGGGAGATGTTTTGTTCAAGGGCTGGAGATGTCAATTGCTGCATGGCGTGTTTTCCTCGGTTAGGTGTGAAATTAAATTTTGCCGTGTTGTGAGTACGATCGGGCTTTTGAAGAATAAATAATTTGGCTGGAGATTTGAGCGGCGATCGACATAACCCGCAGTTCTTTAGAAGCTAGTTTAGAAAAAGCACTGTCCTAAGAACAGACAATTTTCATACAAAACCCACACACAAAAGAATAAAATTTAAGTTGCAAAAATTTTAAGAAATTATGAAGAATAATGCAATTACCGAAAACCGATCGCCATCTAGAGGTCAAACTAGAGGAACTGTCTTAATAAATTCCAACTATTGTGCGATTTGACGTTGTTACCCTATTTCCAGAATTTTTCTTGGTTCCCCTAGGATCGGGACTGATGGGCAAAGCCTTCGCTAAAAATATTGCTCAGGTGAATTTTGTCAATCCTCGTGATTTTACCACAGACAAGCACCACCGAGTTGATGATGAGCCTTACGGTGGCGGAGTGGGGATGCTGATGAAGCCAGAACCGATTTTTGCGGCAGTGGAGTCCCTACCGATTTTGCCCAGGCGCGAGGTGATTTTGCTGACTCCCCAGGGTGAACCGATGCAGCAGGGTATGTTTCGGGGTTTTGCCACTGAGTGCGATCAGTTGGTGTTAATCTGCGGTCATTATGAGGGTGTGGACGATCGCGTTTTGGATTTAGTCACTCGCGAGGTATCCTTGGGCGATTTTGTGCTCACGGGGGGCGAAATTCCGGCTTTGGCTTTGATTAATGGGGTTTTGCGCTTGCTGCGGGGAACTGTGGCGAAGGAAGATTCGCTGAAGTTTGAGAGTTTTGAGGACGGGCTTTTGGATTATCCGCAGTACACTCGACCGGCCGACTTTCGGGGTTTGAAGGTTCCTGATGTGTTGCTATCTGGGAATCACGCCGAAATTGCCCGCTGGCGGAGGGAAAAGCAAATCGAAAAAACGCGATCGCGCCGACTGGATTTGTATGAGGTTTGGTTGCAGGAGAGGGGAGAATAGGAGAAAGGGCGATCGGGACTTATCCAAATATTCAACAGTTAACAGTCAACAGTTAACAGTTAACAGTTAACAGTCAACAGTCAACAGTCAACAATCATTCCGGTGCAACCGGAATTGATCTAACTCAATTTTACCAGCTATAACTTATGTCACTAGCCGTAGAAAAGTTGCCAATAGATTTAATTACCGATGATGGCGAACCAATGGAAAGCAATAACCATAGAGTTTCGATGAATTTACTCATCCAATCTCTCAAATACCACTGGCGCGATCGGCAGGACTTTTTTGTAGGCGGCAATATGTTTGTCTACTACAGTGCCAACCAAGTCAAAAATCAAGACTTCAAAGGCCCTGATTTCTTTGTTGTCCTAGATGTAGATGGAACCACAAATAGAGATGCTTGGATTGCTTGGGAAGAAGAAAGTCGCCTCCCAGACGTAGTAATTGAATTAATGTCTCCCTCAACTGCTGAAGTAGATTTAACCACCAAAAAAGATATCTATGAGCGTAAGTTAAAAACCCAAGATTATTTTGTCTACAATCCCAAGAATCCCAATTCTCTGAGAGGTTGGGAATTAATTAATCGTCGATATCAATCCTTATCTCCTAATCAACAAGGGAGATTATATTGTGAATCGTTAGGGTTGTGGCTCGGTATATGGGAAGGTGAAATAGAAAACTCTCAAGGTAATTGGTTGAGGTTCTTTGATACTCATGGAAATCTAGTATTAATACGAGATGAAGCTGAAACTCAAAGAGCCGAATTAGAGCGACAACAAAAAGAGGATGTAATACAAGAATTAAAAATTGAAAAGCAACAGAAAGAACGATTAGCTGCCAAATTAAGAGAGTTGGGTATTGACCCAGATAAAATTTGATTAGTTGGACAAAATATCATTAACCTACTGCTACTCTTCCCGTTTCCTGAGCGTAGTCGAAGGACTTTCTTCCCGTTTCCTGAGCGTAGTCGAAGGACTTTCTTCCCGTTTCCTGAGCGTAGTCGAAGGACTTTCTTCCTTCTTCCTTCTTCCTTCTTCCTTCTTAATATTATGAACATTCGCATCGGCAACGGCTACGACATTCACTGCTTAGTATCAGAACGCCCACTCATTCTCGGCGGAGTCAATATTCCCCACGAATTAGGATTACTCGGCCACAGCGACGCAGACGTACTCACTCACGCAATTATGGATGCGATGCTAGGAGCACTTAGCTTAGGAGATATCGGCCTTTATTTCCCTCCCACTGACCCCAAATGGAAAGGTGCTGATAGTTTAGTCTTGCTAGAACAAGTCAATCAGTTGATATTAGATAAAGGCTGGGAAATCGGTAATATAGATTCAGTAGTTGTGGCCGAACGTCCGAAGCTGAAACCGCATATTGGGCAGATGCGCGATCGGCTTTCTGCTGTCCTACAATTAAAACCAGACCAAATCGGCATCAAAGCCACCACCAACGAAAAGCTAGGCCCCGTCGGGAGAGAAGAAGGCATCGCAGCCTATGCTGTAGTTTTGTTAATGCTAAAATAGAACTCTAGAATCTCTAATTGACTGTAAAGTTAATCTCAAATCCAACATCGCTAGGAAGCCTGAAATCATGGACACTGACACTTGGGAGTTACAATTTCCTGTAGACGCGGATGTCATCGCGTTGGATAAGGACGATCGCATAGTCGTGCTGATCGAGGTTAAAATTATTCAAGCTCAAGAACCAGCCGCGAAACAGAAAATTATCGATCGCGCGATCGATTGGCTGAAAGCTGTGTTAGCTAAGCTATCTGAAAAAAACGCAATCGTTCCTTATGCTATGTTTATTGACGCGGAAAAAATTTTGATTTTCAAATGGGATGGGGTGAATTTATCGGAGCCTGTTTGCACTCTCAATACTGGTGAAATATGTCGCTATTACCTCCACACATTTGGCAGTAAATCGATCTTTGAACGTACCATTGAGGGGCTGATTGAATCGTGGCTGCATGACTTAGATTACAACTGGAAATCAAAAAGTCCGCCAGCATCAGAACAAATAGCAGCCATCGGTTTGCTGCCATTACTCGCAGGTGGAACAACAAAATCAGGGGTGGAATTAGGTGGCAATTATATATATCGAGACCAACTTTCTGATGAGTATTGCTACAGGGCGTGAGGCTGAAGCAATTATGTTGCTGCGAGATTTGTCCTCATCAGTTCAGTTAGTCATACCCAGCATTTGTTACAGGTCGGCTTGGTCAGCTTTCGAGGACGAGCTGAAGCGACAAAACTCTTTTAAGGAACAGCTAAGCCGCCAAATTAGCGAAACAAAGCGAGATGTGACCTCTGAAAAGGTCGCATCTCTATCTTTTCACCTAGAAGAGTCATTAGTTTACTATGTCCAACGAATAGATGAAATTGAATTGCGGTTGCGTGAAGCAATTTCTCTGATGTCAGAAAATGCCGAAATGATTGTATTAAATTCAGAGATTATTCAAGCAAGTTTAAACAGACCTATTATCAAGAAAGATCCAACCGACAATTTGATTTTACACTGTATCCTCAGTCATGCCCGATCGCATTCTACAGAAACCAAAGTATTTCTCAGCGGTAACGTCAAAGAATTTGGTCTATCGGAAGTTCAAAATACTTTGCGAGAGGCGGGGATTACAAAGTATTTCTCTGTCACTAAAAACTTTCTAGGTTGGCTACAATCTTAACCATAATTACACGCAGATGGTACAGTAAATTATTATGAAAATTTTCCCTATTTTACATTCAAAGCGCGGCTGGCTGGCTGTTCTGCTGGCTGTAATTACAGCCATCAGTCTCTCAGCTTGCAGTCCCGTGCGATCGCAATTAGCAAACAGACTCATCGTCCCCACCCCCAGTGGCCCGTCCACCTTCAACTACCCGCTAAATCAATCAGCCTATAGCGTTTTTGGCTATCTCAACGAAGGATTGATCAACGAAAACGGCTTAACATCGAAACTAGAACCCGGTTTAGCCGAGTCATGGGAAGTTTCCAAAGATGGCAAAAAGATTGTCTTCACCCTGCGAGAGGGCTTGAAATGGTCTGATGGCGAACCGATGACTACTGATGACATTATCTTCAGCTATGAAAAGATTTATTTCAACGATAAAATCCCCAGTGGTTTAAAAGATACTCTGAGAGTAGGAATGAGTCGCCAATTCCCCAAACTCAAAAAAATTGACAGTCATCAAGTTGAATTTTCCGTCGCCGAACCCTTTGCTCCATTTATTAGATATGCTGGAGGAATACCGATTTTACCAGCTCATATTTTACAAGAATCAATCAGCAATACAGATAGTAAAGGCAAGCCGAAGTTCCTGACCACTTGGGGAACCGATACTGACCCTCAAAAAATTGTCGGTAACGGTCAATACCGAATGCTCAGTTATACTCCTAATCAACGAGTTGTGTTGGAACGCAATCCCTATTTTTGGCGCAAAGATGCTCAAGGAACTACTCAGCCTTACATCCAGCAAATTGTCTGGCAAATTATCGAAAATACAGATACTCAACTGCTGAATTTCCGATCGGGCGATTTGGATACCTTGGACGTGCAGCCGGAAGTGTTTCCGCTGCTGAAACGCGAGGAAAAACGTGGCAAATATACCGTGTTTAACGGCGGGCCGGACACTGGCAGTGTCTTTATGTGTTTCAACCTAAATAAGGGGCGCAACGCTCAAGATAAGCCCTTTATAGACCCGATTAAGTCTCGGTGGTTCGCGACTAAGGAGTTTCGGCAGGCGATCGCCTACGGCATCAATCGCGATGCTATGACGAACAACATCTATCGCGGACTTGGGGCACCATTGCATTCCCCAATTCCAGCCCAAAGCCCATTCTACTTGTCTCCAGAACAGGGATTGAAAACTTACAGCTACGACCTCCAAAAAGCCAAAGACTTGCTGCTAAGTGCTGGCTTCAAGTATAATGCTGAAGGCGAATTACTGGATACAGAGGGCAACAAAGTGCGATTTACTTTGTTAATGGCTTCTGGGAAAAAAGTTAGAGAACAAATGGGAACACAAATTAAACAAGATTTGGGCAAACTGGGGATGCAAATTGATACGCAGTTCCTGAGTTTTAACACTTATGTCGAAAAGCTGCGTTTGACTAAAAATTGGGATACTTACCTCGGTGGTTTTACCGGAGGTTTGGAACCACACGGCGGCTACAATATTTGGTCTGTCAAGGGCACTATGCACAATTTCAACCAGGGAGCGCTGGCAGGAGAACCGCCGATTAAGGGTTGGGAAGTGTACGACTGGGAACAAAAAATTGATGACCTTTACGTGAATGCTTCCCAAGAGCTTGATGAGGTGAAACGCAAGAAACTTTATGGGGAGACGCAGCAGATTATCGCAGAACAAGTGCCGTTTATATATATGGTAAATCCCTTGACTTTTGAGGCTGTGCGCGATCGCATTTCGGGGATTCGCTACAGTGCGATTGGCGGTGCTTTTTGGAATTTGTACGAGTTGAAAATTACTGAATAGGGTCAGTTGTTATTGGTTATTGGTTATTGGTTATTGGTTATTGGTTATTGGTTAGCTGTTACCAATGCCCAATGCCCAATTCCCAATGCCCAATTCCCAATGCCCAATTCCCAATTCCCCATTCCCCATTCCCCATTCCCCATTCCCCATTCCCAATATTTATGGAACCTGAAATCTTACAAAAGTTACTCGAATCTGTGGCCGCTGGTGATATTAGTCCCGCCACCGCTTTAGACAAATTAAAGCATTTCGACTTTGAACAAGTGGGCGATTTTGCGAAAATTGACCACCACCGCACTCTCAGAACCGGTTTCCCAGAAGTAATCTGGGGCCCCGGTAAAACCCCCGACCAAATTATTGAGATTATCGAAGCAATGCGCGGGCGAAGTTCGGCTGTAATGGCCACGCGAATTGAACCGGAAGTTTTCGAGAAATTGCAACAAAAAATACCAGATTTGTGCTACTATCAAAAAGCTCGAATTTGTGCAATTTCTGCTACTTCCCCAACTTCGCAACATCCAGGTAAAGTAACAATTATTAGTGCAGGAACCGCAGATTTACCTGTAGCCGAAGAAGCCGCAGTAACTGCGGAACTTTGCGGTTTTCAGGTACAACGTTTGTGGGATGTAGGAGTTGCCGGCATTCACCGTTTACTGAGTAATCGCCACGTAATTGATGATGCTGATGTGTTGATTGCGGTTGCTGGTATGGAAGGTGCTTTGGCGAGTGTGGTTGCGGGTTTGGCAGATTGTCCGGTGATTGCTGTGCCGACAAGTGTGGGTTACGGCGCGAGTTTTGGCGGAATTGCTCCTCTTTTAACTATGCTTAATTCTTGTGCGGCTGGTGTTGGTGTGGTGAATATTGATAATGGGTTTGGTGCGGCAATTTTGGCCTGTCAAATTCTGAGATGTGCTGGCCGAGTTGGGAAAAAGTAACTAATTGCGATCGCCCTTAATATCATTCCGGTAACACCGGAATGATATAGAGGAGACGGCAGTGCCGTGTCCCTACCGACAATGATATTGTAGGGACATGAAACTGTCGTGTCCTAATTCCTGCTACTAATAATTCCGATGCTAACGGAATTAATCTCAAATGGGTTCTATTTTGGGTAGGGACACGGCAGTGCCGTGTCCTCTTTGTCTCCATTCCTAAATCAACCGGAAATTAGCAGATGTAATCGCATTAGCAGTCACTCCAATCATCACAGCTAACTCCTCCCCTGTCAAGAGATTCTTGATGAGAGTTCCCTGAGTATTTTGAGTTATTCCCAATTGACTAAAACTCAAACCACCAACTAACCCAATCAAATCTTGACCCTGGGTAAAATCACCGATAGTATCAAATCCTTGACGAGTTCTTAATACAAAGATATCGTTCCCGCTACCGCCAATCAAACTATCATTACCCAAATCTCCGTAAAGGATATCGTCACCTTTCCCACCAGTGAGAGTATCATTATTTTCGCCTCCGTAAATAGTATCATTGCCTTCACAGCCTGCAAGGATATCATCCTGTTCATTACCGCTGATAAAATCATTGCCAGCCCCGCCACAAATAGTATCCGAACCCTCATTCCCAAACAGGTAGTCATCTCCCCCACTACCGAGCACTATGTCATCACCTTTGCCTGCAAATAAGGTGTCATTATCCTTGCCACCATCAATGAAATCATCATTTCTGTTACCATAGATGATGTCCTTGCCTTCGCGGCCATTTAGGGAATCATTACCTTTGCCTCCGAAGATTAAATCATTGCCCAACTCACCCAGAATGATGTCATTATTTTCATCTCCAAATAAGATGTCGTCACCTTTGCCACCGCTGATAAAGTCATTACCTTTATTGCCGTTGAGTATATCGCGACTATTGCCACCATATAAGTTATCATTACCAGATTTAGCATCGAATATACTGCCAGAGTTGCTACCGAAAAATTCATCATTTTTGGCAGTCCCTATTTGAAGGCTGGATACACCGAGTATGGTGTTTTCAACCGCATTTGGTTGGTTTAAGTTGGGATAGGCAATTTTGTCGCAGATGCAGTCGTCATTGGGGATGTTATTAGTTACTGGTGTCGGAGTTGGTGTCGGAGTTGGCGTTGGAGTTGGCGTTGGTGTCGGAGTTGGCGTTGGTGTTGGCGTTGGAATAACTATCGGAATTGGTATTGAAATAGGAGTTGGTGTTGGAGTTGGAGTTGGAGTTGGAGTTGGAGTTGGTGTTGGTGTAGGAGTTGGCGTTGGTGTTGGTGTAGGAGTTGGTGTAGGAGTTGGAACAGTGTCGTTGTCAGTATTAGTAACTGCGACATCAGCAGGATTAACACCGTTATAATTAGTATCGGTACTGGTAGCAGCAGCAGTAACAATATTGTAAGCAACATTCCCATCTACTACTAATTCATCTACTCCGGTAACAGTGACAGTTTGGGGAGTATTCCAGTTAGCATTGGTGAAAGTTAAACTCGGTTTATCTACTGTACCTTCTGCTGTTTTATCGGAAGTAATACCAATGCTGACATCTGCTGTAGGCTGGCTATCTAAAACTACCGTAAAAGTAGCAGTACCTCCAGCCTCGGTAGTTGTTAATCCGCTGGTGGGAGTGACGGTGATGCCTTTGGTGTCGTTATCAGTATTAGTAACTGCGACATCAGCAGCATTAACACCGTTGTAATTAGTATCGGTACTGGTAGCAGCAGCAGTCACAATATTGTAAGCAACATTCCCATCTACTACTAATTCATCTACTCCGGTAACAGTGACAGTTTGGGGAGTATTCCAGTTAGCATTGGTGAAAGTAAGACTCGGTTTATCTACAGTGCCTTCAGTCGTTTTATCAGAAGTAATACCAATGCTGACATCTGCTGTAGGCTGACTATTGAGAACGATCGTAAAAGTAGCCGTTCCCCCCGCTTCAGTCGTTGTTAAACCGCTGGTGGGAGTGATGGAAATTCCCGCAGTATCATCGTTTTGAATCGTAGTTGTGATTGGAGAACCGATAATATTAGCAGTTCCTGGGGCTGTGGCATTGCTCAGAGTCAGTGCTAGGGTTTCGTTAGGTTCGGCAATGCGATCGCCCACAACGGCCACCGCAATTGTAGCTGTGGTAGCATTAGCAGCAAAATTAATCGTACTGCCACTGGCGGTGACTCCGGTACCGGTAACGTTGGGGCTATTGTAATCAGTACCATTGGTGGCGCTTCCCCCAAAACTAAAATCAATGCTACTACTTTGGTTGATTTCTCCGGTGCGGGTAACGGTGAAACTTACCACTTGAGTGCCACTATTTCCCTCAGTCACGCTGGCGGTACTACCGACGACACTGTAATTGATATCGTTATCGGTAATCTGTGAATTCACAGGGCCGATCGCCTTTGTTGTTGGATAATTAGGATCCGTACTGTTGGTAATAGCGTGGGTTAGTACACCAGTATGGTTGTTTTCCACCACTGTGTCATCAACAGCACGGACAGTGACTGTTTGCGGAGTGATACCATTAACATTCGTAAAAGTTAATGTTTGTGTGGCGGCAAAAGTCGTTCCATTCAGGCTAATCTGTGTTTGAG
This sequence comes from Oscillatoriales bacterium, assembly GCA_043718495.1. Taxonomy (GTDB): domain Bacteria; phylum Cyanobacteriota; class Cyanobacteriia; order Cyanobacteriales; family Microcoleaceae; genus Microcoleus. The sequence continues at coordinate 30,529 of JAYSVM010000224.1, read as the reverse complement.
CATCCGCCGTCACGGTAACTTGAACGTTGCTGATGGGAAGGGTGTTGAGTTGTACGGTGTAAGTATCTGTACTGCCGCCTTCAGTGACTTCCGTACTGCCAGCAGATTGAGTGACGGTGACACCAGGGATGTCGTTGTCTGTATTAGTAACTGCGACATCGGCTGGATTGAGATTGTTATAGTTAGTGTCGGTACTGGTAGCGGGGGCGGTGATAATTTGGTAGTTAATGTTGCCGTCAGCTACTAAATCATCCACTCCCGTAACGGTGACGGTTTGGTAAGCGTTCCAATTAGTTGAATTAAATGTGAGGCTAGCAGGTAAAACCGTTCCTTCTGCGGTGTTGCTGCTGGTTAAACCGATGCTGACATTAGCGGTTGGTTGGCTTCTCAGGCGGATGTCAAAAGTGGCTTGGGAACCGAATTCGCTGGTATTGCCACTAATCGGGAGGATGTCAAATCCGGCGATGTCGTTGTCGGTGATGGTGAAACTACCTGTGGTGGTGGTTCCTAATACAATGCCTGCTGATGGGTTGCTAATAGTAAGATTAGCAGTTTCGTTAATTTCGGCGATTTGGTCATCGGCAATGGTGAAGGTGACTTGTCCGCTGCTTGTACCATTGGCGATGCTAATTTGGGTGGGAATGGTGCCGGTGAAATCAGCAGCCGTTGCCACTCCAGTTAAGGCTAAGTCAACGGTTTGATTGCCTACTACGGGTGCTGCGGCTGTAGCGATGATGGTGATGCTGGTTGTTCCCGCTTCAGTGCCGGTGGTGGGGGTAACTGAGAGGTTGACTGCGGGGAAGTCGTTGTCGGTAATCGCAATATTTTGAGTAGTGTTTGTTCCCAAAACTATCCCCGCCGAAGGATTGCTGATAGCTAAAGTTGCAGTTTCGTTTCCTTCAATTAACACATCATCCACAACAGTGAAAGTGACCGTACCTGTAGTTTGTCCGCTGGGAATGGTGATGGTTGTGCCGCTGAGGTTGTAGTCGCCGGCGGTGATATTTGTTCCTGCAACACCTAAGTCAACGGTTTGAGCGCCTGTAACGGCAGTGGAGGCTGTAGCGGTGACAGTAATTGCTGTGGTTCCTGCTTCGGTGCCGGTGCTGGGAGTAACTGAGAGATTGACGGTGGGGAAGTCGTTGTCGGTAATTGTTACATCACCAGTGCTGGTAGTTCCCAATGTCAAGCCAGCACTCGGATTGGAAATTGTGAAAGTGCCTGTTTCGGTTCCTTCTACCAGTACATCATCATTAATATTGACGATAAATGAACCTGTGGTTTGACCAGTAGGAATTGTGATGCTAGTAGGAATAGTGCCTGTGAAATCGGCGGCAACTGCTGTACCGGAAAGAGCAACATCAACGGTTTGAGCGCCGACAACTGCTTGAGATGCTGTGGCGGTGACGGTGATTGCTGTGGTTCCTGCTTCTGTGCCGGTGGTGGGAGTAACTGAGAGGTTGACTGTGGGGAAGTCGTTGTCGGTAATTGCAATATTTTGAGTAGTAGTTGTTCCCAAAAATATCCCCGCCGAAGGATTGCTGATAGTTAGAGTTGCAGTTTCGGTTCCTTCAATTAAGGCATCATCGACAACAGTAAATGTCACAGTACCTGTAGTTTGTCCGTTGGGAATGGTGATGGTTGTGCCGCTGAGGTTGTAGTCGCCGGCCGTGATATTTGTGCCTGTGACACCTAAGTCAACGGTTTGAGCGCTTGTAACGGCATTGGAAGCCGTAGCGGTGACGGTAATTGCTGTGGTTCCGGCTTCAGTGCCTGCGTTACTGCTGACTGAGAGGTTTACGAGGTTGCCGAGAGTAATAGTGCCGTAAACATCATTATTGTTTTGGCCATTACCGACACCGTTGGCGGGGGTGGTAGCAGTGGGGAGGCTAGCTTGCTGGGCTGCTGTGTTGGTGGTGAAGGTTGCTCCTACTGTGGTGACTGCGGGCAATATGGTGGGCATTCCCTGGTTGTTGCCGCCGCTGTTGCTGAAGGATTGCAAGGCGAAGATGGCGCCGCCTAAGCCTTGACCGGGGTTTGTGCTTGTGCCGCCTGTGGCGGTGTTGCTGCTGAAGGTGGCGTTGTTGAGGGTTAAAGTCCCTTGGCGGATGAAGATGGCACCCCCTAAACCAGCACCGCCGCCACCGAGGCCTCCGAAGTTGATACCGTTACCACCAAAAGTGCCGCCCGCGCCGCCCGCGCCGCTCGCGCCGCCGGCCCCGCCCCCGCCACCGTAGCCCCCCGCGCCTCCCGTCCCATTGTTGAAGCTGCCACCGCCGCCGCCGCCGAAGCCCCCCGCGCCACCGGTGAAGTTGCCGATGCCGCCAGAATAACTCCCACCGCCGCCGCCGAAGCCCCCCGCACCGCCGTTAACACCTGTACCGTAGCCCGCGCCGCCGCCGAAGCCCCCCGCGCCACCGCTGCCGCCGGCGCCACCGCTACCTCCGTAGTTACTATTGCCACCGTAGCCACCAGTGGTGCTTGTAGAAGAGCTAAAAAGACCACCGCCCCCACTAGCTGAACCCCCAACGCTATTGCCAAACATCCCGCCGCCGCCTCGACCACCGCCGCCGTTACCATTACCGCCGATCGCACTATTATTGCTAAAGGTGACATTATTTACCCCCACAGTGCCGCCGTAGATGAACAAACCACCGCCCATACCAGCGCCACCAGCGCCTCGGCTTGCAGCATTTCCCCCTTTTGCCCGTCCGTTGGTGACTGTCATGTTGGAGAAATTGACGGTTCCCTGTCTGACAAAGAAGGGACGAAAAGCATTCCCACCGCTGACACTAAAGTTATTGCCAATAAAATCAATATTGCTGTTAACTAGGGTCTTCATTACCCCTGTAATAGTGACACTGTTGGCGAGAGTAATGGTGTCATCTCCGGCTGTGGCATTCGCATCTAAAATTGCTTTACTTAATGTGCCTGGGACAGTACCAGTGCCATCATCGGTTATCGCCGTGACATTAAAGTTAGCTAGTGTATAGTCATAATCTTGCATCGCCTCCTGATTAAACGGCACGGCGGATTCAATCTGGCCCGTTACTATTTCTAAATCCCAGTCGCCGCCTTTAACTGCATTTCCGGTTAAGTCGTTAGAGGCTGCGACATCTGCCCCTGTTATTTCACTCAATCGCTTGACAAAATTATTGCCAATTTCTCCGGCCGCTACGTCGCATCCATATAATAGGATATCTCCTTTTTCAGTTAGGGCGTTTCCCCACTGTTTTAGCTGAGTGTTGAAATTTTCTATATCGTTCCCATTTAGTACGTCTGCACCGAGTTTTAGACTACCTTCGCTTCCGTGGGAAAGGATATGCACGGCTTCAATATCTTTTTGATTGGCTAAGACATTGGTAATTTGCTCGATGCCGCTCAAATTTTCATTTTAAATGAAAATTTGAGCGGCATCGATGTTTTGAATCAGGCTTTGATAATTCTGTACAGAAGAGTCTACGAAAATGATTTGCTGGTTCGGGCTTGATGAGTTCATAGTTGTTGCAATCCTTGAGATTTATGGTTTATATTTCTAATTTGGAGACGGCAGTGCCGTTTCCCTACAATTGATCGCGGTAGGGAAACGGCACTGCCGTCTCCTCTATCATTCCGGTGCAACCGGATTTGATATTATTTAATCGGGGACGATCGTAAATTCGGACACGGCAGTGCCGTTTCCCTACGCCGAAACAATCATGTTAGAAGTTTATTTGGCTTCGCTACAATGGCGCTGGCGCGGCTATTTGTGGCATCTGTCCAAAATGACAAGCTATCAAATCGCTCAAACAAATCGGGAGGTAAAATTGTTGTTCTCGGTTTAAACTCGACTTTAGAGCGAACTTGATGTAATCCTTTTGTTTTCAATTTATCATCAAATTCTGGTTCTTGATATTGAACATTCTCGAAATTATGCTCAAAAGGTTCTTCGCCGAGAAATTGATAAATTAGCGACATTGTTTTAGCCGGCCCTATGGTTAATAGCTCGTAATCTACCAGTAGAATAGATCCACTCTGTTCGCTGTAGAATGCTTCTTTCAAAGCGTTGTAAGCATAACCCACTAAACGCGAACCTTGACTTAATGCCTCGGTGCGGCTGTAGACTGTAGCCCGTTCCGCTGGATTATTAAATAACCGGGAAACATCAAAGGCGTTGCGCCGAATCAGTAGCTCGATGCTGTCCATAATCCAAGCGATATTTCTGACACAACAAATTACTTTAGCTTCGGGAAATAGTTCCTTAATTAATGGCAATTTGCTACACCACAGTCGATTGGTGTCGAAGATCACTTCTTTGTCTGTTTGCGGGTGGTAATAGGCAGAAAAAATACCCATAATCAGCGCCCGCTTTTGTTCGGGGGAAATGAACACGGAACACTCGTTGTCTTCGCTCATTGCTTCCAACATTCGATCGACTAAACCCCCCACTGGGCTAGTCATAGCTGCGTGAAAACGCGGATTTTGACGCAACAAAGCGGCTAGCAAAGTGGAACCTGAGCGTGGTAGTCCTGATATGAAGTGGGCTTTCACTGGCCTCGTGTTGGAATGCGTTTGTGGAAATTAGATGCTACCTAACTGTACCATAATAATGGTATTTTTTTTATAACATAAGAAATTAGGAGACGGCAGTGCCGTGTCCCTACCATGATTAATTGTAGGTAGGGAAATGGCACTGCCGTGTCCTCTGTTTATTTTGGTGTAGGGAGACTTGCCAGCCAAATTGGATAACTAGAAGAATCTTCTGTTGTCAACCTTTGCGCCTGATAACTCTTGCTAGTCCAATTAGTTACTGTTTGCAGACTTTCTGTCAAAAAACTTTCGCTACCAAATGCTTCAAATCCCAAAGTCCACGACGCATTGCCGTTAATATTCAATTGAGTAATTTCCACTATGCAGCCTTGGGGTATGGGCGCTTCGACGGGGACAGACATCAGCACACCAGGGGCGGAAACTTGGTAAAGACGCTGAGCTCGTTTTTTCTTGACTTTCACCCATTTTCCTGTGGCGATCAAATCGGCTGGCAGTGGGCCCATCGTATCGGCACAAATCCATTTCAGCCATTTCTCGGCTTTGCCTTCCCAGCGATTTCCGAACTGCATCGCCCCCAATTCTGCCTGCCGCCACTTTACTTGTAAATTTTTCCCGCGCAGTTTGACTCCCAAGTAGTCGCAGCCCGGTATCAGTAAATATAAGTCTTCCCGCTCTTCTGGTGGCGACAAATACCCGCCCAGACTTTCGCTTCCAAACCATTGCCCGATCGCCTTTGGTAACATTCCGTTACAAAACCACCGCATTTCCAGACTGGTACGCATAATTGTTTCCTCTATTGCCAAATTTTCAAACCCAGACTGGATTTGCTAGATGCCTTCGACTTTTGAACTTCGCCGACCCTATGCCTCTCAGTGGGGACTCCAGGGTCTACTTTCCCTAGTTCAGATCACGTCCTCAAAAACTTTCTCACATTCCTTTACATTTCTTCATAAGTCTGTTACATTTATTTACAGTACGATAAAACAAATTAAGGAAACTAACATGACTAATAAAGGCTTAATCCTGGATGAAAGCGGGAAAATGAACAATTTTGCGATCGAACCAACAGTATACGTCGATGACGAACCGCGCACTGGCTTCACCCCCTACGCTGAACGCTTAAACGGACGGCTAGCCATGATTGGTTTTGTTTCACTGCTGGCTTTGGAAGTTTCCATCAAGCATGGACTGATTACCTGGTTGATCCACATTTAATGATGTCCTTAAAAATTAAACTGGACAGCTATGGCTTGTAAGCGCTACGCAAATTACAATCCATAGCTTAACTGTTTTTAGGGGCAAGGTTTGGTGGGATAATTAAAAACAAATATTTAACTGTCATTCGATCGCAAAAATAATGATCAAACGAATTGTGACCATGCTTCTGGTAATGCTCAGCCTCACCTTGACCAGTTGTGTATCTAACGTTGTCGGACTCAAAAGCCATGTTGATACTGGCGATGGCTATCAGTTTCTCTATCCCAACGGCTGGCTACCGATTGCGGTTCCTAATGGCCCGGATGTGGTATTTCGCGATTTGATTCAGCAAACTGAGAATGTGAGCGTAGTCATCAGTCCTGTCACCGGAGATAAAACTCTGGCAGATTTGGGAACACCATCGGAGGTTGGTTACAAGCTTAGCAAAAATGCGATCGCCCCGCCAGATTCCGGCCGCGAAGCTGAGTTGGTCAATGCTGAATCTCGTGAATCGCGATCGAAAAACTATTACCTTTTAGAATACGCTGTCAAGCTGCCAAATCAACAACGACATAACTTAGCCAGCGTCGCCGTCAGTCGTGGTAAGCTTTTTACACTCAACATTTCCACTACCGAAGAACGTTGGCCGAAGGTGAAAGAAGCTTTTGAGAAAGTGGCTAAATCTTTTTCTGTTTATTAGTTATTGGTTATTAGACAACACGGTTCAGTTAAGGAAAATTGTAGCGAAAATGTTGGGTTGCGCTACGCTTAACCCAACCTACGCACTTTAAATTGTAGGTTGGGTTGAGGAACGAAACCCAACATTTTTCGTAGATTTGTTGGGCCAAGCGTTGCGGAGGGTGCGCTACGCTTAACCCAACCTACAGAAGAGGCAAGAAAACACTAATGACCAATGACTAATGAATTCTTAACTTATGAAAACTCCAACTTTTGTATTAGCTTCAGCTTCCCCGGCGCGCCGCAGCCTGCTAGAAAGTGCTGGCATTAAAGCTGTGATTTGCCCTAGTGACTTTGATGAAGGGCAAATACAAATGAGGGATGCGACTAAATTAGTGCAGGTTTTAGCAGAGGGAAAAGCTGATGCTGTAGCTGAGTTTTTGCGGGCTAATTCTCACCCCCAAATTCCTAATCCCAAATCCTGTTTAGTGTTGGGATGTGATTCAATCTTGGTGATTGATGGTGAGATTCATGGGAAGCCCAAAGATGCGGAAGAGGCAATTTCCCGTTGGCAGAAAATGCGTGGTAAAGTTGGCGAACTTTATACGGGTCATGCTTTAATTGATACCAGATTTGATAGCTTTGATGAGGTAATGGATCGATCGCTCGTTCGGTGTCAAATTACAAAAGTTTATTTTGCCGAAGTTACCTCCCGCCAAATAGCTGCTTACATCGCTACTGGGGAACCTCTGCAATGTGCAGGATGTTTTGCACTCGAAGGTAAGGGCGGTTTTTTTGTGGAAAAAATCGAAGGCTGTCACACAAATGTGATTGGTTTGAGTTTGCCTTTGCTGCGGCGAATGCTTGGGGAAATGGGATATGATGTCGCGGATTTTTGGCAATCTTAATACTGGATTTATCTAACTCTAGAAACCGGGTTTTTTGGGGTTTCTACCGAATATTGTCGCAAAAACCCGGTTTCTGGCCTACGCACCAAAACCAAAGAAACCGAGTTCTTTCGCCGATCTGCTGTCTATTCCACTGCATAACCCGTATATTTCCGCATAAAAGGTGGCTGAAATCCCCAAACTATATCTTCCTTTGGAATTCCTGCTATTACTAAATCCTCAGCAATATCATCTTCAGTCGCATTCCACTGAAGCCAAATTTTTCCACGCTTGATATCAATGTGAATGCTACAGTGATGTACCCTCTTTTGGTCATCCCAACCCACCAGGAAGACTTGGTAGTGATCTCGTTCTGTATCAAATATTGTCTCGACTTCAATGTCTCCGTGAGCCGGCTTGCGATTGCCATGCTCCCCCAACATCTGCTGCACGATTTGTCGATATTTTATTAATTTATCCATTCTACAATTGCCTCACTTGCTATATCGTAAACTATCATTTTAATTTCATTTTCTTCAACCCTTGCCTTCGGAAACTCCAGTTGAAAAAAATTTTCATAAGTTATTAAAGGTACAGCTAAATACAAAATGCGGTCACGTTCTTTTTGCTTCAGTGCTGCTCGATAATTGATGAACTGCCCCAATGCTCTATGGAATTCCGAGATTGGTGACGACTTTGCCAAAAAACTTTTCACCTCAACAGCAATTTTATAGCCTTGCCGTTCTGCCGCAATCAGCTTTTCGGCTCCCAGGTCGATCAACATATCCACACCGCCCACACTAATCATAAACGGATCGTGGGTGATGCGCCAACCATCCTTTTGTAACGCTGTTTTAACAACTTCATGAAAAACATCTTTGGCAGACATAATCGATTGATAACTAACTTATTTATTACTATCATATCTCCTTTTATAACCAATTATAGCCTTTCTCTGAAAGATGAGGTACTCATGGGCATAGGGCATAGGGCATAGGGCATACCTCACCACGCTTGAGAACCGCTATATCAGTATTTTTACTAACGTCTAAGAAAGTATTCTCGTAAAAACCCGGTTTCTGCTCTACGCATCTAACTCTAGAAACCGGGTTTTTTGGGGTTTCTACTGTAACGAATATTGTCGCAAAAACCCGGTTTCTGGCTTACACATCAAAACCAAAGAAATCGGTTTTTTTCACAAATCTTATCCAAAGGTGATCGCATCGAGACCCACAAGGGTAAACTGAATTTGACTCGGCGAAACATCTTTCACCAAACCCAAGATATTGCCGGTGCTAGCTTCCCGAATCACCGTCGCCTTCGTGTTCAAAAATTTAAAATCAGCAGTTATAATGCTTCCTGGAGCAATAGGGCCGTTGCTGTCGTAATCTCTGGCATCACCAATGGTTAAAAACCGTTCTGTTAAAACAATATCATTTCGCGTCAAACCTCCCGCCAATCCAATTACATCTCCTTGACTCGGATTGTAATCGAGAATAAAATCTGCGGGCACTTCCTCTACATTATTAAAACGACCCGCTGGAGGGGGTTGAACCGAACCAATTTCGCGCGAAGTTGCTCCTACTTCTCTTCTAATTATAAACAAATCTGAGCCTTCTCCTCCCCAAAGTCGATCAATTCCAGCATCACCAATTAGAGTATCATTGCCACTATCTCCTACTAAAGCATCATTCCCTTGACCACCTCGAACGAAGTCATTGCCCGTGCCTCCATAAGCTATGTCACTACCTTGATTGCCACTGAGAATATCATTCCCACATTCTCCATAGATAATGTCGGAATCTTGACCACCACGAATAGTGTCGCTACCACACCCTCCAATTAAAGTATCTCTGCCACTGTTACCATTAATTAGTTCCGCACCACCGGAACCTCTGACAAAATCGTTGCCACTCAAAGCCCGTAAACCTCCAGGGTTATTGCGGAGAATTCCGTTTGCTAATTGAACTATGTCATCATTCAGAGTGAGATCAAAAAAGTTGGGGTCTGCTTGATTTGGCAATGGGCCTGTTAATAATTTGATGTTGGGGGGATCTGGGATAGTTGAGTCGGGGGTTTCAGCTAATGCTCTAATTTCTCCGATGTTTGTTTCTAACATTCTAGGTTTCTCCTGATTTTGATTGACTTTATTGACACTTTGATTTATGGAAAGGTTCCAATTGGTTATTGGTAAGTAGCTAAATTCTATCCTCATCATCATCTTCTCCTTCGGCCCGATCGCCCAAATCCGCAAATATTTTGAATTATGAAGCAATAATTCTGGGGATAGCGTAATCTATTAGCGATCGGCAGTCAGTGATCCAAAACTAACTGAATGCTAATTGTCATCAAACCTTGAGTTAAGTCAGGAATCCTTAATATGCTAGATACTGCGATCGAATCTATTCAAGCCAGAGAAATCCTCGACTCCCGTGGCCGCCCCACGATTGAAGCGGAAGTTTACCTAGCCAATGGTGTTGTCGGACTCGCCCAAGTCCCCAGTGGCGCGTCTACAGGCTCTTTTGAAGCCCACGAACTCCGCGATGATGACAAAAGTCGTTACGGTGGGAAAGGCGTCCTGAAAGCTGTCGCTAACGTCGAACACAAAATTGCGCCTGCTTTGATTGATCTAGATGCGATCGACCAAGCGCTGGTAGACCAAACCATGATTGAGTTGGATGGTTCTCCCAACAAATCCAACCTCGGCGCAAATGCCATTCTTGGAGTCTCCTTAGCCACAGCAAAGGCTGCCGCTGAGACTTTAGGACTCCCCCTTTACCGCTACTTGGGCGGCACTTTGGCGAACGTTTTGCCCGTGCCTCTGATGAATGTGATCAACGGCGGTTCCCACGCGGACAACAATGTAGACATTCAAGAGTTCATGATTGTACCTGTGGGAGCACCATCTTTTAAGGAAGCTTTGCGCTGGGGTGCAGAAGTATTTGCTAGTCTCGCGAAAGTCTTGAAAGACAAAAATTTGCTGACTGGTGTTGGCGATGAAGGCGGTTTTGCTCCTAATTTAGGCTCAAATCAGGAAGCTTTGGATTTGTTGATGATGGCAATTGAAAAAGCTGGTTACAAACCGGGTGAACAAGTTGCTTTGGCTTTGGATGTTGCTGCTAGCGAATTTTACAAAGATGGGAAGTACACCTATGATGGTGTTGCTCATTCGCCAGCAGAATTGATTGATTATTTAGACGGTTTAGTGAGTCAATATCCGATCGTTTCGATTGAAGATGGTTTGCACGAAGATGATTGGGATAGTTGGGTAGCACTGACTCAGAAAATGGGTAGCAAAGTGCAATTGGTGGGTGATGATTTGTTTGTTACCAATCGCACGCGGCTGCAAAAAGGGATTGATTTGAAAGCTAGCAATTCGATTTTGATTAAGCTGAATCAAATTGGTTCTTTGACGGAGACTTTGGATACGATCGACCTTGGGAAACGCAACAGCTATCGATCGGTCATCAGCCACCGTTCTGGTGAAACTGAGGATACCACGATCGCGGATTTAGCCGTAGCAACTCGCGCTGGTCAAATCAAGACTGGTTCGCTTTGTCGCAGTGAACGGGTGGCTAAATACAACCGTTTGTTGCGGATTGAGGAGCAATTGGGCGATCGGGCGATCTATGCTGGTGCGATCGGTTACGGGCCAAAATAAAATTTTGGTATCGGTAATCCTCGTTCCCAGGCTCTGCCTGGGGACGCAGATCCGGAGGCTCTGCCTCCAATTTCCTGATCGCTTTTCGATCCAAAAACTTTGGGTAATTTTCTGATCGCTTTGCGAGGCAGAGCCTCTAGATATGGGTTCCCAGGCAGAGCCTGGGAACCAGTTAAACCAGTTAATCTTCAACTATTAACTAAGGATAAAAAGCCAATTGAGGTAAACCCAAAGTTTCTTCCCAACCCATCATCAAATTCATACACTGAATGCCTTGTCCGGCTTGACCTTTAATTAGATTATCGATCGCAGACATCACAATTACCCTGTCAGTACGTGGATCTACTTCCACACCGATGTAACAAAGATTTGTGCCACAAGCCCATTTTGACTGCGGATAAACCCCAGCCGGCAAAACTTTTACTAAAGGAGAATTGCGGTAAAAAGCAGTGAAAATGGTGATTAAATCTTCCCGTACTAATCCCGGATCGCGCAAATTTGCATAAACAGTTGCCAGAATTCCCCGCACCATTGGCATCAGGTGAGGAGTAAATTGGACTTTAATATCCTGTCCAGCTAAATCGCTGCAAACTTGCTCAATTTCCGGGGTGTGGCGGTGGCGGCCAACGCCGTAAGCACCTATGGAATTGTCAGCTTCTGCCAACAATAGATTAATTTCACCTTTCCGACCTCCTCCCGAAGATCCAGATTTAGCGTCGATAATTGCTGTTTCTGGAACGATGATACCTTGTTTGAGCAATGGTGCTAAGGCCAACAAACTTGCGGTGACGTAGCAGCCTGCACAGCCGACTAATTGAGCGTTTTTAATGCGATCGCGATACAATTCTGGTAAGCCGTAAACAGCCGTTGCAGCCAAAGCAGAGTCCGATCGATCGCCACCGTACCAAGCTTTATAAGTGTCGAGATTTTCAAACCTGTAGTCAGCCGATAAATCCAAAACTTTGCAGCCGGCTTCAATCAGCTTTGGTGCCATTTGGTAAGCCAAACCGTTAGGTAGTGACAGAAATACAACTTCACATTTAGCCGCTATTTTATCTAGGTCGATCGCCTCTACGGTCAAATCAACACAGTTAGTCAGATGAGGATAAAGGCTGGAATAAGGTTTCCCCGCGCTACTATCCCCGCCCAAATACACAACTTCGGCCGCTGGATGATCCGCTAGCAATCGCACAAGTTGCACGCCGCCGTAACCTGAAGCGCCGATAATCCCTACAGGCACACGTCCAACATTTCCCATTTTATTTTACCCCTCAGCCCTTGAAATCTAAAAAACGCTTTAACTTTTGATGCATTGTAGTACCAAATGGCAACTTTGGTAGTCAAAAATTGTGTATTTTATTTGCGAGGTGTGACTTTGATGAGTTTTCAAGGCTGGGTTAGTCGAATAAGTTTGGTAATTTTCGCGATCGACCGATCGCAAAAACCCTAGAATTGACAAACCAACGTGCGATCGTGCTATAAAACTACTAATCCCCGACCTCAAAACCGGAGATTAATATTTTTCCCTATCCTGAGTCCTTCGACTACGCTCAGGAAACGAGTAATCGCACACTGAGCGAAGCGGTGCGCTGAGCGGAGTCGTTCGCTTCGATTTAAAGCGTCGAAGTGCGTTCTTCTCTCTTCCTTCTTCCTTCTTCCTTCTTCCTTCTTCCTTCTTCCTTCTTCCTTCTTCCTTCTTCCTTCTTCCTTCTTCCTTCTTCCTTCTTCCTATATGATAGTTGTCGAAAACGTATCAAAACAGTTTGGCAGTTTCCAAGCACTCGATCGAGTCAGCTTAGAAATTGAATCCGGTTCCCTAGTCGCATTGCTGGGCCCGTCCGGTTCCGGCAAATCTACGCTGCTGCGACTGATTGCCGGCCTAGAAATGCCCGACTCCGGCAAAATCTGGCTAACAGGCCAAGATGCCACAAATACCAGCGTCCAAGACCGCAAAATTGGGTTTGTGTTTCAGCACTACGCGCTATTCAAGCACATGAGCGTGCGGAAAAATATCGGTTTCGGGTTAGAAATTCAGAAAACCCCACCGGCCAAAGTCAAATCGCGGGTAGAAGAATTGTTAAATTTGGTGCAGTTAGCTGGATTGGGAGATAGATACCCATCGCAACTGTCAGGAGGCCAACGCCAGCGGGTAGCCCTAGCTAGAGCTTTAGCCGTCGAACCAAGAGTGCTGTTACTTGATGAACCTTTCGGAGCACTAGATGCCAAAGTTCGCAAAGACTTGCGCGCTTGGTTGCGGCGACTGCACGACGAGGTGCACGTTACCACAGTCTTTGTCACCCACGACCAAGAAGAAGCAATGGAAGTAGCCGATCGCATTACAGTAATGAATAAAGGTAAAATCGAACAAGTCGGAACACCCGCAGAAATTTACGATCATCCAGCAAGTGCTTTCGTCATGAGTTTTATCGGCCCAGTCAACGTCTTACCCAGCACTTCTAGAATATTTCAAGACAACGGCTTTGACTCAGCCAACCCAGAGACTTTTTTGCGGCCTCACGACGTGGTAATTGAAACCACAGAAAATAGCGCCACAGTGCCTGCGAGAATCAGTCGATTGATTCACTTGGGATGGGAAATTCAGGTAGAATTAACCTTAGATGATGGTCAAGTTTTGAATGCTAATTTGACACGAGAAAAGTTTGACCAACTGGAGTTGCAGCCACAGCAAAGAGTTTTTGTCAAGCCAAAAGATGCCAAATCTTTCCCCCTGTTTTATTCCATTTAATCCCAATACAGATTTTATTTAGATTTTGGATTAAAAACAATATACTCAGATAAGCTGTTCTGCATTTAAACTGCACAGTCAAAATTTGATAAAGTTCTTGTGGGGTGCGCCATAAAGCCCGCACAAAAAATGCAATCTAGATGTCGAACAGCTTACTGACTACCAAGATCGCTCCTTTTTAAGAAGTCGTAATATTCCTCAAAAGAGAAGTTTTAGTTTTCTTGATAGTCAATCATCTTACTTACTCAATTTTTTTTAAATTACTATAAAAAGGCGGCATCCCAAACCTTCAAAAAAAGCGATTCCCCAACCGTCTTGATGAACGTCTGTCTTGCCACCCCTCGCAGAAAAACCTTCAAAGGAAAAACAAATATCTGTTGGCACATTGCAGTTCATTCCCAGTAATTGGCACATAACTGTTAGTTTTATAAAGTTTTGACTACTGATGCCGTAGCTATTGGCAGCTACAGACGGGCGATGATACTATTATAGTAGTTAGAGATTTAGCATTTCAAAAAACTTATAAAATTTAGAGATTGTCAACCGTAATGCTACTGAAATTTAAAAAATCGGCGATTCCCTGCGGGATAGCTTCGCTTCACGGCAAAAGCTTCAGTCATCTTCCCCTACGCACGATCTTAATTGTGCCCTTTGTGTTGCAACTCTTCGCAGTTGTGGGGCTGACAGGCTATCTGTCGCTGCGAAACGGTCAAAAAGCGGTCAGCGATTTAGCTACTCGGCTGCAAAATGAAGTGAGTTTACGCATTGACCAACATCTGAATAGTTACCTGAATACTGCACGCAATCTCGCTCAAATTAACGCAGATGCCATTGACTTAGGGCTAGTAAATCCGGACTCCCAAGAGGAAATGGGACGGTTTTTTTGGAAACAAATGCAGTTGTATAATGTGGGCTACATTAACTTTGGTACTAAAGCAGGTGAATTTACGGGTGCTGGATATTATACGGGAACTCAGATCATTGTTGGTGAAGCTTCTTTTAAGAAAAATGGCCACCGCGACCACTACTTTTATGAAACAGATAGGGACGGCAACCGGATTAAGCTTGTTGATATTTATAAAAATTTTGAGTTTTATAAAGAAGCTTGGTACGCACAGACTGTGCAAGCTGGAAAACCGATGTGGAGCGATATTTATCAGTGGGAAGTTCCGCCATTTCCACTAGCTGTTTCTGCAAATCATCCAGTTTTTGACAAAAACAAAAATTTGCTTGGTGTCATGGGTATTGACCAGCGACTTTCGCAAATTAGCGATTTTTTGAAGCAGCTAAAAGTTAGTCGATCGGGGAAAGTTTTTATCTTGGAACGCAACGGTTTAATAGTTGCTAGTTCCAGTACAGAGTTACCTTACACGCTAGTCAACGACAAACCGCAGCGGTTGAAAGCAATAGAAATTCGCGATCCGTTGATTCAATCTTCTGCTAAATATTTACAGCAAAACTTTGGCGCTTTTAGAGAAATTCAATCAAGCCAACAGTTAGAATTTAGGATTAAGGGCGACAAACAATTTTTACAGGTAACTCCTTGGAAAGATAAATGGGGTTTGGATTGGCTGGTAGTCGTGGTTGTGCCGGAATCCGATTTTATGGCACAAATTAATGCCAATACTCGCAGTACAATTTTACTGTGTTTGGGAGCTTTAGGGGTTGCGATCGCCCTGGGGATTTACACCTCTCGCTGGATTTCTCAGCCGATATTGCGATTGGGCCAAGCATCAGAGGCGATCGCCTCTGGGGAACTAGACCAACAAGTAGAAGCCTCATCAGTTAACGAATTAGGCGTTTTAAGCAATTCATTTAACCGGATGGCACAGCAATTGCGCGAATCCTTTGCTACCCTAGAAAAAACTAATCAAGAACTAGAAATTAGAGTCGAAGAGCGCACCGCTGAACTTACCGAATCGAAACTCGTCGCCGATGCAGCTAACCACGCTAAAAGCGACTTTCTCGCCAATATGAGCCACGAATTGAGAACGCCGTTAAACGGGATTTTAGGCTATGCTCAAATCCTCGAACGCTCTCAAACGATGACCGAACCAGACCAGCACGGCATCAGCATCATCTACCAGTGCGGCAGTCATTTATTAACCTTAATTAACGACATTCTCGACCTATCCAAAATTGAAGCTGGAAAAATGGAACTGCATCCAACAGCATTTCATCTTCCTTCATTTTTGCAAGCAGTAGTCGAAATTAGTCGTATCAAAGCTGAACAAAAAGACATTAAATTTAATTACGAACCCACCCCAGATTTACCCACTGGCATTATTGCAGACGAGAAACGACTGCGACAAGTGTTGTTAAACTTACTTGGAAATGCAATCAAATTTACTGACAATGGTAGTGTCAGCCTAGAAATATCTGCCCATAGCAACCAATCAGACTCCTCTCTAATTCAACTTGATTTTCAAATACGAGATACAGGAGTAGGAATGAGTTCTGTACAATTAGAAAAGATATTTTTACCCTTCGAGCAAGTCGGAGATGATTCTCGCAAATCAGAAGGAACTGGACTCGGACTCGCCATCACTCAAAAAATCATCGAAATGATGGATAGCAGCATCAATGTACAAAGCAAATCAGGTGTGGGTAGCCTCTTTGAATTTCAGATATCTTGTCCTGTTGCTACGGATTGGATGCACAGCAGCAGTTTCACTAAAAAAGGAAAAGTTATCGGCTATTCGGGCAGCAAAAAACAAGTTTTGATTGTAGATGATAGGTGGGAAAATCGATCGGTAATTGTCAATCTGCTGTCACCTTTAGGTTTTGCGATGGTGGAAGCAGAAAACGGGCTAGAAGCATTAGAAAAGATTGGTGAATTGCCGCCGGATTTAATTATTACCGATTTGTCGATGCCAGTCGTGGACGGGTGGGAGATGCTGTCGCAAGTGCGGCAATCGGAAAATTTCAAAAATATCCCAATTATCGTCTCGTCAGCTAGCGTTTACGAGATGGACAAGCAACAGAGTTTAGCAGCGGGTGGAGATGATTTCTTATCAAAACCTGTGCAAGCTGAAGAACTTTATGTTTTGTTAGCAAAACATTTAGATTTGTCGTGGGTGTACGCAGAAACACTGACAGTCCCGACAATAACTGTAGCGATGCAAGCGGAATCAGAAATTGTGAGACCGCCTGCTTCTGAGTTGGCAAACTTGATAGAGTATGCTAGAAAGGGACAAATGAAAGGAATCGAGCAAGAGTTAGAAAAGCTAACTAAAAGCGATGCAAAATATCAGCCGTTTGTCAACCAGTTGAATCAATTAGTGAAAGACTTTAATATTCAGAAGATTCGACAATTTCTGCAACAGGGTTAGGAATTGTGCGACATATTTAAGAACGCAACTACAAATCTATAAATTATGAAAACAGGGGGAAAAATGTTAAATCTTGAAGAAATAGGAACAATTTTAGTCATAGATGACAATCCGACTAATTTACAAGTCTTGTATAAAGCTTTGTCCGATCGCGGATATGACGTTTTGGTGGAAATGGACGGTAAAAGCGGGATCGAACTCGTGAAAAACTCTCCTCCAGATTTAATTTTATTGGATGTGATGATGCCGGGAATTGACGGATTTGAAACTTGCAGCAGGTTACAGGCAGATCCGTTAACCAAAGAGATTCCGATTATATTTATGACGGCTCTTTCGGATACAGTTGATAAAGTTAAAGGGCTGAGTTTAGGCGCGGTAGATTACATCAGCAAACCGTTTCAGCAAGAAGAAGTTTTAGCCCGAATTAAAGTCCATTTAAAACTGCGGCGGCTGAGTTTACAATTGGCAGAACAAAATCAGCAGCTAGAGGAGCGAGTAAAGCAACGAACTGCAAAACTTTACAAAACTATAGAAGAATTAAAGCAAACGCAATTGCACCTAGTTCAAAGTGAGAAAATGTCTGCAATTGGTCAGCTAATTGCTGGTATTGCCCACGAAATTAACAACCCTGTCGGCTGTATAGTCGGCAATATTGAGGAAGCGACTAACGCGATTAAAGACTTGACAGAATATTTGCAGCTTTGCCAGGAAAAATGTCACATTCCCGGTTCGGAAATCGAGAGGAAAGCATCAGAGATAGATCTAGAATTTCTCATAGAAGACTTACCAAAAATGCTGTTTTCTATGAAAACTGGAATCGATCGCATTCGCAACATCAGCAATTCGCTCCGCACGTTTTCCCGTGCAGACAGCGAGCATAAAGTGTTAGCCGATATCCGCGAAGGGATTGACAGCACCTTGATGATTTTGCAGCACCGTCTCAAGGCTAATAATAACCGCCCAGCAATTCAAGTTATCAAAAATTATGGCGATATTCCTTTGCTCAAATGCTATTTAGGACAACTCAACCAGGTATTTATGAATGTACTCGCAAATGCGATCGATGCTTTAGAAGAAGCAAACCAAGGACGCACTTTTGCATCAATTGCAGCCGCACCCAACACGATTACTGTTACTACTGAATTCTCCGATAGCAAGCGAGAGGTTTGGATTAAAATCAAAGACAATGGCAAAGGAATGTCTGAGGAAATAATAGCGCAGATTTTTGACCATTCGTTTACTACAAAAGCTGTTGGGAAAGGAACGGGAATCGGTTTGTCAATCAGCCGTCAAATAGTGGAAGAAACTCAGGGCGGCTGTTTGACTTGTTCGTCTGTTTTGGGAGAAGGGACGGAATTTACGATCGCCCTTCATCTCGAATAGTATCTATCCCACAGGAAAACAGCTTACCCGACTTTTTAAGGAAGTCGGGTATCTAACAGGAGAGGACACGGCAATGCCGTTTCCTACTGACAACTGCCAACTGACAAATAAGTTAGTCTTTGATCTTGCTCACAGCCTTTTCCACTTGTTGCTTAAAGGATGTAGCCCTTGTATTGGAAGGATTTTTCATCTTATCGCTGTCAGCATCTCCCTGAACTTCATTAATCCCTTCGTTTGCTTTTTTCTGAGTTTCTTCCATAGACATCGGGTCTTTCAAAACTGCTTTTTGAGCTTCTTTTTCAATCCCCAAAAGTTGTTCTGTACCTTTTGTAGGGCTGCTGGTAATTGCCAAAGCTGGGAAAGCATTAGAAACAAACATCAAGGCACAAAAACAAACTGCTATCAAAGAGCGCACTAAACGGCTTATAGGCAGATTAAAGTTGATTAAAGACATACAAAAGCTCTCCCTTTTTAGTAGAATTTTTCATCATGCAGATTGTGGATAGGTTAAGAATCCACCAAGTCCAGCAAAATCTTTAGCTCAATTTTGATACAACCAATAGCATTTAGCAGTTGGTGTCTTTTAAATCGAGCTAACTTATATATTGCTTAAAAAGCTATGGTTTGAAATCGTTCTCAGGGCATAGGGCATTGGGCATAGGGCATTGGGCATTGGGCATTGGGCATTCCCAATTACCGATTCCCAATTCCCAATTCCCAAATTCTCCCCATCATTCCGATGTAGACTACTGTCGCACCGGAATTTGGCATTTTGCCAGATAAGTCTTAATTTCTCCCACGCTGAGTTGGCCGAAATGCAGCAGCGAAGCCAGTAGTGCAGCTTCTGCTTTACCTTCAGTCACCGCCTCGTAGATGTGGTGGCAGTTGCCTGCGCCACCAGAAGCAATGACCGGAATTTCGACCACTTCAGCGATACTTCGGGTTAATGCCAAGTCGTAGCCAGCTTGAGTGCCGTCAGAATCCATGCTTGTCACCAGTAGTTCGCCTGCGCCGCGCTGTTCAGCTTCCTTAGCCCAGACGATCGCATCTTTGCCCGTATTTTCTCGCCCTCCACGCACATACACATCCCAACCAGGATTATCTGCATCTTGGCGTTTGCGAGCATCGATCGCGACTACAATACACTGATTGCCAAATCGATCGCTCGCTTTGTCGATCAAACCCGGATCGCGCACAGCCGCTGAATTAATACTCACCTTATCAGCGCCAGCCCTCAACAAACTTCTAATCGTGTCTAAGGATTGGATGCCGCCGCCTACAGTCAAAGGGATAAAAACGCGATCGGCCGTCCGGTACACCACATCAATCATAATATCCCGGTCTTCGTGAGTCGCCGTAATATCCAGAAACACCAACTCATCCGCGCCTGCATCATTGTAAACCTGAGCCATTTCTACCGGATCACCAGCATCCAGAAGGTTGACAAAATTGACACCTTTGACCACGCGGCCAGCTTTCACATCCAGACAAGGTAAAATTCTTTTTGACAGCATAATCTTCTTTCGTTTCTAATGAAATATCTCTTGGTGTATGGTATATTAAAGAGTCATTACAAAGATAAGCTCGCTTGTGGCTCCCATGAAATTCGGTCATACTAGGTCAGTCCGGTGCATTAAAAATCGACCAAGCAATCTGAAATTTTTAGAATGACCGATTTGTGTTTTTCAGAAAAACTATCAGTTATTAGCCCCCGGTCAATCTAAAATCTAAAGTGTAAAACTTCAAATCGGTCGAATTGATGTCGTTTCTGAGACTGTGGTGATTTTGCAAACGAACCCACATATGGTACTTCGCACAGAAGGCGGCAATCGCTACTTGCCGCTCTCTGGCAGCAATTGCTGGACAGTAGGGCGGAGTGATGACAATAATTTTGTGTTAATCGATCGCTGGATTTCCCGCAATCACGCGATGTTACAGCAAATGGAAACTGGTGAATTTTACCTGATCGACTTGGGCAGCCGCAATGGTACCTTTGTCAATGGGCGACGGGTAAGTATTCCCGTAACACTGAAAAATGGCGATCGGCTCATGTTCGGCCAAACCGAATTGGACTTCTACAACCCAAGCGCTATACGTCAGCTTGAGCGGACACATGACACAGACTCCGAAGACTTTACTGCAACTTTGACGGTTCGCAGCCTGATCAGTGTCATGGTAATGGACATCCGAGACTTTACCGTTTTGACTAGACAACTAGACGAAACTCTCCTCTCGGAAGTCATCGGTAGTTGGTTCCGCTCTTCAGGACAGATTATTCGCAAACACGGCAGTTGGGTGGACAAATACATCGGTGATGCAATCATGGCCGTTTGGTTTCACAAAACTGATCATGTTAGCAATGAGGAAATGATGAGGATTTGTGAAGCTTTGAGCCAATTGCACAAGGCAACGGATGAACTCAGCAGTAAATACCCACTGCCTTTTCCTTTGCGAGTCGGTGCTGGAATTAATACCGGTTATGCAATGGTTGGAAATTCTGGTAGCAGCGATCGATCGGACTACACTGCCTTGGGAGATACTGTCAATGCAGCCTTCCGCTTAGAATCTTGCACCAAGCAACTCGGCAAGGACATCGCTGTAGGAGAAACTACCTACAAATACCTGGCTAAATTGGGTGCAGAAAATGCTTTTGAGCAGCACGTCGTTGATTTGAAAGGTTATGACACTCCAACTGTGACTTATAGCAGTAACTATGCTGATTTGAACACTTTTTTGAAATCAAGTGGCAAGAGTTTAGGTAATGATACTTAATTCACTTGTGGAAATGGATTTGTTATTTTACAACAATGGCAACAAAAGCCATCCTAGAAGGAAGGGGTTTTGAACCCAATTTTCTGATAAATTCTGTAACAGTCTTTCATCTACGGACTAAAGTCACGGGGTTTTCAGGCTATTGTCTTATAATAAGTTGTGAATTTAAAGGGAGACAAAACTTCATGAAACGATTGGGTCGTCTATTGGCAGTATTGGGCTTAGTGCTCGGCTGTTTTGCCTGGGCTGGAGATCAAAGTGCGATCGCGGCTTCTTTGAGCCGTTTTGTATTGCCATCATCCTCACTCATAGCCGTTGAAGCGCCGACTAGAACCAATCGCGCCGATGACAAGCTGGCCACAGAATATGGCAAAAAACTTGATTTGAACAACAGCGCTGTCCGCGACTTTCGGGACTATCGAGGGCTTTATCCCACTTTGGCTGGACTAATTATTAAGAATGCTCCTTACGAAAAAATTGAGGACGTACTCAATATTTCCAACTTGACTGAACCTCAGAAAAAGTTGTTGCAAGCCAACATGGACAAATTCACAGTGACTGATGTTGACTCCGTTTTTATTGAAGGAGATACCAGGTTGAACAATGGTCTCTACGACTAGATAGCAGTTGCTCTGATCGATCGGTACAAGGCAGAAGGCAGAAAGCAGAAGGCAAAAAGAAAAGATCTTTTTCTGGAAGCTGATGAGTTCTGCCTTTGATTTATTTTATTGATCTTCCTTCTTCCTTCTTCCTTCTTCCTTCTTCCTTCAACATCTGGCATATGACTGACAAATTTGACGTATTGGTTGTAGGCGCCGGGGCAGCCGGTCTGTACACGGCACTGTGCCTCCCAGAACACTTGCAAGTGGGCTTGATCAATAAAAATACCCTGCCCGTTTCTGCTAGCGATTGGGCCCAAGGAGGGATTGCTGCGGCGATCGCCCCTGAAGATTCTGCGGCGCTGCACGTTCAGGATACACTCGTGGCGGGGGCTGGTCTTTGCGACTGGGAAGCAGTGAAATTTTTAGTAGAAGAAGCACCTGAGTGTATTGATGCTTTGGTAAAAATGGGCGTTGCATTCGATCGCACCGGAACAGATTTAGCACTCACCCTAGAAGCAGCACACTCCCGCCGCCGCGTGCTCCACTCCGCCGATACCACCGGCAAAGCAGTAGTCAGTACCCTGACGGCAAAAGTCTTAAGCCGCAAAAATATTCAATTAATCTCTCCAGCTTTTGCTCTGAGTTTGTGGCTCAACGAAACAGGGCGCTGTCAGGGCATTAGCGCGATTTGTGGTTCAACTGTCAAATACCTGTATGCGGAGGCTGTGGTACTCGCTACAGGCGGCGGTGGACAGGTATTTTCCCAAACAACTAACCCATCCGTGAGTACGGGAGATGGGGTGGCAATAGGTTGGCGCGCCGGAGCCCTGTTGCGAGATTTAGAATTTGTGCAGTTTCACCCTACAGCCCTCAGTAAAGTGGGCGCGCCTCGGTTTCTGATTAGCGAAGCGGTGCGGGGAGAAGGTGCTCACCTGGTTGACAGCAAAGGATATCGGTTTGCTTTCGACTATCACCCAAACGGGGAACTTGCACCTAGGGATGTTGTCAGTCGCGCGATTTTCCGCCACTTGCAGAAGACTGGGGAACCTCATGTGTGGCTGGATTTGCGCCCGATCGCAGTTGATCGACTTCGCTACCGATTTCCGAATATCATCCAAGTGTGCGCTAACTGGGGAATTGACATATTCTCCGAACCGGTGCCTGTGACACCCGCAGCCCATTACTGGATGGGAGGGATTGTCGCCAATCAGTTCAACCAAACTTCGATTCCGGGCTTGTACGCCGTGGGAGAAACTGCCAGCACGGGAGTACATGGTGCCAACCGCTTAGCCAGTAATTCGCTGCTGGAATGTCTGGTTTTTGGCTCACAAATGTCGCTTTTGAAGGTAGAATCTAACCCTTCCCCTCCCCAGCCCGATGTGGAAAGAGTCACAAAGTCGATCGGTGTTTGGGAAATTGTCGCGATCGAAAAATTGCGGTTTGAACTACCACAATTGGTGTGGCAAAGTGCGGGAATTTGTCGCGGGCAGAGAGATTTAGAAAGTGCGATCGCTCGCATTGAAATTTGGCGACAAGAATTTATCTCTTTGCCATTGAGTCAAACTTTGCTGAAGTTGCGTCCTGGAAAAATCATTGATTTCTCGCCTGCGGATGATGACACCAGCCTGCTTTTGCGAAATTGGGGAGAAGTTTACAATTTATTGGATATTGGTTATTTAATTTTGAAAAGTGCTGC
This sequence comes from Oscillatoriales bacterium, assembly GCA_043718495.1. Taxonomy (GTDB): domain Bacteria; phylum Cyanobacteriota; class Cyanobacteriia; order Cyanobacteriales; family Microcoleaceae; genus Microcoleus. The sequence continues at coordinate 7,045 of JAYSVM010000224.1, read as the reverse complement.
TTTTCGGACTGAAAGCCGAGGCGGGCATTACCGACTTGACTATCCACTTGCTGATGTGGATTGGTGCAGGCACACTTTAATTCAAAACAACAATTGGGAGAAATCTAGTGTTATCTTCAATCCGGGTTTGTGATCTTCTAGATAGTTTACTGGTTAATTAATTTGTCATATTCTGCGTGAGTACCAATCCAGAACCAGACAATTCCTTGTTTGGCTTCCAATCCCAAAGCTCGATGACTTTGCCCAACTCGAACTGACCAGTATTTCCCAACTTTTTTAAAGTGCAAAGATGGGTGGCTGGGATCGACTTTGAGCAGTTCGTAGGCGCGATCGGCAGTAGATTGCACATTTTCTAGCAGTGCAGCGTAGCAAGTCCAAAAGCGGCGGGTTGTATAGTGCATTAGATTGCCCGGTATTGCCCTACTTCAAAGTCGGCTAGTGCTTCTTCTGCCAGAGTGTCTAGTTTACCGCCAATGATGTCTTGTTCGAGCTGTTCGCTCCAGCGTTGATATTCTACATCTAGCAGCCATTGCACCAGTTTTTGATAGTCGCTGGGAGGCAGTTTTAGGATAGCAGCTTCAATTTGCTCAATCGTGGACATAAATTCTGTAGGTTTGAGTTGCTTACTTATTATTGTACGCGCGTTGACAATATTCGCTTGTGTTGAATTTTGGCGATCGGGAAATTCAAAAAATTGGCCCTAGCGCGTGCCCGTACCGTCACTTTTCGGGTTCCCATTCGGGTCTGGTTCGTATTTTGAGTAATTGTCAAACAAGGAGTTATCTGAAGCTGTCCAGCTCGATCGACCTTCTGTTAAGTTGCCAGTCGAGTCGCTGACTTGTGTCCCAGCAAGCACTGCACTGCCAATATTCAATTGCAGGCAGGTAGCCAGCGTTGCCATTGTTGTGAGCTGAATTAAATTACGCATAGTGTTCATTTCCGTGATGCAAGTCCCTACAAACCATTATATTCCCAAAATTAAGTAAATTTACTGAGATTTTTATATTTTTTTAATAAAAATTCATAAAACTACTGAAACAACTTGAAATAAAGGCTTTGTTGCCTAATTTAATTTTGAATCAGATCTTGATTTTAGAAAGATTTAATATGCCACTGAACCTAGAGGCAAAATTGTTTCAATAAGTTTCACGATCGGTAAAAATACCTCTGGAAGTAATGTTGAGAGTTAACGATTGACATTTCACAGACTATAATTTATCCAAACTGATATTGATTTTTACCACATTCCTTAGCACGATACATTGCAGCATCGGCACGGTTCACCAAAACATCTCGATCTTGAGTATCAACAGGATACAAACTAATACCAATACTGGTAGTTACAGAAACAGTATTTTCTTCTAATACAAAAGGTTCTTTAATTGCGTCCCGGATTTTTTCAGCTACTTTCGCAGCTTCCTCGCGACCGGGAATTCCAGGCAAAATGACTGTGAACTCATCGCCACCCAAGCGTGAAATAGTATCACTACCTCGCAAGCACCGTTTGAGGCGATCGGAAACTGCTTTTAAGAGCAAATCACCAATATTATGTCCGAGGGTATCATTAATCAACTTAAATCCATCTAAATCTAAAAATAATAAAGCTACCAATTCATGATTAATTAATGCTTTTTCTAAAGATTGGTTCAATCGTTCATAAAAAAGTTTGCGGTTTGGCAAACCCGTCAGAATATCGTGATCCGCTTGGTGGCTGAGTTCAGCATTTTTCTGCTTGAGTGCTTCTTCCAATCGCTTGCGTTCAGTGATGTCTCTGATAATTCCCACCAAAAATAGATTACCGACGGCATCTTTATGAAGCGACCTTTTAGTGGCAATTAGATGGGTTATGCCGTGAGTATCGGTAAATTTTTCTTCGTTTTCTAGCTGTTGATTAGTTTTTAACACTAATTCGTCTTGCTCCCAAAAGATATCTGCTTCGGCTTCGGGAAATAAATCGTAAGCTGTTTTAGAGGTGAGATTCTCCAAAGAAGAACCGATAAATCGACAATAGGTTTGATTTAAAACCACCAGTCGGTGATTTTTATCTTTGACAAAAATCGGGTCGGGAATTGTATCAATCAGTGATTGTAAAAATTCTTTAGACCGTTTCAATTCTTCTTGCAAGTGAGCCAGATAAGCGACAACTGCTGCGCCCGAACCCAAAAGACTGAGCATTGGGGGAATTAAAGGTAGCCACCAACCGGCTAAGAAAGCTAAGTATAAAGTGACATTCAGAAAGATGCTGATACTCAACAAACACCAAACTGATCGACTAAGCGAGCGCAATTTCCAGCTAACACTTGCTCCCACCCAAGACCAGAACAAAATCCACAGCAACTCCGCGAAATCGGGTCTAAAGCCCCGTCCTTCTAGGACGGCTTTAATTTTCTTTTTAATTGTAAATATTTGTTAAACAAATACATTGATGGGAATGGTGTTCATGAATGTGGTAAACTAATTGCATGATAGTTTTAGAGTTTAAATTAAAAGGCAAAGCGGAGCAATATCGGGTCATCGACGAGATGATCAGAACAGCTCAATTTGTCCGAAATAAAACTCTAAAATATTGGACAGAAAATCAAGGAGTTAAGTTAGTAGACCTGTACAAACAATGCGCCATCATGGCAAAAGAGTTTGAATGGGCAGGAAAGCTTAATTCGATGGCACGTCAAGCTTCGGCGGAACGCGCCATTTTTGCTATCCAACGTTTCTTTGCTAATTGCAAAGCTAAGAAACCAGGAAAAAAAGGCTACCCACAGTTCAAGAAACATACTCGATCCGTCGAATACAAAACTTCGGGTTGGGAGCTTTCTACCGACAAAAGATGCTTGATACTCAAGGATGGTTTTGCTGCTGGAAAATTCAAGTTAATCGGTAGCCGAGACTTGCATTTTTATGCACCCGGCGAGATAAAACGAATCAGAATTGTGCGTCGTGCTGATGGATATTACGCCCAATTTTGTATTAATGTGGAGCGCTCATTGGAGCCTATTCTCACTGGTAAAGCTATTGGGATAGACGTTGGGTTAAATCACTTCCATACCGATAGCGATGGCGAAACAGTCGCCAACCCCCGATATCTCCGCAAGAGTGAAAAAGCTTTAAAAAGATTGCAGAAGCGGATTTCTCGAAAGAAGAAAGGCTCTAGTAATCGTAAAAAAGCGATTAATAAGTTAGGAAGAAAACACCTGAAGGTAAGTCGGCAGCGTAAAGACTTCGCCATCAAGACGGCGTTGTGCGCGGTAAAATATAACGATTTTGTAGCCTACGAAGACCTTCAGGTTAAGAACATGGTCAAAAACTATAAGCTTGCTAAATCAATTAGCGACGCAGCTTGGTCACAATTTGCTCAATGGTTAGAGTATTTTGGAAAGATCTATGGCAAAACGGTAATTGCTGTTGCACCTCAATACACTTCCCAAGATTGTTCAAATTGTGGCAGTTTAGTTAAAAAAACGCTTTCAACTCGAACTCACATTTGCGGTTGTGGCACGATATTAGATCGCGATCATAATGCCGCAAAAAACATTTTGGTTAAAGGGTTGAAGCAGGCAGGAATTAGTTCAAATACGGTGGGGCACACCGAAATCAACGCTTGGGGACAGATCGATCTCTACTCTTTGATGGCAGCATCAATTAGCAAATCGACTGGTTGATCCAAGAATCCCTGCGCCTTCAGGCCAGGGAGTGTCAAGATCCGATTGTCAATTGGTTCTGCCGGGCGCCAGCGCACAAACTGGTCGAAAGCCGCCCATTCCCACAACTGCAAAAGTCCGAACCAGCGAACTATCATGACCGTACCGGCAACCGCAGTTGCAGTAATCAATACCCGGCGTTCTTGCTGAAGCCATTTTTTGAGAATTGCCCGCATATTTTTGGGATTTTTATCTCGCTAGTTGAGCATCCAAGCCACCCTATTTGGTTATACATCATCGGCATCCTGGGATCAGCGAAACTTTCCATATCTCAAATCTCAAATCTATAAACTTCAAATTTTACTATCACTTCATAAAGTTTTGCGGCCCAGTATAACCGGAAAATTCTGCGAGTTTTTCTAAAGATTTCGTCCCCGAATAAAATTGACCTTTAATCTCCCAAGTAGGGAAACCTTTGAGATTAGCAGCAGTAGCTTGGCAAATTTCAGCGCGAGAATTTTGTCCTTTGGGATCGCATTCAAAATAATTGATCAATTTTGCAGCTTCTCTCCCGAACAGCATTTTTTGGTCGTGACAGTGGGGACACCAGTAAGCGCCATATTCTTTAGCGCCGATTTGTGTGAGGTAGCGGGCTAAGGCAAGTTCTGCTGGCCCTGATGTTGTAGTGACCAGGGGAGGTACGATACCGGGTGTGGAGACGGTGACAGGTGCTTTGATACTGTTGTAAAGTCCCAAGGCTGCGATCGAACTCACCATTACCACCAAAAGACCTGTAAATATCAGTTGACCAATATCTTCCCACTCGTGACCGATCAGCACCAGTACGAACAGCGATAGGGCAAATACAGCAGAACTGACGCAATAAATGCATAATTCCTGAATTTCAAAAGCCATCAAATACATTAAGTAGCTGCTGAAAATTACCATCGCAGCAGTGATGATAAATAGTCCTTGCCAAGTCCTGTTCTCTAGTTGAGAATATAGTCCTTTATTAGTTTCAGGATTAACAGATTTGGGAGCGAAGGCGAGGATTGCGATGCTCAGATAAGCTACACAACCTAATAAACTTAGGGGTACTACGCCAAAGGCTGTGGCGTAGGGACTGTTGAGAACTTTATCACAGCCACTGGTGGGACAAAGGACTGAGCCTGTCGTCAATTTGGCGATCGTCAAATAAGCAGTTTCTAGAACGCCGATAACTGCGATCGCAGCCATTATAGTCCTAGACCAGCGATGAATCCAAGGGGTTGAACGTTGGCGAATCATTGTTCGATTGGTAATGGATGATTGGGAATTGGGAATTGGGAATTGGGAATTGGGAATTTAGCCCATTCTCAATTACCCATTCTCATTTTAGATTTTACTTTTTAGTTTATCCAGTTCCGACACCAACCCGCGAAAGCCATTAGCCTCGCTGTTTTCCTGTTCGTACTCTTTTTCTGACAAGCTGCGGCGGGCGGCTTCTACAAACTGACTGACGCGAATCGGATCGATCGGGGCATCGATTCGCCCATTTCGCTTCAAGGAACTTGAGACTATTACGCCATCAGCAGCGCGCATCAAGGTGGAAATGTTTTCCCACGATGCACCGCTACCGATGAAGACTGGAATTCCGGCGGAGGCTATAGTTGCGAGTTCTAATTCTTCCAGATTGGGCGGGCTACCAGTTGTGGCCCCGGAGATGATCACGGCGTCGGCTAGGGCGCGTCCGATTGTTTCTTGAATGACTGTTCTCAAGTTAGGGCTACCTAGGGGTTGCCCGTGCTTGACTAACACGTCTGCTAATATTTTGACATCGCTGCCCAATTCCCGTCGATAGCGCAGTAGCTGGTGAGCTTGACCTTCAATTAAGCCTTGGTCTGTAGCCATAGTGCCGTTGAGGACGTTGACGCGGATAAATTGAGCTCCGGTACAGGATGCGATGGCGATCGCGCTGTGGGCATCGTTTCGCAGGACATTAATCCCGATCGGCAATGTCACCAGATTGGTCAGCCTCTCGACGATCAGCGTCATGGCGCTTACCACGGCTGGATCTACTCTGTCTTTGGCAAAAGGAGCATCGAAAAAGTTCTCGACTATGATCCCGTTTGCGCCACCAGAAGCCAGTGCTGTAGCCTCTTGCTCGGCTCTGCCGATAATCGCTTTGAGATTCCCCCCCCAGCGGGGGGAAGTTGGTAGAGGCTGTAAATGTACGACACCGATTATGGGATTCGGCGTTTTGAATATTTGTTTTAAGTCCACGGGCTTTCCTGAAACCACCAAGTTGATGCTACGGCTGACGGCGGATTTTGACGGCGTATTTTAGAATTCTATATCCACAAGGTCGATCGAATGACTCGAAGTAGAGGTTAATTGGTGAAACTGGCTCTGGTAATTGTGACTGTCACCGCAGGATTGTTGCTAGCAACAGAACTGCTGCTGCGGGTGCTGCTGGGTTTTGGCAATCCTTTGATTTACATTGCCGATGCGGAGTGTGGCTATTTGTTGGCTCCGTCCCAGAGGGTGCGTCGCTTGGGAAACCGGATTGAGATTAACGAGTATTCGATGCGTACTGGTGCGATCGCCCCGCTTCCCCCGATCGCATCCCTGCGCGTCTTACTGTTGGGAGATTCTGTCGCTAACGGCGGCTGGTGGACTGATCAGACAGATACCATCTCCGAAATTATGGCTCGGCAATTGAGGCGGAACATTCGCAATCTGGCGCTCAATGCACAATTACATTCAAAAGTCAATTATTCTAACGTTGAAGTTTTGAACTGTTCAGCCAATTCTTGGGGGCCGAGAAATCAAGTAGCTTATATCAAGCGGTTTGGTCTGTTTGGGGCAAAGGTGGTGGTTTTGTTGCTGAATACGGACGATTTGTTTACATCCGCTCCTTGTTCTCAGGTGGTGGGGCGCGATCGAGCTTATCCCGATCGTAAACCTTTAATGGCGATCGGCGAACTATTAAATCGCTACCTACTACCGACACTACCTAGGGACTTGGCAACACCTTCAGCTCAAAATGAGGATAAAATTGGGTGTAACTTAGAAGCGATTCGCCAAATCAAAACAGCAGCAAACCTTGCCAACATTGACTTTGTACTAGCAATGACACCAAAACTGCATGAACTAGGCGAAATTATCCCTCGCGAATGGGAAGTCAAGGCTAGAGAACGTCTTGCCCAACTCGTCGCCACAGAAAAAATTACTTACATAGATTTTCTGCCCATTTTTAATTCAGCAGCAAAACCTCTAACTTTTTATCGCGATGGCATTCATCTAAGTCCCAAAGGAAATCAGTTAGTTAGCCAAACAATCAGCAAAAAAATTTGAACTTTAGTTCAAATTCCCAGATCAATCTGTCGAATCATATTAATTTCGGTTGCACCGGAACGATATAGAGGAGA
>JAYSVM010000223.1:0-9128 GCA_043718495.1 Oscillatoriales bacterium | reverse complement strand
AGTATAAAAAGCTAAAAGTATACGCAAGGTTTGGACTCGTTCAAACTGAGTGGGTAGAGGTGCCTTGATAACGCCTTTGAAAGTTCCTTTGTGGAATAAATCAAGAATCCCCCCGATTCATCGGTGGGGAGTATCAATTATAGAAGACCTGGCGCTGAGTTTTTTGGTATTGTAAAACTTCGTTGAGTTTATAAGCAATTATGAGGTTTGTACAAAACATCGACTGGTCGGTTAATCAATTCTGACGTGAATGCAGTTTTGTAGGGTGCGTCGCTGCGATATCCTCGATAAAACTTGCAGATTATAGATAGCGACGCACCTTACACGGGATCTCGCAATATTGTGTGTATCACATATACATGGAATATGCTGTAATATTTCCCGAACAGATTTGCCAGTGCAGTAATTAATTAGATGTGGCTATAGTTTAAGTAGAAAAATAGTTTTAGAGACACCACCATGAAATGGTCATTTTTCAAACGGCAGTGTACATTATTTTTAGTCGCAGGCGCGGGAATTTTGTTGTATGGCACTGCTGCGGTGGCTGCTGAAAAAGTAGTGCTCAAATACAGCGCGATTCGGATGACTCTGCCAGTGAACGAATTAGAGGTTTTCGCCGAAACTGGTAAAATGTCCCCAGCCTTAGAAATGCTGCTGGGACAAGCCAAAAAAGACCCGGAAGTGGTTCGTCGCAGTCTCACAAGACCGGTGAAAGTCAGCCAAAAGCTTTTGGATCGGACGCTCAACAGCAAACTGGGAGAAATAATTCTAGATGAAGTCGGTCAAGTAATTCGGACTCCTTCTGGGACTGCAAATCAAGAGGCCTTACGCAAGGCTTTAGTGCTGTCGGCGAGTAGTGATAATCAAATTACACTCCTGGAAACCATCAAGAATTATCCGACTTCTGAAGTTTACGTTGAGGGCGATCGTTTAGTGGAAGCTTATGGCAAACTTGTAGCGTTATCAGAACAATTAGGAGGTGTTTCTGAACGACTCCAAGATGTTTTGAATAAAATTAGACTACCTAGACTTTAGAAGATTGTTAACTACGTTTGATTACTGAACTCTGAAACGGAATGCTGATCAAGATTCCGTATTTTTACTTATGAATACTTTTATACAACAAACTAAACGTTTTTCTGTAACTTTCATTTAATGAATAATTATAGTATAGACATTATCGAAAATATATCTTAAAATACAAAAAAGCATCTAAAATCAGCATAAAAAAGTACCTCCTAAAGCGGTACATTGTCATTCCATCGACTTTATTTACTGGATAAGAACTAGCAACATGAACAATCCTATTCGCCCTAAAGACCGCTTCCTCGTATTTGGCTCTCCTGCGATCGAAGATGCTGAAATTCAGGAAGTGGTATCGACCATGAAAACAGGCTGGTTGGGTACTGGGCCAAAGGTCATGCGCTTTGAAAATGAATTCAAAGCTTACAAGGGTTCCGATCACGCAATTGCCGTCAATTCCTGTACCGCTGGACTTCACTTAAGTATCCTGGCTGCTTCCTTAAAACCAGGCGATGAAGTCATTACTACTCCTATGACTTTTTGTGCGACAGTTAACGCGATTATTCACGCAGGGGCAACACCGGTACTGGCGGATATAGACCCGCTGACCATGAATATTGACCCGGCGAAAGTCGAAGCTAAAATAACTTCAAAAACTAAGGCTATTCTGCCAGTTCACTTTGCTGGTCGTCCTTGCGATATGGATGCGCTATGCGAGATTGCTGAACGCCACAACTTGAAGTTAATCGAAGATTGTGCTCACGCGATCGAAACAGAGTACAAGGGACGGAAAGCAGGCACTTTTGGTGACTTCGGATGTTTCAGTTTTTATGTCACCAAAAACATCACTACTGGTGAAGGTGGTATGATTCTAAGTCGCAAGCAAGAAGACGCTGACAGGCTCAAAATTTTGGCGCTACACGGGATGAGCAAAGATGCTTGGAAGCGTTTCGGCGATTCAGGATACAAGCACTACCAAGTAGTGGAAGTCGGTTTTAAATACAATATGATGGATCTGCAAGCTGCGATCGGCATTCATCAAATGGAACGAATTACTCCTTATTGGAAGCGCCGCGAACAGATTTGGCAACGCTACAATGAAGCATTTGCAGATTTACCAATTACTTTGCCATCAGCCCCGGAAGCAGACACAATTCACGCTTATCATCTGTACACAATTTTGGTAGATGAAGCTACAGCAGGAATCAGCCGCGACGAGTTTCTTAACGCTATTAATGCCGAAAATATCGGTGTCGGCGTACACTACATGAGCATGGCAGAACATCCTGTCTATCAAGAAATGTTTGGATGGCAACCAGAAGATTATCCGAATGCAAACTATGTCGGAATGCGTACTATCAGCTTACCGATTTCAGCAAAATTAACGGATGCAGATGTTGAAGATGTAATTGCGGGTGTCAAAAAGTGTTTGGCGAACGGCAAGGCTCGGACTCAATTAGAGATGACTGCAGGCAAAACTGCTTAGAACATGAGTCACAAAAAAGTCTGATACCTCTCCGGTTAGTCAGTATCTATTGAATTATCCCCCACATTCGGCCCTCCTTAATAAGGATCGGCAAAATTCTTCTCAAAGTCTCCCTTGATAGGGGGGACTTTGAGGGATCTAAGCTCGACAACAAGCGATATTAATGAGAGGAAAATATCAAGAATGAATCAACAAATTGGCTACTTTATCCCTGAATTTCCAGGGCAAACTCATACTTGGATCTGGCGTGAATACCAAGCAATGCTGGATATCGGTATGAAACCTCACATGATATCAACCCGCCGTCCTCCTACTCAAGTTGTACATACTTGGGCCCAGAAAGCCCAAAGTATGACTGATTATTTGATACCTTTTGAGGGCAAAGATTTTGTTGATATTCCTATACAGTTAATCAAAGCTGGTCCGATCGCCTGGTGGCGCTGTCTAAGTGTAATTGCCAATACTAAAAATATATCTTTTTCCCAAAAACTGTACTACTTGGTATTGGTCGTTATGGGGGCAAAGCTAGTTTGCCTTGCCAGAACCCAGGGCTGGTCTCACGTCCACGTTCATTCCTGTGGAAGTGCTGCTAATATTGCCCTATTTGCTTCAATACTTTCGGACATCACTTATAGTGTGGCTCTTTTGGGTCAGTTAGAAGATTTTGGTGCTAATCAAGAACAAAAATGGAAATATTCTGCTTTTGCTTCTGTGATGTCTGAACAACTTCTCAACTCTGTCAAAGATGAACTAGCAGGCTTTTTACCAAAGGATGTGAAAGTTTCGCCAGTCGGTGTCAATCTGGATGAAATTAAGCGTGAAACTCCCTATATTCCTTGGCAGGAAGGCAGTCCATGCCGAATTTATACTTGTGGTCGCCTTAATGTAGCGAAAGGACAAAAGTACCTGATTGAGTCAGTGAAGTTGCTTCGAGAACGAGGGTTTGATGTGCGCTTGCAGATTGCTGGTGAGGACTCAGAATCTGGTAATGGCTACCGCAAAGAACTTGAGAAATTCATTCAAGAGCAATCAATGTCTGATTATGTTGAGCTGCTTGGTTCTGTCTCTGAAGAACGAAATCGTCAAGGTTATAAAGAGGCTGATATTTTTGCTTTACCCAGCTTGAAAGAGGGAATTTCTGTAGCTGTTATGGAAGCAATGGCGATGGAAACTCCTGTCGTAGTGACGCAGGTTGGTGGAATGGCGGAACTGATAGATAGCGGTGTTGATGGTATGTTAGTGCCGGCAGAAAATCCCGAAATAATGGCAGATGTTATCGCAAAGTTGCTACAAGACAAAGAGTTAACTTTGAGTTTGACTCAAAAATCACGGCAGAAGATTGCTGCTAAATTTCATCATCGGCGCAGTGCTCAAATATTGCTTGAATCTTTGGAGCAACTCCAATAGTTGATTTTTTTGAAGATTCAATGCATAAATATCCTAGTCCCTGAATAAAAGGAACTAGGATTTTTATTTTAACTTTGAAACGCCCTTTGCAAGGTGATGATGCTAAAAGTAGTTGGAAAACTTTTGCTATTTTGTGTCAAAATTTGTGATCGACAGTGACGATCGCATATTGGACTGGACTGGGCGAAATTTGACTGTGGATTTCACAAATCGTTAGAAGATTTGGTTCTGCTGCACTCAGTAAGCCAAAGTTTCTAAAGTTTCCCGCAAATAGGAGCGAACCTGCTGGTCGATGCTGACATTTGCATGAGGACTCTCAAAGTTGAGTTCTAGCTGCCAGCGTTGAAATCCAGAACTTGAACCGATCGCACATTTCAGGCTGTCCCAGATTTGAGAATCTTCCTTAAGCTCGATCGGCTCTGCTGCTTGAGGTTCTTGTGCGATCGTTCGTGAATTCGCCATATTTTTATACCTCTATTTTAGTCCTGACTGAGGACTTAAAGCTTATCTTGACAATTCCATTATTTGAGACTCCCCAACCTAAAGGTGTGGGGATTCTTAATTCAGCGACTGACCTTTAAGTGCTGCGTCCTTGCGGCAATACTCAAACTTTTTAACCGTAGGAATTCTACCAATTAACGAGCCTGATTCGCAGTCACCCCAGAGAGCCTATCTCCACTCATGGTACTAGGATATTGACCTAGAGTTCGGGTATGCCCTACCCTACCTAACAAAAATGAATTGTTTGTTTTTCTGGTTGTGAGGCTGTATTAAGCCCCTAGCTGTTTTTAGAGTTTTCGCCGCTCTTTGTCCCCCGGTTTACGCCTAAAAGTGTGTCTGAGTCTCTGTTTCACGATGGCGAAGGAATTTAACCTTGACTATTCTAATATACCATAACAAATACAAATAACTTCAAATTGAAAATTGGATATTAAATCTTAATAATGTTAATAAATCTATCTTAAGAAGTATTTTTTTATGTAGCATACTAGCATCAAATATGCAGTATCTTTAAATACATTTTTTATGGATTGAGCAAGCTCAAATTCTGTCCTCGTCTGCGACAAAAGCCGGTAAAATGCGATCGACTTGCCAGCCTGCGATCGTAAAATCTTGCCCAATTTTCTCCAAAACATCAGGCTGTATCGCTGCAAATTCTGATTCCGGTCTCAGCAAAACAGCCATGACACTAGCGGGTACCTGCAAGAACAAGTTGCTAGCTAGAAAAGCGAAAGCAGCCAACAGCAACCCAGCTAATCGCCATTGAGGAGGAAACGGAGTCACCCCAGCAGCCAGAGGAGCAAATCGATATAATTGCCACAAGATTACTGCCAGCACAATAGCCACAAACAGAGCTAATCCTTGATTTAAGCGAGATTTAAACCCAAGGAGAATCCGCTGTTGTGCATTGCTTAAATTCTGCGGTTTCACCGCTACCACTAAAATACTAAAAATGTAAAAAGGGCGAAACCACTGCATCCACAGCACAGGCCCAATACCTGCTGCCCCAACTAAAAATACTTCCAGCCACACAGGTAGCAGTGGAGCACCCACCGCCAGTCCCAGCAAACACAGTCCCAGGAAAATCGGTAATGCAGCCACCCCAGCCAGGTGAATCCACAAAAAAGGTTCAGACCAAAAAGAACGCATAAATATAGCCTTTCTCAGTAACATGAGGTGCTCTTATGGGCATCGGGCATCGGGCATCGGGCTGACGGACTTGCTAAGGAACAAGGAAGAATGCTTAAAACTCAAGGCAGGTAATTAACCTGCCTTGAGTCCAAGATCCACAATTCAGAATCCAAAATTATGCCGATAGAGTGCGGCGTTTAGTCACCATCCGGTAGGCTTCAATAATATCGCCATCCGCCCAGTCGCTAAATCCGCTCAAGGAAATACCGCATTCAAAGCCAGTATTGACTTCCTTGGCATCTTCCTTCATCCGTTTGAGGGAGTCTAGGACACCTTCGTAAACGACATTGTTGTTGCGGCGTACCCGCACCTTGCAGTTACGGATAACTTTGCCAGAAAGTACCATACATCCAGCGACAGCCCCACGACCGATCGCGAAGACAGCACGCACTTCCACTTGACCCAGAGGTTCTTCCACCAGTTCGGGTTCCAGCAAGCCTTCCATCGCGCCTTGGATGTCATCCAAGAGGTTGTAGATGATGCTGTATTCCCGCACGTCTACTCCTGCTTGATCGGCTGCTTGACGAGCGCCGGTGGCGAGGGTAGTGTTGAACCCGATAATCACGCCATTACTAGCGGCTGCCAGGTCAATGTCAGTTTCTGTGACTTCTCCAGGAGCAGATAGCAGCAGTCGGAGTTGAACTTCTTTTTGAGGAAGTTGAGTCAGAGCGCCGACAATTGCCTCTAGAGAGCCTTGGACATCTGCCTTCAAGATCAAGTTGAGTTCCTTGAGAACTCCTTCCTTAGCTTGTTGAGAGAAGCCACTGAGGCTGATCCGGCCGCCTTGCAGCAGACGGGAATCTCGTTGGGATGTCGCTCTGGCATCGGCGATCGCCGCAGCTTCTTTTTCGTTCGCGAAGACATCGAATTCGTCTCCAGCACGAGGAACTTCCCGCAGCCCCAGCACTTCCACCGCAAAGGATGGAGTTGCTTGGTCTACGCGATCGCCGCGATCGTCGATCATAGCCCGTACCTTACCCAAGGCCGAACCTGCGACCACAATATCGCCCACCCGCAGAGTACCGTTCTGCACCAGCAAAGTTGCCACAGGCCCCCTTTCCTTGTCGAGGTGAGCTTCAATCACCGTACCCTTAGCCGCGCGGTTAGGGTTAGCGTTGAGGTCTTCCATTTCCGCGACGGTCAGGATCATTTCCAACAGCATATCGAGGTTTTCGCCTCGGATAGCGCTGACAGGAACCATCGTGATATCGCCGCCCCAGTCATCTGCAACCAAGCCGTACTCAGTAAGCTCTTGCTTCACCCGTTCCGGCTGAGCGCCCTCCTTGTCAATTTTATTGATCGCCACAACAATTGGCACTTTAGCCGCTTTCGCGTGACTGATAGCTTCAATTGTTTGTGGACGCACACCGTCATCGGCCGCCACCACCAAGATAGCGATGTCTGTCACCCGCGTTCCACGAGCCCGCATTGCTGTAAAGGCTTCGTGACCTGGAGTATCCAAAAATACTACCTGCTGGCTCTTGCCTTCGTGTACCACATCCACATGATAAGCACCGATGTGCTGGGTAATACCCCCAGCTTCTCCTTGAGCCACCTTGGTTTTGCGGATCGAGTCGAGCAAGGTAGTTTTACCGTGATCGACGTGACCCATAATCGTTACTACTGGCGGACGGCGTTGGAGGTATTCCAAATCTGTTGCGTCCAGCATATCGATTAATTTCTTAGCTGGGGCTTCTTTTTCAGGGGTTTCTACCTCTATGCCCATTTCTTCAGCTACCATTCTCACCGCTGCAATATCCAGGGTTTCGGTAATGTTGACCGCAATCCCTTTAGAGAACAGCCGCTTAATAATTTCGGTTTCGGGAACAGCCAGAGTAACTGCTAGTTCCTGAACGGTCATTGGTCTGCTTAGATAAAGCTTTTCTGGACGTTCGACCTTTGCTTCGGCTGTTTTGTTACTACCACGACTACCGCGTCCGCCTGAAGAACTAGACGAGCTTTTATCGTGAGAAGGGCCCGGTCTCTTATTTTTGCCACTGCTTCCGGGTGCGCCCGGAGTTGGGGTTGATTTAGGTGCTGCTGGTGACTTCGACTTAGCAGGGCGGGCTAGGGACAGGCTGACCATCACTGGTGCTGGCATATCCAAGCCGTTTTCTAAGTCGTCGTCATCATCGTCTATGGGTTTGAGACGACTACGCTGCTTGAGTTTGGCAGCTTTGGCAGCTTTGGCAGCATCTGAGTTTTCTTCGTCGTCTTCTTCCCAAATGACCGAAGTCTTTTTGGCAGGACGAGGGAGGGAAGGCCTTTCGAGGAGAGGAGTCTCCAAGGGCGTATTGTCTTCTTCATTATCGTCAGTGTCATCCCCTGTGACTCCGCTGTCACCACCGCGGCTACGCAGCCCGCTGGCTGAGGTTACCGGGGCTAGGCTCCGGCGTGGGCCACCACCTGGTTGAGGTCGATCGGCAAGTTGAGTTTTGACTGGGCCAACAGCACCATCTCGGCGGGGTCTAGCCTCACGAGATTCGGTACTACCTCCAGGCGCCGGTCTGCTGGGGCGACTGGGTTTAGCAGGTGCTTCCAGATTTTGTGCCTGTTCTGATTGCTCTTGCTCAGTTTTGGCAAGTTTCAGTACGGGCTTGTTCCCCTGACTCAGTTGAGTGGGGTTAGCAGACTCTCCGGCGGGTCTGACTGGTGGCGAAGTGAGCTTTGCTGATGGAGCCGGAGGCGCAACTCGCTCCTTTCGTTCAGCTCTTTCCGATGGCGCTTGGGGTGCGATCGATACTGTGGCCTGGGTGTCTGTTTCTAAGGCGATCGAATCTACTGTGTCAGAAACTGTTTCCAACACAGTTTCTGAGGAAGCCGTTGCTGATGGAACAGTAGGCTTCGACAGAACCGGTCTATTGATATTTGGCTTAGCCGGAGACTGTTGTAATTGAGCTGCGGGTGATTTCGGAGGAGTGGCAACGGTTGCCTGCGGGTTTTTTCTCTCCTCGTTCCCCGACTGCTGGGAGTTTGCACCAGCGGGTCGTACTTTTGGACTGCGTATTTCTAAAATTTGCTGTTTTTTTTGTTGATCGTTGGGATGAGGGCCAGATTCTCTAGATGGCGCTGCTGCTCTTTCGGGGGGAGCTGGCTTGCCGGGGGAAGAGTGGCTGGCGACGTATTTTTCCGCCGTTTTGCGGATGCGCTCTGCTTCTGATTCTGTAATTGTGCTGCTGTGGCTCTTGACTGAAATATTGAGCCGCTCGCACACTGCCAAGATGTCTTTATTATCCAAATTTAGTTCCCGTGATAACTCGTAAATTCTTACTTTGCCGTTGTTCATCCACTCTGCCCTCTGTTATGCCAACCAGTTTTTACATTTTGATTTTTTGTTCTAATGACGACATCATTCGCTGTGATTGATTCAGTGTCAGGAATCAGGGTTTTGGTACTCGCTCAGCAATTTTATCTAAAAAGATGTAACTAGCTGAAGTTTGTGGTTGGAGAATTTTCAAGTTTTTTTCGGAACTTGGAACTTAGAAGTCTGAATTTTGGCAATAGCCATTTTTTCAAACTT
>JAYSVM010000222.1:0-29962 GCA_043718495.1 Oscillatoriales bacterium | reverse complement strand
CCCTTCACTTTTACTTTGAGCGGATTAACCCGCCTCGGCTGAACTACGCAGCTCTCTATCCCATCGCTGAAGGCATTTGGGATTGCTTTTCTGAGGATGTTGTACGAAGCGTTGATAAATGAAGTTTTACAATACACGGGGAGAGGGAGATTGGGAGATTGGGAGATTGGGAGAGGGAGAGATTAGGAAAATTTTCCTTCTTCCTTCTTCCTTCTAACAAATAACTTCGCAAGCTCCAATATTAACCCAACTGCTAGAACCGTCAGCCCAATGCTCCTTTTTCCAAATAGGAACATTATGTTTAAGCGTGTCTATCCCGTAGTGACAAGCTGCAAAGGCTGAGTCCCGATGGGGACACCCAACGGCTACCAATACACTGATTTCCCCCACCTGCAAGCGTCCGACGCGGTGGTGAATCACAATTCGATTTACATCCGGCCACTGACGGCGGATTTCAGTGGCGATTTGCTGGAATACTCGGATGGCCATGGGCTCATAAGCTTGGTATTCCAGAGCAACTACAGCTTGACCCTCAGTTTGGTTGCGGACAGTACCGCTCATCAATACCACGGCTCCGTTAGCCCGGTCATCTGCCAAAGTGTAGATTTCTTCTACAGATAAAGGGGCAAAAGTAATGGCAAAACTGTCTAGAGCATTGCGTTGAGGAAGTGTGTCGAGGGAAAGAGCAGCGCCAGAATTCATTGCTTAGAAATAGTGCTGGGGAACTTAACTTATCTTGACACAAAGCAAGTCGCGATCGATCGATGTTTCGCACTTCTACTTTTTGGCGATCGCACTGTAACGCATCAATCAGCAAATAACACAATCAGCAATATCATTCCTACATCCCAGAAGCAATCTCAAACCCGAAGGAATTACTTAATTCCGATCGCAAGGACACAATTACTTAAAATTTTTGTCCTCCTACGACACCCTAGACCGCAAATTTTGAGCAGCAGATGTAAACTTTATTGATTTTTTTTGCCAGAAAGCTACTTCAATGACATGATGTATCTGTGTCGGATAATCTGGCTAGTCGCCATAGGGCATTGGGAGACTCTAAACGGACGTAGAGAGACTGTAAGACTACTTAGTAGCAAGTTTCGGTGAAGCGTCAAGGAATCCTCGCTCATGAAAGGACGAGGAGGTATGTCAACTGAGTCTCGATCAACAAACGTTAACAATAACAACGAGGAAACTATGGAAGCACTAGCATTAAGCCACTCTTTTGTTGCTTATGAATCTCCAGAGTCTGAACTCCAGCTCAAGTCGTTAGACGAACTGGGCTTGAAAATTCCTAATTCTGCATGGATAGGTGTTGCCAGTGTGGCAATAGCCCTATCTGTTGTGAGCATCCCAGGCGAAGCTCAAGCAGGTGGTTGCTACTCCCGCTGTGGTCGCGGCCATCACGGTCACCACAACTACTCTGCCCAAGTTGACACCAATGGTGGCAGACTGAACATCCGCCACCGGGCTAGTCGTTGTTCTAGTGTCATTGGCAAGTTATACAATGGAGACCAAATCGCATTGACCGGTCGTCACAGACGTGGCTGGGCTGAACTTGCAGACGGCGGCTGGGTATCTAAGAAGTGGATTTACTAAGTCCTAACTAGAAAACTTGAGATTTCTAGAAAGATTTTTAATCGTTACCAAGCTCTGCCTGGTAACGATTATTTTCAATAAAAGCAGCAAGTCTAAGCTTTGCCGCCACCGATTAGATAAAGTAAAGCCATCCGCACCGCCACCCCACTCGTAACTTGCTGAGAAATTAGACTAAATTGGGCATCGTCCATCAAATCAGAACTAATTTCCACGCCACGGTTAACTGGGCCTGGGTGCAAAACCTTCACATCCGGCTTACAGAGTTTGAGCCGATCGCGCGTAATCCCGTACAGAGAATGATACTCTCGTAAACTCGGCAACAAATTCTGACTCATTCGCTCCTTTTGCAGCCGCAAAGTCATCACAAAATCAGCATCTTGCAAAGCAGGTTCCAACTGCCAGTGCAAAAACAACTTGCCCTCCCTACCATTGCCACACTCAGCAAACAACAGCGGCAGCAAAGTCGGAGGCCCGGCAAGATGAACTTCCGCACCCGTTGCCGTTAAACTCCAGATATTAGACCTCGCCACTCGCGAATGCAAAATATCCCCAACAACAGCAATTTTTTTGCCTGCTAAAAGTTTCAGTCTCGGACGTTCAGCATCTAAAAGAGAAGATATAGTAAAGAGGTCTAGCAAACCTTGCGACGGATGTTCATGCTGACCATCTCCAGCATTCAGAACGCTGACTCTCGAACCCAATCGATCCATTTCCGACGCAATTGTGCTAGGAACTCCAGCCTGTCCGTGCCGGATTACCATCAAATCTGTGCCCATTGCCAGATAAGTCTTAGCCGTATCCAGAATAGTCTCCCCCTTCGTCAGAGAAGAACTGCCGGGAGTAAAATTTAATGTATCCGCCGACAGTCGCTTTGCCGCCAACTCAAAACTATTGCGAGTCCGGGTAGAAGGCTCAAAAAACAAATTCGCCACCACTTGACCCTGCAAAGCTGGCACTTTCTTGGTGCGGCGGCCGAGTACCTCCCGGAAGCTGGCCGCAGTTTGCAGCACTGTGTCGTATTCGTCGGAGGTAAAATCAGCCAGGGTGAGAATATGGCGCCGAGTCCAAGTCATACAATTTTAGATTTTAGATTTGAGAATTACTGAATCAGGACGGACGATGGCTTGGAACTTGCCTGTGCACGCCAGCGTCCGGCAGCCTAGAATGTTCGATCGAGATTTATTGATTGCATTGAACAGTATCCAACAAATTTTGACAACTTTTGCCACCAATACAGCTATAATCAGTTTATCGGGAAATTGGGTTAAAAAAATTGTCCTTGTAGTCAGTGAACCAAGGATCGAGATTGTCTTCAGACATGAAATTGTCCAAGGCTCTTGTCAAAACCAATGGTGGTAAGATATAAGTTGAAGATGTAACTTCCCGAAAAAAATCTACACGTATCTTGGCGAGACCGTTCTTGGCGAAACTGCGACAAAAAGTGAGAGCCGGGAAGTTGTAATTACACAAGATTTAAACAATTCAAGAGGTATTATGATCCAGCAGGTTATACAGCCGATGGTTAAGTTCCAACGTCAGGTGCAATCTCTCGTTACGTCTGACATTATCAAACCGACAGACAGCATTTGGAAGATTGCTCTGCTATACGGCGACGAATGGCCCTACTGGAAACAGCAACTCCTAGAGTTTGACTTTTCCATGCAAGACCCCGTGGGCGAGTTGTTAGCTGTAGAAGGTTGGGACGAGGAATAAGACGACAAGCAAAAGCAGGAAAATTAGGACAACCAGAATAGTCAGGAATTGAGTATTGATAAAAAATAACTTATTCCTTCTTCCTTATTCCTTCTTCCTTTCTTCTTCCTTTAACATCCATCAAAGGCAAGCTGATAAAGACTGAGCTAATTGTTTAGCGGTTTGAAATCGATCCCCAGGCTTAGCAGCCGTCGTTTTCAAGATGATATCTCGTAATTTTGGTGTGAGGGTGGGAATATTTTCGAGCTTAAAACCATAACCTCCAGCTATCTTACCGTAATACTTCTGAGGGCTGCTTGCCGTCACCAAAAAAATCAAAGTAGGCCCAATAGCATATAAATCCGATTGAGGAAGAGGCTGCCCCCGGTCTTGTTCAGGCGCTGTGTAACCTTCAACGCCGATGCGAGTGCCGGGGGGAGTCCCAATTTCTTTAACTGCGCCAAAATCGAGCACCGAAATGCAGTTGTCTCGATGTCGCACTAGCAAATTAGCAGGTTTAATATCTCTGTGAACGATGGGGGGTTTTTGAGAGTGAATGTATTCCAAAACCTCACAGGTTTGAATCATCCACTCTATTGCCTGCTGGGGAGGAACTGGCCCACGGTTATAGATGCGTTTTTCTAAATCTTCGCCGTGGAGCATTTCCATAACCAAGTATTTTTTGCCCCCTTCGACAAAAAAGTCGAAAAACTTAGGAATTCCCTGATGGTTGAGCGATTTGAGGGTCTTAGCTTCCCGTTCAAAGAGTTCTTGAGCTTTGGCAATTTGCGCCATGTCAGCATTCATTTCCTTGAGAACTACCAAAGAATCTGCGGGGGAACTTCCGGGTTTTTGAGCTTTAGCTTTCTCTCTGTCCCAGGCTAAAGTGGTGGTTCCCATACCGCCTTGACCTAAAGTTCGCAGGACTTGGTAGTGTTGTACAGTGCGATCGACTTTGATCGGTTCGCCACAGTGAGTGCAGAATAAATTACCAGGCGGGTTCCCGGCGTGGGTACAAAGTGGGGAGGGGCGAGTCATGGGAGGCATCGTTCCGATTTTGCCACCAAGTTCAATGGTAGTAACTTGGAAATGCAGAAGTGGGCCACCCCGTGCCAACTGGATCAAGGCACCGTCGGATATCCATCCCTGAGATAGAGGCATACCGTTCACAAAAGTGCCATTTGTCCCGGAATTGACTAAATACCACTGACTGGAGACACCGTTTTTAATTCTTTGCAATTCCAGGTGCATCCGAGAGACTAGAGCATTGGGAATCACGATGTTATTTTCAGGAGAACGGCCGATGCGAACAATGGATTCGCTTTCAAAACTCCACTGTTGTAATGGGGTATTGTGTTCAGAATCTAAAAGGGTCAGCAGCATTTTGAATTGATGTGGTTGAGATCCGTTTTTTGGCAGTGGCGGGCGATCATTTTAATTAAGTGGATTTACTTGGTTTCATAAAAAATTAGCTAAAATCTTGATGCTCCTACCTGCGCGCGAATCACAATTGCTGTGATATTGTCATGACCGTTGTGTTTGTTGCCTAATTCAATTAACTTAGCAACTCCTTGCTCTAAATCAGCTTGTGGGTGCAAGAGGGGTTCGAGACAAGTCTGCCAATGTGTTTCCAACAAATTATTGTCTGTCAGACCGTCGGAAGCCAAAATCAACAAAGTATCTTCACATAATTCTAAAAACAGCACGTCAGGTTTCAGAAAATTACTGTCTCGCGGGCCGACGGCTTGAGTGAGTTGATAGGCGTCAGGACGAGAATATGCAGTTTCCGGGTCAACTCCGCGTTTAATTTCTCGCTGCCCTACTTCGTGGTCTGTGGTGATTTTTTCGAGGGTTTGTCCTTTTCTGAGACGGTAGAGGCGGCTGTCACCGACGTGGGCAACGGCAACTTGGGTGTCTTGAACTAAGACTGTGACTAGAGTTGTGCCCATGCGGCCACTGCCGGAACGACTTTCTTTTTGATTGATTTCAAAGATGGCTTTGTTGGCTAATAAAACTCCTTCGCGGATGGTGTCTGAGGAAGGTAGTTGATTTTCCCAATTGGTTTGAAAGAATTCTTTGATGGTTTCGGCTGCTAATTGACTGGCGACTTCGCCACTGTCGTGTCCGCCCATGCCGTCGCAGAGAATGTATAGCCCTTTGGTTTGGAAGGTGCGGCCGAAGGATGTTTCGATTTTGTTGATTTGAGTCCAGATGCTGAAGAAGTCTTCGTTGTGAGCCCGCTGGAGTCCGACATCGGTGATGCCTGCATCTTCCAAACGGTACATCTGGACGGGCATGGGCTGGGTTAGGACTTCGCCAAGGTCGGGACTAGGTTGGTCGGGGCTGCTAAGTTGGAAGCGTGTCTGGGTGGAGATTTCTGCTAGTGCGGGTTGGAGTTCGAGGGGGACGGTTTCTAGGCGCGATCGCAATTCGTCTATTGTATGAATGTCACCTCTATACATTTGTTGCAGTAGTTCGAGTAATGCGCCAAACTGAGTGCGATCGGACTGATTAAATATTACCTGCCACAATTGCCCCAAATCTATTAGTTGCAAGTTTGAGTTGGCGGGTTCTGGATAGAGACGTTGCAGTCGCAAAGATGCCAAAGAGAATGAAGAGTCGGGGTTAACTCGCAAATTTGTCAGTTCCAACAAACTTTGGCGACAGCCCCAAGGTTCTAAGGCTGCCCACAATTCGGTCATTTCGTGCAGCCAGTATAAAATTTGCTGGGTGGAAGTTTCGGGTTGACTCCAGCGTTCTACCAGTGGTGGCCATTGGGAGAAGTCTTCTAACAGCAGCACTGCTTGTTCGTTTTCTGACCAGCTATCGTGAATGACTGGCAGGTTGTGGGAGAATTCCCAGCGGAGAGCGAGATAAGGTTCGGCGATGCCTTGACAAAGCTTTTCTAGGGCAGAATCTGTTAAGTTTTCTCCGGGTTCGATTGCCACTCTGTAGGGAGAAGCTCGTTTGGCTACGCTGGCTGAATTGGCTGCTAGGAGGGCTTTGAGGGGTGACATTTGTAGTGGCTGACAGTCTAATACTGCTATGGCTACTGTGTCTGAGGGTTTTCTCGGTGGCAGGGTTTCTAGGAGTTGGTAGCGTTGCTGGCTGTCTAGATAGGTTCCTGCTGGCTGCGAAGGGATTAAATCTTCGGAGTTGGGGATGGGGAATTCTGGAGATTGGGGAAGGATGTCTGCTATTGCGGGATTTGCTTCAGGTTCTGGGTCAGTTGTGAAATTGCTTTGAGATAGGGTTATTTGGCTCTCTGATGCTGTAGTAGTGCTTTGTGACTTTGTTTTTAAGGATTCTGCATCGATCGCACTTACGACTCCCATATCGTCGATTTCGGGACTGTTGAATGGGTCGTCGATTGGTTCGACTGGGGTGGTTATTTCTGTTTTAATTGTGTCTGTTATGGCTGGGGCGGAGTTGGCTATGGTGGCGCTGTTTGAAGCAATGTCTGGTATTTGTGGAAATTCATCTGCCCTAGCTGCTGGTAAATTCGATCGACCGCAGATAATTGCTTGCCACACTTGACCTGTTGGGGTGTGACAATTATGACATTCTTTGGCGCTAACAGCGACTTGGGTGCCGCATTGCTGGCAAAATTTGTAAATTAGCGAATTTCCACATTGTTGACAAAACTTGTTGTGATTGGGATTTTCAAACTGGCAGCGGGGACAAAGAAGCATAGGGGTTAAGGAAGAAGTTCGGCAACGGATTCTGTGACGGATTGAATAAGGAAGAGGTCGACTCCCCAAGCGTGGAGAAGGTTGGTATAGTTTCTATTTTAGCTGAACCAGTAGAAGCCCCGCGCTCAATCCGCCTCGGATGAACGCCTTTGATGAATGCGAGTGAGCCGCCGATTCCACCCGTCCACTAGGCGCTTTCGTCAGAGCCAGCGGGAGATGGGCGGATGAATGAGAATGTGAATGTGAATCCTTTGACTACGCTCAGGGCATCGCAAATTCCTTGATTGACTATTGACTTATTTTTTATTATCATGGTTATGGTAACTACGATAAATATTTTTGTGTTGAAGGCGGTCAAAGTCAGAATTTATCCAAGCATTGAGCAACAAAGTCATTTGGCGCAAGCCTTTGGCTGTGTTCGCTGGGTGTGGAATCAATCTCTGGCTACCATGTCCCAAACCTACAAAGAGACTGGGAAGGGCATATCGGCTTTGACGATGAAAAAACAGCTCCCAATTTGGAAGACTGAGAATGAATGGTTGAAAGAATGCTACTCTCAATGTCTCCAGTCGTCCGTACTTAATCTGTCTCAAGCTTTTATCAACTTTTTTGATGGTCGGGGCGGGTACCCAACCTTCAAAAAACGTCAGGGTAGACAATCGATGCAATACCCTCAGAACGTTAAAGTTCTGAACGATGCTAAGATTAAATTCCCCGGCAATCTTGGAATAGTTAAGGCTAAGATTCATCGCGATTGTATTGGTACATTAAGGACTGTAACGGTATCTAGAATGCCTGATGGTTGTTACTATGCCTCGTTGTTGATGGATGATGGTATCGAAACTCCAGAGTCCCATGAAGAGGGTAAGGCTATTGGCATTGACCTTGGCTTGCTAGACTTTGTAGTTACCTCTGATGGCTCTAAATACCAGAACCCTCGGCATCTCAAGAAGTATGAGCGTAATCTCAAACGCAAACAGCGTAAGTTATCTCGCAAGAAGGATAAAACTACTAACAAACGACGCAAGGCGTGTCGAACTGTAGCTAAAGTCCATTCAAAAATATCTAGAGTACGTGAAGATTTCCGGCACAAACTATCCCGTAAGATAGTTAACCAAAACCAAGTTATTGTGGTCGAAAATCTGGCAGTAAAAAACATGGTGAAAAATCATTGTTTGGCTAAATCCATCAGTGACGCTGGGTGGGGAATGTTCTGCACTATGCTCAAATACAAAGCAGAAGCAGAAGGTAGAGTCTATCTAGAAGTCGGTCGCTTTTTTCCGTCGTCTCACCTGTGTTCCAATACTCTACTGTCGTTGCCAAAAATGGATCTATCGGTACGTGAATTTAACTGTGTTCACTGTGGCAAGCGACACGACAGAGATATTAATGCAGCAATTAATATCAAAAATGAAGGCTTACGGATATTGGCGTTGGGAACCAGCGTTACTGCCCTTGGAGGCAATGTAAGACCAAAACAGTATGGGCGCAAGTCCACTAATGTCGAGGCTGTTGCCGTTGAATTGGGAAGCCCACACTAAGAGCGCGTAGCGATGAGTGTTGGGCAGTTCACAAGGGAAGTGCTGTGGAATCTTCTGCAAAAAAAGTCTCTCTGGCGATGGATTGAATGGTGGAGAGGGGTACTTCACAGAAATATTTGCGGCGGAATTGTTCTTCTGAGATTGCTGCTAGGAATTGCGCTACTGAGTTGGCGAGTTGGCTAGATGAGCTAGAAAATAAGGGTTTGAGGAATTTGTCTCCTTTATTCCCGGTTTTTTGGGCGTTTCCGGTTTCGGATTGTCTGGTGATGTGAAAAGCCCGATCGCGATAATTGACTTTGAAACCAAGATAGGTTAGGGTTTTGAATCCTAGTTGGAGGGATGTGTCGCTAATTCCGAGTTTTTGGCGGAGTTGTTGTCTGGTGACTGGTTTGCTGGTGCGACTAAGATATTTGGCGATGCCGATTAGTTGTTCCCATGTCTGTACTGGGGGTATGGTTGGAGGTAAGTTGTAGGCGATCGCCAATTTTTGTTGATTGTGCCGTGCTTGTCTAAACCAGATTCGTAGTTCGTCCCAACTTGCGGGACATTCTTGGAGAATCAGGGAGTTTTGGCGATCGAATATTTCTGAATTGTTAACTAAATTTTCTGCTGGCATTTGGGATGCTAAATTTTTGTCAGATGCTAATAACTCTTCATCTTTATTTCGATTGCGCCTGTCTATAATCCAATCTATTTGATGTCGAGAGTTGACTAGATTTTCTGTATTGCGGGAACGTACTCCTATTAGTCGCACTTCATATTTTTTTTCATAGGTATTGAAATCTAGTTCTACTACAGCGTCACACCGACCTTGAGGAACCTCGTCTTGGTAATGTCCCCACCAAATCCCCCGAAATCCCCCATCGCTAGATTCATCCCAAATGGTAAATGTTGTTTTGATATATTCTATTTTTTGTCCTTTCAAATCTTTGATTTTTTGATTCCAAACATTTTCAAACCAGCAATTCTCAATTAGTAATTTTGGTGCTGGGTTGCCCATGCCACAGGGTTCGAGTAATTTGAGTTCTTGCAATAAGTCTTTTCCTAATTCGGATACACTAATTGTTAGATCGGATTGAACGGGAGCCACTGTTAAACTTTCAGTGCTGTATTTTTGTCGCAGTTGCTGATTCACTGCATCGGTAAACAAGGGGATATTTTCAATTGGCAGACTCAATCCGGCGGCGAAGGGATGACCGCCAAATCTATCCAATAAATGTGCTTGGTCTTTGACTAATTGGTAAAGGTCAATTTGATTGGCGGAACGGGCAGAACCTCTGGCGATTTTCGATTGAGGGAGTGTTGGCAATTCCGAGTCTGAAGATTCGAGAAATTCTGTTTCTGGAGGACTTTCATTGATTTCTTCTGTTCCTTCCGTGCTAAATAAAATTACGGGACGGCCGTATTCTTGGGCAATTTGTCCTGCTACTAATCCTAATACTCCTACTGCCCATTGAGGGTCAGCGAGGACGATTACACTCGTGGTAGATAGGTCAAGTTGGGCTAATTTTTGGGCTGCATCTTTGGCAACGTCTTTTTGTAAAGATTTGCGCCGGGAGTTGGCAATTTCGGTTAAAAGTGCTAGTTCTTCGCAGCGTTTTTTATCGCGGCTGGTGAGGAGTTCTACGCAGAAACTGGCATCACCTTGGATGCGACTAACGGCGTTAATTCGGGGGCCGAGGCCGAAGGAAATGTCCGTGGGGCGATCGCCATTTTTCTTGCACAGTTCTAGCAATTTTGCAACTCCTGGGCGAGTGGGATTGTTTATTTGTTTTTGTAGTTGTTCTATGCCTAATTGTGCTAGGTAGCGACAGTCTCCAGTGAGTTGGACTAAATCGGCAATTAGCCCGATCGCAACTAACTCCAATAACTCTTCTTTAGCACGCTGTGGGATATCTGGCAAGGTTTCATACAATGCTTCGATTAATTTATAGGCTACAGCGACACCGGATAGGTGAAAGAGTGGATGATTGGAGGGAAAGTAGCGGGGATTGATAATCGCTGTTGCGGGAGGGCGATCGTCCGGTAAGGTATGATGGTCAGTAATAATTATATCTATACTTAAACTATTGGCATATTCAATTTCGGCGATATTTGTACTGCCAGTATCACAGGTAATTATTAGGCTAATTCCAGATTTTGCTAACTTATTTATGCCGGGTATATTCAGGCCGTGAGATTCGGTTAAGCGATTGGGAATATAATAAGTTAGTCGGTCATTCTGAGAAAAAAACTCCCCCAATCCATCCCACAAAACTGAGGTTGAGGTGATACCATCAGCATCGAAATCTCCCCAAATAGCGACTTGTTCGCCGCTGTTTCGTGCTTGTTGGATTCTGTCTATTGCCCAGTTCATTTCTTGCCCAAATTCCCAAGGACTTGCTGGTTGATAAAGTTGGGGATTTAAGAATCCAGGTATTTGTTCTGGGTTTTGGATTCCTCTACACCAGAGGAGTGCGGCGGCATATTTTCCTGGGAGTTCCGGGGCGTGTTTGTTGACAGCTTGGATTAGCCAAGTTGGAGGTTGGGTTAAGGATTGAGTTTGCCAGTTTTGAGATGGTTGTGTCATCCGATTTTAGATTTTAGATTTTAGATTTATGTTAAATAAATATTTCATCGATTATAGCAATATTTGGCAACCAATCTGTGGGATTTTCTAGAGCAAGATTTGCTAAGGAAGTTTTGGTATCTTGGGTGCGGTGACAGCGAGTGGCGAATTGACAGGAGTTGCAAAGATGGGAACTAACATCTACTTGGGGTAAGAATTCACCTTTGTCGCTATAACGTTGTCTCCAGTCGGTTAGCTGGTGCAAAAGGTTGGTTAAATCTTGTTTTGTGCGATCGTGCTCTATTTGATTATAAGTAAATGTGAGACTTTGTGGCGGTTCTTCTCCTTGCAATTGGACAAACCAATATGTCATGGAGACTTGTTCTGGAGAATAGTCGCTGGTTTCTACTAGCACATATAAATAGAGGCGAGTTTGCCAACTTTCGGCGATAGGTTTTGATTTTCGAGGGCGGGGATAGGTTTTCCAGTCGAGAATTTGGGCGGCGTTTGGTTTTGCTATTAGCAAGTCATAGATAACGGTGAATAGGTAGTCTTGGAAAATTAGGGTGCGGACGTGTTCGGCTTGACGGAAGGTTTTGTCGTCATTTTCTGACTGGGTAAAAAGTTCGGGTGCGCTATTGACAAATGCGACGAGACAGCGTTGGAGTTCGGTGTCTGGTTGGCCGATGGATGCGATCGCTAATCCGAGTTCTCGCTGCTGCATTAGTAGGTGAAATCGGCTTCCCCATTCGAGTTTTGCTTGGTGTTCTGGGGGGGAGTGGGTGGCCAGGAGTTCTAGGTAGCTGTGTTGGAATTTGCGGGGGCATTCTTGGATGATTTTGAGTTGGGTTTGGGACAGTCGAAACATTTTTTATGTGTTATTTTTTTTATGGCAATTATGAAATTTATGTGACAGTTTATGCGCCCAAACTATCTCTTATTCTCAGATGAAATTGTGGAGTCATGCTTCTGATGAAGTGTAGCGCGATCGCAAGTTAGCGCGGATTTGTGCCATTGCGGTTACACCATCTACGACTTCGCCGCGTTGGGAGGCTTGCTGACCAATTAGTGCGTCTCGTTGCATTTCTTGCAGTCGTCCTTGATAAATGTCTTCCTGTTGTTCGAGGAGTTGAATAGCTACGAGGATGACTTCGATCGCACTTTTGTATTTGCCAGTCGTGAGTTGACGCTGCACGAGGACTTCGACTTCAGGTGACAAAACAATTTGCATAGCGTTTGAGAGGAGAAGTGTTGATTCTATTGTATGCGATTCCCTACGGAATAGCTGCGCTTCACGTACTTCAGTTAGATTGTTTGGATGAACGGGATCTTAGTTTACTCACTCAAGACAGAATAACTTTATTATTTCACTTGTCTATAGCCGCTTAATTTTTTGAGCAAACCACATTGCCGCATTCTCATTTCCCTGAGTCAACATTTTTAAAGTCTCCGATAGCAAAGCAATTGGCAATCCCTCAAGGGCACCAGAAGTTTCACACTCCTGATATTTGTCATTCTCGTTTAGTAATAAACTCACTCTTTTGTCAATACAAAAACACTTCCTTCATTCCCGCGCCCAATCCGCAAATCGCTATCCAAATAAGTAACATCCAGCCATCCCTGCTGTTCTCGCGCCTCGATCGCAAAATCGACAGCAACGAACTTTTTACCCGACTCAATCTCATTGATAAACTTAACCGGAGATTCATAGCCAATTAAGCTGCGTAAACCTAAAATTGACCGCTCAAATTTCACTTGGACTCGACGTTCTGAAGTTGCTTCAAATTTGGCTGCTACGCTAACTATTCCTTCCAAATAAGGCAAGCCATAAAGTTCGGCTATGTTGTAAATTTTTGATTCTGCCACTCGGATAGATTGATAGATTTGACCTAGTTTTAACAAAGGAAAACCGTCTAGATTCAGCAGTGCGCGGCTGGTGGTGTACAATAACCGCCAATCACCATTTAAAAGCTCTGCGGCTTCGACAGGGCGTGGTGTGGGGTTGTAATCTTCCAATTGGGCGATCGCACTTAAGATCGCTTGTTTGTCGCTAGCAGTCGCCAGCAAACCACGATTTGTACCCGCAATTATTTCTAATAGTCCAGATTTTCCAATCATGATTTTGTTAGCTGTTGACTGTTGACTGTTGACTGTTGACTATTGACTATTGACTATTGACTGCTACAAAATAACAAATAACCAATAACTAATGACTAATCACTAAGATATCAAACTTCACTAGATAAAGTAGAGTACGATATAGATATGCTAATTCTTGCTCATTTTTGGCATGGGCTGCGATTATTTCCCCGACGCTGACAGCACCCTTTTGTTTAATTGTGTTTAATATCTGCATTTGGATTTTAACAGATATTCTCCGTTCTTGACCAAAACCAGTAAACCAAATTGTCTGTAACTGCTTCAAAAGTTCCGGTGTGGCTATCCCCCCCAGACTTAACATCATCTCATTGCTTAAAGTTCTAGTCGAATAATGGCTTAACACGCGAAATGGATCATCGCCTAGGGGATAAGGTGGCATTCCTGCTTTTAAAGGCACAGATTCCGGTGCGGAAACGCGAATTTCTGCTAATTCCCGCCACAACTGTTCGTAAGATGCAATTACCACTTTCCAATCATAAATCTCTCTCACCCTTTCTCTGCCATTTTCCCCCATCCGCTTTCTCAATTCGCTGTCTGCAATTAATTGACATAAAGCATGAGTACAAGCATCAATATCAACTGCTGTGGCTAGGGAAGTATGACCCATGTAAGTCGGCCAATTCAAACTACCATCGAGATAATTTAGCGCTAAATCTAAACAAGCTTCTGGGGGCGGGATGAGTGTGGGAATTCGGAAACCATCGATTTCGTGGCGTACTGATTCTTTGTATCCGTTCCAATCGGAGACAATGGCCGGTAGTCCATTCGCCATCGCTTCAATTGGCGTTAGTCCAAAGGTTTCTTGAATGTTGTCGGAAAGGGACATGAAAATATCGGCAGCAGACCAAATATTTACTCTAATTTCGGGTTCTCTCCCGTCTAAAAAAATGGTATTTACTGAGGGACAAAAAATTTGCGCGCTATTTTTAAAGTCGGATTCTTCTCTCGGATCTTCGATCCAACCTGCTTGGACTAAGTGAATTTTCATCTTGGTTTGCTGGGCTGCGCGTTCGAGGGCGATGTACATTGGTACTGGATGACCTTTGGCCGAAAAAGTCAATCTCCCAACAAATAGCACGACTATATCGTCGGCAGAAATGCCGAGTTTTTGGCGCTGCTGGTGGCGAATATTAAGTGCATCAACACCCTGCGGAAATGCGCTGGAATCCACTCCGAGGGGGATAATCGGCAATTTGACTAAAATTTTAGATTTACCACCTGTACGCTGACTTAGATACTCGCTCCAGGCAGTCATAACTTGTTCGACTGTGGTTTTGACGGCGGCGGAGGTGCAGATGAGTGCGTCCCAGGGTTGTACGGGTGCGGTGACTAGATTTCCGATCGCATCCATGACATACTTAGTTGCGATCGTATGGGTAACTCCACAAACGCTGTAGGCCCTCTGGTCAACAAACCTGCGCGCCCAAACCATATCTGCAAGGGCGGGATCTGGTCGATAAATTGTACCAGGTTGAGATAGCAAATCGGGTCGATCTGCCTGAATCCACCGGACTTTCCGAGGTTGGGAAAGCCAAGGCTGGATGCGAGTACAAAATTCCTTAAATGTTGTTTCGCTGTCGGCGCAACAGTAGATATATTCGGCAGTGCCGTGTTGGACTAAGCTTTTGAGAAATCCTTCTCCGGCTGAATGACGCCCCAGAAGTTTTTTGCCGCTGGTGTCGTAGCCGTCTTTGCTATATAAAATCGCTGCCGTTGTGTCCATCCTGAAATTTCGCGTCCTTAACGCAAGTTATGGAGATTTTAACTGGAAAATTTGCGATCTCCCAAAACCCATACAAGCTCTACTCTTCAAGAGTTTTGGCTTTGGAGACTGGATGTGTAGAGTGGATTAGGTAGACTTAATGGTCGATCGCCATGTATGCCAATTTATCCCAATGTGTCCGGCGATATCTTCAAAATTCTTGTAGTAAATTAAAATATTACTACAAAAGGAGGATGACTAAGAGCGGATTCTATGTTAATCTAGCCACGAAGCAAGGGTTAGATCGCCTTGACCATATCCCATCCTACCTCGATCCGGAACCAAAGGTAGCCTGTGGTATAATGCTTTAGCCTTGCTAAATACCTGATTTATGAGGCTAAATCAAAAGAGTAGTCACCTAAGAAATATCCTCAACTCGATCGACTATTTGTGTTTAAAAACCGAGAATTATGTACAATCCCTCTCTGCGTCAAATACCCCGTCATCTTCCTGCTGATGTAATTCCTTTAAAGCAGCAAGCTTCTCTCTTGGACTGGTTGGAATCTAACAATCGCCTATTAGCTAGGGATGTTCAAGAACCGGACTATCTGCACGAAGAAGAAATCTCCGAATTGATGGCCGTTGACGACAATCCTTACGATGATTTGGAGGATGAAGCCGAAGACGATACTGCTACAGGCGACGAATAACGACTACCAGGGTGTAGCAATTAACTAGCAAAAGGGAAGAGAAAAAACTAACAACTTCCCAATGGCCACTGCCATACCCGATTTTCTAATTCTCAATTTATTGCTATCGAATGGTGTGTGGTGAGGAGTTTTATGGATAACTTTTTGGATGAGAAAGTTTCTTTGAGTATGCCTTTTAAACTTACAGGCAGGAATTTATTCCTGCTGCTGGGTTTGGGCATCGGCATTGCAGCTATTAGTTTAGATTTGGCGGCGGGTAGATTTTTCAATTCACCTGCATCACTGTTTATTCCGCTAATTATTTGTGCTTTAGTTGCTTCGGGGTTGGGCTATGTAGTTGTGCCCATACTTCAGCGCATGAAAGCAGGACAAGTAATTCGTGAAGACGGCCCCCAAGCCCACTTGAAAAAAGCGGGAACACCGACAATGGGAGGCATATTTTTTGTACCAGCCGGGGTTTTAGTCGCTATACTTTGGTCTAGGTTTAACTCAGATGTTATTGCCGTATCTGCTTTAACTTTGGCTTATGGTTTCATCGGCTGGCTAGACGACTGGCAAATTCTGCGCCGCAAGTCGAACAAAGGTATTTCTCCTCGGATGAAGTTGGCTTTGCAAATAGGCTTTTCTGCTCTATTTTGTCTGTGGCTGATGTTACACAATCCAGCTATTTCTACAAATATTGCTTTGCCTTTCGGTTGGGTATTACCTTTGGGTTTCCTGTTTTGGCCACTGGCTGGTTTTGTATTAGTTGCTGAAAGTAATGCTACTAATCTTACCGATGGTGTTGACGGATTGATGGGTGGCTTGGGCGCGATCGCACTTTTGGGATTAGGTGCATCTGTAGCTTCAACTTCACCAGAATTAATGATATTTTGCGCCTGCATCAGCGGTAGTTGTTTGGGTTTCCTCGCTCACAATCGCAATCCAGCCCGCGTCTTTATGGGTGATACAGGTGCCTTGGCATTAGGAGGCGCGTTGGGTGCAGTAGCTTTATTAACTAATAGCCTTTGGATATTATTAGTAATTAGTGGAATTTTCTTGGTAGAAACGTTGTCAGTAATTGCTCAAGTAGGTTATTACAAAGCGACAAAAGGCCCGGATGGCATCGGCAAGCGTCTCTTGAAAATGGCTCCTCTTCACCATCATTTAGAACTGTCTGGCTGGTTAGAAACTCAGGTTGTTGGTATATTTTATTTGACTAACGGGTTTCTGGTTCTGATGATTGTTTTGTTGATGGGGAATAGTTGAAGGTGGATTGGGTAATTGATTTGACAGGGATGTAACAAATATTTTCTACTATTTGAAATAAACAGGCAAGATGCCTGTTCTACAATAACTCAATGCAGTTGTGGGATGGGCATTTCGCCCTTGGCAAAATCAGAACTGCATTTCCTTCTTTCTCTTCCTTCGCGTCCTTTGCGCCTTCGCGGTTCGTTTAATCTTACTCAATATTAGTTATTCTATTATTTGCGGTTATTTTTAAGTGATTAAAACGTTTTTACCGGAAGTTTCAGTCGTAGTGCCAATTTATAACGGCGAGGGAGATTTGCCGGATTTAATTGAGTGCTTACGATCGCAAACTTATCCCCCAAACAAAGTAGAATATATCTTAGTAGACAACAACAGTCACGATCGCACTTCAAGCATCCTCGAAACAACAGCCTTTAACCCCCCCTCAGTCCCCCCCTTGCTAAGGGGAGGAGGCAATTTGGATAGAATAACCATTCGCCACCTCACCGAAAATCAGATTCAAAGTTCCTACGCCGCCCGCAACAAAGGCATTCACAACTCGCAAGGTGAAATAATTGCCTTTACCGATGCAGACTGTCGCCCGCAACCTGACTGGTTGGAAAATTTAGTTAAACCCTTCGTCAATCCCGAAATTGCGCTTTCAGCCGGGGAAATACTCGGATTACCTGGTAAAACTATTTTAGAACAACACGCAACCCGCCAAAATACTTTATCCCAAAAACATACTCTCGCTCACCCTTTTTGTGCTTATGGTCAAACTGCCAATTTAGCTGTACGCAAACAAGTTTTGGCAGAAGTTGGTTTGTTTCGCCCGTACCTTACGAGTGGTGGCGATGCGGATTTGTGCTGGCGAATTTTACGGGAAACATCGTATAAGTTGGATTTTGCCCAAAATGCGATCGTCCGACATCGCCACCGTTCTACAATAAAACAGTTACAAAGTCAATGGTATCGGTACGGCGAGTCTAATCAATATTTGCACGAACTCCACGGTGTCGATTTGATGCGAGAATTGACAACACAGGAATATTTGTATCGGCTGGCTAGGTGGCTGTTGAAGGAATTGCCCGTTGCTGGGATCGATCGCGCGTTAGCGAAGCCCTCGAAGAGGATCGGTAAAGCGGAACTGGTAGACTTGTTCGATACACCGATCGGTCTAATGAATGTGAGGTCAAGGGCGATGGGACAGCGCCAAGCCGAACTTCCTTCAGCAGCTTGGGAAATTGAGCCATTTTAAGATTTTAGAACATCGGTTTTTTTATGGGGGCAGGATGCCCACCCCACAAAGAAAATTGCACCATTTTGATGAACAGGCATTTTGCCCACCCCACAAAATGGTGCAAGATTTGAAATCAACAATTATTCGTTTGTCTACAATCCCCCTCTAAATACTTATAAGGGCAGTTTATGGGTACACATAAATATGCTGAATCAGAAATATGAAAAATTAATGCAATAGTTAATATAAAATTAATAAGTCTATGCTGAAGCGCCTAGTCTCAAAACAACGAGAAACTAGAAGACTGACGCCAAAATAGCCTACAATTATTAGGTTCTGGCTTTGCACTACTGTAGTCAGCGCGATCGAAATTATTCTCAGTTTTTTAAAGTTTTGTAACATTTACAGGTAATGCCAATGGCTCAAATCCTACTCCAGACCGTTTGGTTTATACCTTGCTATCCACTCATCGGCGCAGCTTTGTCGATACTGTGGTTCCCGGCTGTTACCCGCCGCACAGGGCCAAGACCATCCGGTTACGTGAACGCCATCTTAACACTCTTCGGTTTCATCCACGGGGTCATCGCCCTCACAGCTATCTGGAATCAGCCAGCACAACAACAGTTCATTCCCTGGCTGAATGTCGCAGGTTTAGACTTAACCATTCCCGTCGAAATCTCTAGTGTCACCGTTGGGGCGACAGTCTTGATTACCGGACTGAACTTTTTGGCACAGATTTATGCTTTCGGTTACATGGAAATGGACTGGGGCTGGGCTAGGTTCTTTTCTCTAATGGGGCTGTTTGAAGCAGGGATGTGCGGCTTAGTGTTGTGCAATTCCCTGTTTTTCAGCTACATGATTTTGGAAGTTCTCACCTTGGGCACTTACCTATTAGTCGGGCTGTGGTTCAATCAGTCTCTGGTGGTGACAGGAGCTCGCGATGCTTTCTTGACTAAGCGCGTAGGAGACTTATTCCTGTTGATGGGAGTAGTCGCAATTCTGCCACTGGCTGGAACTTGGAATTTTGACGAGTTGGCTGTGTGGGCTCAGACTGCGAACCTAAACCCGACTGTAGCGACGTTGTTGGCCTTGGCTTTGATTGCTGGCCCGATGGGCAAATGCGCTCAGTTTCCGTTGCACCTGTGGCTGGATGAGGCGATGGAAGGCCCCCTACCGGCAACGATTTTGCGGAACACTGTAGTTGTAGAAACCGGTGCTTGGATTTTGATTAAGTTGCAGCCAGTGATTGCTTTGTCGCCGATCGGACTGAAGACAACTATTATTGTAGGTGCTGCGACTGCCGTTGGTGCTTCTTTAATTGCGATCGCCCAAATCGATATCAAACGCACGCTTTCCTATATAGTCAGCTCGTACATGGGCTTAATTTTTATCGCTGTCGGTACTGGACAATCCGAAACAGCCCTGACATTAATGTTTGCCTACACTTTGGCAATGGGTTTGTTGGTGATGAGTATCGGTTCGGTAGTTTGGAACAGCATCACTCAGGATGTCCGTTCTCTCGGCGGTTTGTGGGCCAAGCGGCCGATATCTGCCATATCGTTTATTGTTGGCGCGGCTGGATTGGTAGGATTGCCGCCCTTCGGCTGTTTCTGGGCTTTGGAAGAATTCACATCAGGACTTTCGGAAGCTTACCCTTCCTTGTTAGCAGTAGTCCTATTTGTTAACTGTGTCACTGCTTTTGGCTTAGTGCGTGTCTTCGGTTTAGTTTTTGGTGGCAAACCAAAGCAAATGACCGAACGTTCACCAGAAGTTCACTGGCCTTTTATCTTGCCAATGACTATTTTAATGGGCTTTACTTTGCACGTTCCGCATTTCTTGGCAGCGTGGCAATTGTTACCTGTGGCAAGTTTGAATTATACCGTAACTGGAATGTTAGTTTTGTCAACGGCGATCGGCATTGGTGCAGGAGCATTTGTTTATCTGAATGAGAAATGGGAAAAACCAGTGCGAATTGGTTCTCAAGCCGTGCAAGACTTTTTTGCCTACGACTTTTACACGGCTAAACTTTACCGCGTCACCGTGATATTTGCAGTTGGTCTAGTTGCTCAAATTGTCTCATGGGTTGATCGTAATATTGTTGACGGATTCGTAAATCTCATCGGTTTTGCAACAGTTTTTGGCGGGCAAAGCCTCAAGTACAACGTTAATGGTCAAACTCAGTTTTACGCCTTGACAATTCTCTTCGGAGTTGGACTTTTGGGACTAATTGTAAGCTGGCCATTGCTAGCTCGTTTGTCGCTGATTGTAGGCGGATAAACAATCGTTTTTATTACCCTTTCTAGTTTTGACTCACTGTCAACCGTCAACCGTCAACTGTCAACCATCAACCGTTTAAATTATGCTTAGTGCCTTGCTCTGGTTGCCCGCGTTGGGTGCTGCGGTAGTCGGATTCCTACCCGGAAAGATAAATGGAATGCGGCTGCGTTCAATAGCATCAGCTTTTGCTCTTACTGTTTTCCTGTTAAATATCTGGCTGCTGACTCAATTCGATCAAGTTAATTCGGGACTGCAATTTCAAGAATATTTGCCTTGGATTCCGCAGTTAGGTTTGAGCTACAACTTAGGCATTGACGGCTTGTCTTTGCCACTGCTGGTTTTAAGTGCATTATTAACACTATTAGTCATTTATGGCACCGGCGAAGCGGTGGCTCGTCCACAACTTTACTACGCATTAATCCTCCTAATAAATGCGGGTGTTGCCGGAGCTTTGATGTCTCAGAACTTGCTGCTGTTCGTACTATTTTACGAACTAGAATTAATTCCTTTCTACCTGTTGATTGCGATTTGGGGCGGCAAGCAGCGAGAATATGCTGCCATGAAGTTTCTCATTTATACCGCTGTTTCAGGACTTTTAGTTTTAGGAGGATTTTTAGGAATTGCTTGGCTAAGTGGTTCTTTTAACTTTGATTACAGTGCGATGAATACTCAGGATTTGCCCTTTACAACACAATTGATATTGTTAACAGTTGTGTTAGTTGGATTTGCGATCAAAATTCCCTTAGTACCCTTACATACCTGGCTACCTGATGCCTATGTCGAAGCTTCACCAGCAACAGCAATTTTGCTGGGTGGTGTTTTGGCAAAGTTGGGAACTTACGGTTTAATCAGATTTTGCTTGCAGTTGTTTCCCGAAACTTGGTCAATTGTTGCTCCTGGTTTAGCGATTATCGGGACTGTGAGTGTGATGTATGGGGCTTTAAGCGCGATCGCCCAAAAAGACATCAAGCGCATGGTAGCCTATAGTTCGATCGGGCATATGGGCTACATCCTCGTTGCTTGCGCTGCCGGCACGAAACTCGCCTTAATCGGCGCAGTCGGACAAATGGTCAGCCACGGTTTGATTTTAGCTTTGCTATTTTATTTAGTAGGCATCATCGAAGCCAAAGTCGGTACGAGAGATTTGGACGTGCTTAACGGCTTGATGAACCCAATGCGGGGTTTACCGACGGCTAGTTCGCTGTTAGTATTAGGTGGAATGGCAAGCGCCGGAATTCCCGGTTTGGTGGGTTTTGTTTCCGAATTTTTAGTGTTTCAAGGCAGTTTTTCGGTCTTTCCAATTCCAATCTTAATCTGCATTTTAGCCTCTGGTTTAACCGCAGTTTATTTTGTAATTTTGCTCAACCGTACCTGTTTTGGGAAGTTGGATAATGCCACAGCTTATTACCCAGCAGTCACGTTTGCCGAAAATATGCCCGCGCTAGTATTGGCAGGTATCATTTTTGTGTTGGGAATTCAACCTGCTTGGTTGCTGAAGTGGAGCGAATCGACTACAACTGCGATCGCAGCTACTCTTCCAAAAGACAGAATAGCTCAAGTAGCGATTAGCTATAAGCCGATTGAATCAGAACAGATTTTGATTAATCATTAGTCATTATTAACTAATCGCCGATGATGAAATTCATTCCTGGTATTTTAGTTGCCCTCCGTGCTGCGATCGCGCCATTTCTGTTGTGGGATGCTAGTGATGGCACAATCAGCGTCTGGTTCATCATCGGCTACTTAGTCGGTTTTTTGTCAGATATCTTCGACGGCATTATTGCCAGACGTATCGGTGTCAGCACTGCACAATTGCGCCAAGCTGATAGTTGGGCTGATGTCTGCTTCTATATCTGCATATTTGCTAGTGCATGGCTGGTACATCAAGAAGTAGTAATAGCTTTTAGAGTGCCACTGCTTGCTGTTGTTTTTGTACAGTTAGTCTGGTGGATTGTTAGCTTGCTAAAATATGGTAAACCAGCCAGCTACCACACGTACTCCGCTAAATTTTGGGGAATAACTCTGTTTATTGCTACTGTTGCTCTTTTCGGTTTTAACTATGCCGGAATTGCCCTTTGGCTAGCTATTATTTCAGGAATAATTCATACTGTAGAAGAGATTGCCATGACACTGGTATTGCCAGAGTGGAAGCATGATATTTTGAGTATCTTTCACGCTGTAAAGTTGCGGCAGGAATTGAGTTCTTTCCCCCAAATAACGACTGACGAGTAAATAAATATTAAAATTCACTCAACCCAAGGAAGAAACAATGGTACAAGCACCTAATAAACCAGCAACTAAACTCCCTCCTTCCAAACACGAATTTGCAGATATAATTCACAGGCTAGAAGCTGGTGGCGCGATGATTCCAGATACACCAGAAAATCTGATGCAAATTATCGCTATCTGGAAAGCCTACGCGGTGCCAATGGACTTCTACTGGCGGGATTTACTTTACATCGCCGAACGAGTATTTTTACAACCACTTCCCTTCTTTAAATACTTCTTACCCCAAGAGTATTTAGACTTGCAAAATCACTATTCAGGTGATGGTGCGGATTTGCGGTTGTGGCGCGGGACAGGAAGCGCTCACCCTGAACTTTTGGAGTTCATGGAAAAGGGAGAAGCTGGTAAAATGCCACGATTATTCCACCATTTGTGGCACGATCGCATTAACATGGAATTTGCCGAGGAGTGCATGAGAGGAATGCTTTGGCACCGGGGCTTGTACGTGCCGACGAATCAATTCGATCCTTACCTGGATAGTGACGAATATAAAGCTAATGCCGATCGCGCTATTAAAGCTTACTTCAAAAAAGACCCGTTCATGCTAGGGCTGCACAAGGCATTCCCGGAAATGTTTTTAGAACAATGCCGCCAAATGTCTTATTACAGCAATCTCGGTTTATTCTGGGAAGTAATGGCACCAGTGTTTTTTGAAGTTTCAGACTTGTACGACGAAGGGAAAATTACCACTGTCCCCGAAGCGATGGATTTCCTGGTAAATGGCATATTTGCGATCGCCGGAAGGCCCATTTACCACCACGTCCTAATCGACGGCGAAACCTACGAAATCATTCCCAAATCCAAAGGTTTCACATGGCTTTATGAAGCAGCGTTACCTTACGTGGAAGCTGTATTTTACCGCACTTCACCGTTCCGAGGTACTAAATCTTACAACGCTCAAGCTAGGGAAGTTCCAGACGATCAAAAAGACTTCCACTACGGAGTTTTGTATGCAGACAAATTCCCAGTAGGTACGGCTGGAATTCCACCGACTTTGCTAGCACAAGATATGCTGCACTTCCTGCCACCTTATTTGATGGATTTCTACAAAGGGCGGTGTCGGGGCGAAGATGATATTCTGAATCAAATTGGAGTGACTTTTCAGCGATCGATGTATTGTGTAACTTCGGCGGTTATTCATGCGCTGCGGGCTGCGCTGTTATATCCCTTGGATGACCCAAATCCGAAGCATTTGAAGGCGAATCGGGCATTTTTTGAGTCTCAGATCGATCGCTTCTGCCGCCCTGAATACGGCATGAAATACGCAGCCAAGTTGAAGGACATTCAGACTTCGGATTACAAGTAGTCATTGGGGAATTGGGAATTGGGAATTGGGAATTGGGAATGGGGCATAGGGAATTGGGAATTGGGAATTGGGAATTGTAATTTGTTAGAAGTTGTTATTTAAACAACTCCTAACAAGTAACCAATAACGATTACCCATGCCCTATGCCCTATGCCCTATGCCCTATGCCCCATTCCCTATGCCCCATTCCCAATTCCCAATTCCCAATTCCCCAAAAACTATGAATAGCAAAGATGTAGCGCAATATATCGAAGCAACCGATGGGATTTCCAAACCTTGGCTGTTGGTGCAACTTCGTCTGAAAAAATTACAAGAAAGGCGATCGGATATTTCTGCTGAAGAATATGTTACAGAACTCGCGGACATTCAGCAAGATTTAATGAATTTGGGCGAATGGTGGCTGGGAATCGAGGATGAAGTGTTCTAGGCGATTTGAAGAATATTGGGTGCGGGAATGAATTCACCTTCTTCTTGCCAAGCTTCGAGATACATTTCGAGCACTTCTTCACCATGTCGGATAGCTTCTTCACGGGTTTTGTCGTGGGTACAGGGCATGATAACGCGATCGGCAAACTCTGGAATCGTCACGAGGAAAAGTTGATCCTCGTCAGACCATTGGACGATCGTACTATATTGATTCATGAATCTTCCTCCTTTAACCCGTCTAGTTCTGCTAACAATATTGCCAACTTCTTGGGATGGGTGAGATACTAGATGAGGAGTCAATTTCCTCTGTAAACTTCCTTCCGATGTTTGCATTGCAACAGCAGAATCTTTAGCTCTTCATCTTCAATTTCATAACGAACGCGATAATCACCGATGCGAATACGGTATTCATTTTCAGAACCTTTGAGTTTAACCACTCCATCTGGGCGTGGGTTTTCCGCAAGTTGCTGAACTTTGACAGCGATACGCTGGTAGATATCATCGGGCAAGGCATCTAGCTGTTTTTGCACAGCTTTGGGTATGATGATTGTATAAGTCATGTTGACTTTTTTGCCCGTTGAGTCGTGTATTGGTGGAATGTGGTGTATTCACCGGCTTCGTAATCAGCACGGGCGGCCTCAATTTCAGCAATATCTTCTGGAGAATCTTCGTCATCCGGGAATAATTCAGCTTCCAACAGTTCCCAAAGCTGCTGTTTTTCAGTAATTTCCAGTGACGCAATTGCTTCTAGCAGTGATTGAAATGAGATATCTACTTTCACGGTATTCTCAGCCATTCAAACTTTTCTCCATATTTAGTTTTACATTTTTAATTGTGCCTGTACCAATTTTCGCAGTTGCACGTCAGTGCGATCGCACTTTAAAAATTTTCCATCAAATCTTTTTCTGCGGCATAAACATCTCGTAGCTGTTGCAGCCCCGCCCCAGAAATTGCTGATTTAACTTTGGCTACCAACAGCCCCCACTCCAACAAGCGATCGACTGAAACAGCATCTTTAAACTTGCGCGTGTAAAATTTAGTCCAAAATATCGGTGCTAGCTTGCTTTTCCAGCGTTTGTACCATTTGCCAAAATCTTGAAGTGCGGGTTCATTTACTTCCACAATCGGCGGAAAATCCGCGTAGCTAACAAATCGGCTAACACTTTTAGCGTGCACGTAAACCATGTAGCGACAGCATTCGATGCGGTAAATGTCCTCTACTGCGATATTGAACAGGAGTGCGACTGTTTCTTCGGTGACAAATCTCGCCAGCGGATGCAGGATGGGAGACTTGTGAATTATTTTCGATTCTGCGATCGTCCGTGATTTTGCCGGAGTTTCTGATATCATAGCTGGTAGACAGCTAGTAACTGTCTATTTAAGTTTTGAAGACGATCGCCTTTTAGTTGTCGAGACCGGGGGCGATCGGCTTTTTAGATAAAATAATTATAAGGTGTTACAGCACCCATTGTCAAGCATGGGTTTAGTAAGAATTAAAGTCAGAGAACTAGCGGCCGAAAAAGGCTGGACATTTAAGGAAGTTTCAGAACGTTCTGGGGTTGTCTACAACACTGTCAAGCATTATGCTCGTTGTCCAGGGCTGACAACGGTTGACTTCACTTTGTTGCGGAAATTAGCTCGGACTTTTGATGTGATGATTGAGGATTTGGTTGAGGTTTTGGAAGAGTAGTCGATCGCCCTTAGTTGTCCAGACGTGAGGCGATCGCTTTTTTGTATTTTTTAGACTATAGCATGATTAACTGTGAATTATCAAACATTATCGCAATTAATCTAACCAAGGATGCTAACATCAAGAAAAGTTATTAATAGTTGATTATTCTTCGTGGCAAAAACTAATACTGCGATCGCGGTCAGTTCCGTGATTAAGGAAGTCATTCAAAAACAAGCCCAAGCGACTAGACTCACCCAGAAGGAAGTCGTGTATTTGGGAATGCTGGCAATTGATGCACTCGACAAGGAAAGTCGCCAAGAGTTGGCAGACAAAGTACACCAGATGCAAGTTAATGGTGAGATTTGAACAAAAAGGAAAACCAGGTGGGTGTCCAGAAACCGGGTTTTTTACGAAAATATTTCATTGCAACAGACAAATTAGATAAAAACCCGGTTTCTTTGCTCGGAGTGCGTAACTCCCGTATCCAGAATCTCAAATAGTAGAATTCTCTGGAACTACCAACATCCGCGATTCTATTTCTTCCCAGGTTTTTGCTGATATTCTCACTGCTGCTG
This sequence comes from Oscillatoriales bacterium, assembly GCA_043718495.1. Lineage (GTDB taxonomy): Bacteria > Cyanobacteriota > Cyanobacteriia > Cyanobacteriales > Microcoleaceae > Microcoleus. The sequence continues at coordinate 3,303 of JAYSVM010000222.1, read as the reverse complement.
CTTTGCATTGGATGATGAAATAATTTGCAGATAAATAATCTCTCAGCGCCTTTACTTCTGCGTAAGATAATTTGACTATTTCTGGATTGAGATGGAGGGCATGACACCAAGTATCTAAAAAGCGCTCTAAAAATGCTAAGTGTATTTGTTCAGGTTGATCGGCATTAGGCAATTGCTTCTGGAGGTCTTCCAGTTGAGCAATGAGTTGAGTCAAGTTCACATCCTTGAATATTTTAATTTCTTTAAATGCTTGGGCAAACCGGATGGCTTTGGCGTAGCCCTCGGTATTGGTGTAGGCGTTGGTGTTGTCTTTGGTGTAGGCGATGCCATTGGCGATGGCGATGCCATTGGCGATGGCGATGCCGTCAGCGTTGGCATAGACGTAGGCGTAGTCGTAGACGTTTTGGTAGGTGTTATAAAATAAGTCCGCATAGCCGTAGGCGTAGGCGATGCCGGCCATCGCCCCAGCACGTTTGTTTACCCACAGGCTTAAAATCACCTTCCGAGTCCTTAGTCACTTTATCTGCCCATTCCAATAGCCCTTGCAACTTCGGCGTGTTAATAAACTTTTGAGCCTCTTTTTCCATTAACAGCAGCAAGTCATCAGCCCCATTTTTTGAACGCACCAACCCCGCTACCAACAAAAACACTTCTCGCCAGCGTGGATCTGAAAGATGGCCGGTAACTAACTGCTCAATTAAATTATTATCAGCAATATATTGCGCGGTCAGATATTCCTGAAGCGTCAGATGCGAAAACGAGTAAACATCCTCAGCTCGTTCTACCAAAATCCCCTGTTGAACTGCGATCGCATTCAGAACCGCCTCACCGTCTAAATGCTTCGGTACATTCAAATTAGTTGCTAAAAAAGTTTTGATTTCCTCAACCACTTCTCGCTGCGAAAAAAACAACTTATCAGTCTCAAAACCAGTATAAGCAATCTCCGATAACAAACTCTCCTCTAACTCCGTGCTCAGTCCTTGATAAATTTCATCTCGCAGAATCCGCTTTTCCGCCGCCCATTCTTCCAACAATATCCGCAAAGCTTTTTTATAAAGAACACTGCGATTATTCGGAAAGTTTTGCGATCGATCGTAATTGAGACAGAGGAAAGTTAGCAATAAAGGCGTGTGGGCTAACTCTTTAGCTGCTGCATATTCTGGCTTTTGCAATAACTCCCAACATTTTTGAGCCGTTCCCGCTTGTTTATCCACCTCAGACTGAAACCAGTTACCAATAAATTGCTCAATTTGACTATTGTCAAAATCTGCTAGTTTGACATCAGTAAAGCGTTGAAAGTTGTTTCGATAAGCGGCCGTGCGACAAGATACAATAAAGCGATTTTTGTCATAGCGATCGACAAAATTTTGAATTTTACTAATGACCTCATTTGTGTTGACTGTCGGCACTTCATCCAATCCATCCAGCAAGATTAACAGTTTTCCCTGCTCTAATGCCTTAGCGATAAATTGCTCAGAACGGGGAAAACCACAAATGCTAAACTCTTCAACAATTAATTTTTCTATGTCTATCTGGCTAGATATAAAACTTTTAAGCTCGATAAAAACGGGAATGCAATTATGTTTAAATCCGCCTTTTTTGCCCTTCAGTGCTTCTAGTCCAATTTTTCGCAAAAAAGTAGATTTTCCCGCTCCCGGCTGCCCTAAAACCATCAAATATTGCTTCTGATTAGCAATCTTTAGCCCTTCTTCCTTCTGGCAATCTTGCTGCTGAAAACCTCGCTTGTTTGCTTGGCGGTAAGCTTCCTCTAAATTTTGGATGGATTCAAAACTGCGAATTTGTTGCTCATCCAAAAACTGCACCGCAGTATAAACCGATTCTAATGGCACTGCCTCGCGCATTCCCAATGCTTTCAGAATGCCGTGACGCTTGAAGTAGCGTTTGCCGTAGTCCCCCGATGCCGTGTAAATTAGCTCTTTAGTTTTGTCATCTAGCTTTTTGCCGATCAAACCGAGAAACTTACCACCGCCTTTAAAGACTGACTGGAAAATGGGGAGGGCGATACCGCTAACACAAGCCAGACCAAATGCTTCAAATCCTGTCATAGGAGTATTAATAGTGAGGTTTTTATAATATATCGCACTCTACTCAATGCTCCGATACAGCATAGCAGAGGAGACGATCGACCCTACAGTCACTTAATCGTACTGATGAAATACGGTACGGACACGGCAATGCTGTTTCCCTACAGGTATTACAAAAATGTGCGATTGAATTTGCTAAGATTTAAGCAGAGGCGATCTTTGCAGGAAATTAAAATATCGAATAGCTTTCACCAGGACATTCAGTAACGACGCTTGGCTCAAATATAATAATTATGCCCGCTAAAGACATCTACCACAACTGTGTAAAAAATGCTCTAGTTAAAGATAACTGGACAATCACTCACGATCCCCTCAGCCTCAAATGGGGTACTAAAGATATGTATGTAGATTTAGGGGTTCAAAAACTCATCTCTGCTGAAAAAGCTGAACGTAAAATTGCTGTGGAAATCAAAAGCTTTGTAGGCGCATCCGAAATGAACGAACTGGAAAAAGCAATTGGTCAGTACATTGTGTACCATGATGTTTTAGCAGAAATCCAACCCGATCGAGAACTTTATGTTGCCGTTCATGATGAAATATATGAAGGATTGTTTGAAGAACCAATTGGACAACTGTTACTCAGAAACAATCGCGTTAAACTCATTGTTTTTCAACCCCAAAAGGAGGTAATTCTGCGATGGATAGCTTAGAAGAATACCGTCAGATTATCTGTTCCATTATCACTGAATACGCTCAAATACCATACGCTTACGGAGATATTCAGCGACATACGATATTTGACACCAAGAACGATCGCTATCTAATGATGATTCTCGGTTGGGAGGAAGTGCGACAAGTTCACGGTTGCTTAATTCATGTAGAAATTATCGATGGTAAAATTTGGATTCATCGAGATGGTACAGAAGATGGAATCGCCAACGAATTTCTCAATGCTGGAATTCCCAAAGATAGAATTGTTCTGGGGTTCCGTTCCCCAGAAATGAGAAAGTACACAGAATTCGCTGTGGCTTAGAACACTTAACATTTTTGAGTCTTTAAATCGCAAAACGATATATAAGCGATTTCTCTCGACCCTAAATTCACTTATACGATCGCACTTATTCCTGCTTTCCAGATTCAGCCAACCGCTTAACCAACATATACCAAAAAATCCCCCGCCAAAAGGCAGGGGATTTGATTTAATTACCTACAAAACCAGAGTTCAGAATTACCCGAATTTCCCGGCCGTCGAGGCAAT
>JAYSVM010000221.1:0-30304 GCA_043718495.1 Oscillatoriales bacterium | reverse complement strand
AATTGCATTTTAAGCCCAAGCCACCGGGATACCTGAAAGGGTCTAAGTTGTTCAAAGTGGCTTATCCAAATTCGGGAGGGTTAAGACCTAAACTTGTTTGTAATCAGTTAAGATTTTCCTTGGGCTTAACCGTGAGGCGATGGTTTGGAGTCTCCGAATTCTTCCTGCCTATGCCGTCAAATCTTGATTTTTCACAAATTAAAGAATTTACGATTCTCCCTGAAAATGGTGCTTTTTACCTTGAAATGTCCTACGAGGTTGAAAAAAAACAACACAATCTAGACATTGATCAAGCCTTATCAATTGACTTAGGAACTGCTGACAATTTAGCAGCTTGTGTCGATACACTAGGAAACTCCTTCTTGATTGATTCTCGTGCTATGAAAGCGATGAATCAATTGTGGAACAAAAAAGTAGCAACTAGAAAAGAAGAAAAGCCAGAAGGTTATTGGGATAATTGGCTAGACCGTATAACTCGCAAACGCAATCACCAAATGCGTGATGGTATCAATAAGGCTGCAAAGTTGATTACCAACCATTGTCTGAAATACGGAATTGGCACACTGATAGTTGGGTGGAATGAAGGTTTCAAGTCTAACAGTAATCTCGGTAAAGTGAACAATCAAAAGTTTGTTCAAATGCCTTTAGGTAAGCTGAAAAATAGGTTAAAAGAACTGTGCGATTTGTATGACATCAGGTTTGCTGAAACTGAAGAAGCGTATACCTCAAAAGCTAGTTTTTTAGATGGTGACTCCCTACCTAAATATGGTGAAAAACCATCGGGGTGGAAAGCATCTGGAAAACGGATTAAACGTGGCTTGTATCGGTCAGCTAATGGCAGGGTGGTGAATGCAGACTTAAATGGCGCTGCCAACATTCTGAGAAAAGTAGCCAGTAAGTTAGGTGTAGACTTAAACCAACTGGGTAGACGGTGTTTGACGACCGTAGCGAGAGTTAGGCTTTGGGTATTATCCAAACCTATTCTGTCCGCAGAATCTCAGTGTCTTTAGACCGCTTGAGTGTCAAATAATTTGATGTAAGGGTAAAAGCAAGTGTATAAGCACAGGTAGCCTCCGAACTAAATTAATGTCATAAAACATTAAACGTAGTTATCCGTACAAGTATCGGAGCTATTCAATGCTGTATAGATAAAAATTAGTAGATAGTCGGATTTTCCAAGGGTATGTGTTGTTAAATCAATCTAAGCTGCCAGATCATTTCCAACCAGCTATTGCATGATTTAGGATCCAAAGATTCTGCTGAATAAACTGGATATTACATGAAAAAGTGCGTCTATTTTCCATTTATAAAAGGGTAGGAAATATAGTGCACATAGTACGCAATACTAGCGAAAACAACGAAAACTGCCAATTACCAAAGGAGGGAGCAGTGTATGAAACTGACGAAGGGAGTCCTATAAATCCGCCACTGGGTTTGCGATCGACTCTACAAGAATTAACCCTGTATGACTTCCTCCTAGATTCTGATTGTCTGGGAGGCGAAGTTACTAGCATTTTTCAAAAAAATCTTTTACTTCCGGGGATCATCATTACGGACAAAGGAAAGTTTGCGGGTATGATTTCGCGACGACGTTTTTTTGAACACATGAGCCGTCCCTACAGCTTGGAGTTATTTTCTCAACAGCCTTTGCTGGTTCTCTACCGCTTTACTCAAATTGATATCTTGATTCTCGATCGCAACACCTCAATTATGGTAGCAGTGCGACAGTCTTTGGGGCGATCGCCAGAATTGATCCACGAACCAATTGTAGTGCAAGTAGAAGCAGAAACTTACAAACTTTTAGACGTACACCAACTGCTGCTTGCTCAGTTGCAAATTCACGAGTTGTCCACAGTAGCGATGCGGGAATCGCAATCGCAACTGAGACATCAAGCCCAACAGCTCGAATTTGCCTTGCTCGAACTTCAGCGCACTCAAGCCCAACTGATTCAAACCGAAAAAATGTCTTCTTTGGGGCAGTTAGTCGCAGGAGTTGCCCACGAGATCAATAATCCGATCGGCTTTATTTACAGCAATTTGCACCATGCTAAAGAGTACAGCCAAAGCTTAATCAAAATGCTCCATATTTATCAGCAGCACTGTCCTCAGTCCATACCAGAAATTGAATTGGAAGCAGATGAAATAGAATTAGATTATTTACTGGAAGACTTACCGAGGGTTTTCAATTCTATGCAGCAAGGTGCAGAGCGCATCCGCGATATAGTTTTATCGCTGCGGAATTTTTGCAGGTTGGACGAAGCTGAAATGAAGAACGTCAATATTCACGATGGTATCGACAACACGATTATGATTTTGCAAAGCCAGCTTAAAGGGAAACCGGGACATGAGGCAATAGAAATTTACAAAGAATACGTGGAATTGCCGCTAGTACAGTGTTATCCTGGACAGCTCAATCAGGTGTTTATGAATATTTTAGTTAATGCTATTTACGCTCTTAATGAGGGAAATCAAAGTAAAAATATACAGACAAAAGATGAGGAAACTTCGGAAGCTGCGGCATCAAACAATCACTCGATAGATTCCCAATCCTCAGTTGATCACTCTGGATATTGGAAACCAGCGATTCAGATTCGCACGGAATTAATCGAACAAAACAAGATAGCAATTAAGATTTATGACAACGGACCAGGGATGACAGAAGAGGTTCGGAACAGATTATTTGACCCTTTTTTTACTACTAAGCCAATCGGCAAAGGAACAGGCTTAGGAATGTCGATTAGCTATGAAATTGTTGTCAATCAACATGGGGGACAATTAAAGTGTTTTTCGGAACTGGGAAAGGGAACCGAATTTGCGATCGAGATTCCACTAAAACAGTCTTCTCCTGCACATATTTTTCATAGCTTTGCCTAATTTTGAATACTTTAAAATCGACAAACCCACTTCCACAGAGGGTGAGTCTGTCCTTGTTCCCGAATGCGGCGAACTTGTTGTTCCAAACGCTGTTTTTCGCGCAGTGGTAATCCCCACACCAGATTTCGCCCTTGCCAAGTTAGCGCTGCTAAAGTCATTCCCAAACACAAACCCAAACCGAGAGTCGGCCAGCGGTGAAAGTATAAACCGTAACGCACCGCAGCCCAAGTCAAGTGTTCGCTCCACAAAGCAATTTCATCTCGCAAACCCCAAATACTTAAAGAACCGATGCTAATCCATAAAAATATTACAGTTAGCCAGCGGCCATATACTGTTAATTTATGGAGCCTTTGGACTTCGATTTCAAAGTTTGGGTCATTACTCATTAGTCATTGGGAATGGGGAATTGGTCATTGGGAATGGGGAATTGGTCATTGGGAATTGGGAATTGGTCATTGGGAATTGGTCATTGGGAATTGGTCATTGGGAATTGGGAATTGGGCATTGGGCATTGGTTATTCAACAGTCAACAGTTAACTAAACTTCATCAGATGGGTTTATTGCTTCTACAGGAACGGGGATAGAGTGGCCTGTGCGACTGCGCCACCAAGCTAGCAGCGTACTAGCAATGAAAATACTCGAATATGCACCAGCAATAAAACCGACAATCAAAGCTAAAGCAAAGTATCTGAGGGTTTCGCCACCAAACAAAAAGATCGAAACTAACGTCAGCAGAGTAGCAAAAGTCGTGTTAATTGACCTTCCCAGGGTCTGCATAACAGCATCATCGACAATTTGATCGATCGACATACCGGGATTTAGCTTGATGATTTCTCGGACGCGATCGTAAATTACCACGGTATCATTAACAGAAAAACCGATGATTGTCAAGAGGGCAACTACAAATAAACTGTCTACTTCTACGCCTAGAACTAAACCCAAGAAAGAGAAAACACCAACTGTAATTAATACGTCGTGGAATAAAGCCACAAAAGCAAAAAAGGCATAATCCAATTGAAATCGGAATGTCAGATAAACAGTAATCCCAGCAAAGGAAAGGAATAAAGCTAACAATCCTGAAGTAAATAATTGTTTGCCAAGGGTGGGGCCAACTGTATCAATTTGAGTTGATTTGGGAGCAAAAGCGCCTATTTTATCGCTCAAAGCTGTTTGCAACTTAGTCCGTTTTTCCACATCCAAAGTTTTGGTTCGCAGCGATATACCCCGCTGTTCTTTGCCGATAACTTGAATGCTACTACCAGCCAAACCTTGACTATCCAGGACTTCGCGGACAGCACCAAGATCGATGGGTTTGCAATTTTCTGGTTTTGTGCAGTCGAGTTCAAATTGTAGCCTAGTGCCACCAATAAAGTCCAAACTCGGCCGCAGTGGCGCGCGGATATCGGGACGAGTCCAAGAGATAGCCATTGACACTATACCGGCAAGGATAATAGCAAGGGAAATACTCCACCAGATCGATCGCTGTTTGATAACACTGAATTGCATAATTTAGCAGGAATTAGTAATTGGGCATTGGGCATTGGGCATTGGGCATTGGGTTGGGCATTGAGCATTGAGCATTGGGGATTAATTTACAACTAATTTTTAGCATCGATTCCCCATTCCCCATTCCCCATTCCCCATTTCCCATTTCCCATTAACTATTAACTGTTTTCGACAAGTCTGGACAGAACCACTGGGGTTTCCGCAATGCTGGAAAGCCCAAAACTACCAACATCAGAGTCCGACTACAAGTGATAGCAGTAAACATACTGACTGCGACACCCAAGGCTAGCGTTACAGCAAACCCTTTAACTAAACCAGCACCCAGGTAGAATAGCGCGGCACAAGCAATCAGCGTTGTGACGTTGCCGTCTAGAATACTAGAAAAAGCTCGGTAAAAACCGGATTCTACAGAACGGTAGAGCGTTTTTCCAGCCCGCAATTCTTCCCTTGTGCGCTCAAATATTAGCACATTGGCATCAACAGCCATCCCAATGCTGAGTACAAAACCAGCAATTCCTGGTAGGGTTAAAGTTACTCCCAACAGCACAAAAGAAGCCCAAGTTAGTAAAGCATAAATTAACAGAGCAATATCTGCAATTACACCGGGGAGTCGATAGTAAGCAACCATGAAAATCAAGACTAAAACTAAGCCACCGATACCTGCGGTAATACTGCTTTGAATGCTGTCTCTACCCAAACTAGCGCCGACAGTGCGGTTTTCAATAATTTCTACTGGTACCGGCAAAGCACCACCGCGCAATTGCACGGCTAAATCGTTAGCTTCTTGGGTTGTAAAGCGACCTTGAATTACGGCGTTGCCACCAGTAATTCCTGTTTGGGCAAATTCCACACCAACTACAGGAGAACTAATCATTTTTTCATCTAGAAAAACACCGAGAGTCCGTCCCGTGCCTGCTAAATTTTTAGTAAGTTCGCCAAATAGTTCGCCTCCTTTAGTATCGAAACGGAGTGCAACATTCCATTCGTTACCAGTGGGTTGAGCTTGAGCGTCTTTGAGGTTTTCGCCGCCGAGTTCACTGCTTTTGTAGAGTTTGGCGATCGCCTCATTACTCCTTTTTAAAGCAGCCTGATTTGCTTTAAACGCTTCTTCGTTAGGGGTAATTTTCAATTCTGCTTGTTTTGCCAGCAATTCCTGCTGCAACTGCCTCTCTATGGATAATTGTGCTTCAGTTGTTGGTAGTTGTTCCCGGAATTCTAGTTTGGCAGTGCCACCCAAAACTCGTTCTGCTTGCTGGGGGTCATTTACTCCCGGTAACTGCACAAGAATTTGGTCTTCTCCTACTGTTTGGACTAACGCTTCGGAAACGCCTAAACCATTAACGCGGTTTTCGACAATGCGGCGCACTGCTTCTAACATTCCTGGATCAATTTTGGGAATTGCGGCGGTGGTTTTTACTTGAATTGTGAGTTGTGATCCTCCTTGTAAGTCTAATCCTAGCCGTGTGGGAATTGTTGCTATGACTGTAATGGCGGCAATGATTAAAACGAAAATTAGGGCTAATACTGAACGTTGTTTTTGCATATTGAATTCTTAGTGATTAGTGATTAATGATTAGTGGTAGGTTGGGTTGAGCCACGAACCCCAACACTCATTAATTGGATGTTGGGTTTCGTTCCTCAACCCAACCTACAGACTAGCTATTTATATTCCGCCATTTACCATTTTTTGAACAGCTTCTATAATTTGGGGTGTCTGTACAATTGTCAGTTTTTCCAAATTACCGTTGTATGGTGTGGGGATATCTTGGGAAGAAAGTCGCAAAACTGGTGCATCGAGTTCATCAAAGTAGCGATCGCTAATCGAAGCAATTAGTTCAGCACCAATACCTCCTGTTTTCATGCACTCTTCGACAATAATTACTTTGTGGGTTTTGCGAATGGATTCGCCAATAGTTTCCATGTCAAGGGGTTTGAGAGAAATCAGATCGATTACTTCTGGATCGTAACCTTCTTTCACCAATGCGGGTATTCCTTGCATGACATGATGCCGCATCCGAGAATAGGTCAAAATTGTGACATCTTTGCCCGATCGCACTATTTCGGCTTTGTCCAGTGGAACTAAATATTCTGTTTCTGGCAAATCTTCTTTGAGGTTATAGAGGAGAACGTGCTCGAAAAACAGGACAGGATTATCGTCGCGAATGGCTGATTTCAAGAGTCCTTTGGCATTGTAGGGAGTCGAACAGGCGACTATTTTCAGCCCCGGTACTGCTTGGAAATAGGCTTCTAAGCGCTGGGAGTGTTCGGCACCGAGTTGTCGTCCCACGCCGCCGGGGCCACGAATTACCATGGGCATTTTGAAGTTGCCGCCGGAGGTGTAGCGCAGCATTCCAGCGTTGTTGGAAATTTGGTTGAAGGCTAGGAGCAAAAAGCCCATGTTCATGCCTTCGATGATCGGGCGTAATCCGGTCATTGCTGCGCCGACTGCCATGCCTGTAAAGCTATTTTCGGCGATCGGGGTGTCGAGCACTCTGAGTTCGCCGTATTTGTTGTAGAGGTCTTTGGTGACTTTGTAGGAACCGCCGTATTGACCTACGTCTTCACCGAGTACGAATACGGTGGAGTCGCGGGCCATTTCTTCGTCTAGCGCCTCGCGGAGGGCGTTGAACAATAAGGTTTCTGCCATAGGAGGTGAATGATTGCAGGAGGGTTAGATTAGAATCTTAACCTTTTGGGGGTCTTGATTTGAATGCGATCGCATATTTGGCAGTTAAGACGTGAGATTTCGCCAACACATATCATAGAATTTGGATTATGTCAATCCATATTTTAGCTAGAATCAGATTAACTTGCGTGCTATTCCCAGAAAAACATCATGATCCAGACAAAAACTCAACTAACTCTGGAAGAGTTTCTCACTCTCCCGGAAGGGGAAGGCGATATTACCTACGAACTGATTGATGGTCAAGCATTACCAAAAATGTCACCAAAGAAATTTCATTCTCGACTCACCAGAACCCTAACAATTAACAATTAACAATTAACAATTAACAATTAACTAATTTCAGCAAAATGCTTCTGCAATAAATTGTGAACAAATCGATAACGCCGATCGCCTGTTTTGTGCATAAGTAGCCGATCAACCGCAGCATCCAGAAAACGGCTATAATCCCAAGGAATATGACCCTTCGACCACAGCACTAGGTGCAAAATCAAGTTTTCAATGGCAGGAATCCCCGGTAAACCAGCACTAATTATCGCTGCGATCACCCCCCCAATCAATCCCCAAATCGAACCGCTAACCAGCATTGCCACTAATCCTAAAATTACCCAAATCAGCCCACCAACCAGCTTAACTCCAAACTGATACATTCGCCGTTCATCGCCAGTTTGTAGCCAGCTAGACGGCATTTTATCCAGCAACACTTCTTGAGTGCCTTCCTGTTCCATCTTTCTCGCCAACCACCCCAGCCAGTGCCGCATTTGTTGCGATCGCAATTCCTTACCTCTAGGATACTGCTTGACTACTCCGGTCATTTGGCGACGAATATAGGCAGTTAATAGATATTTCTGCTGTTCTTCCGGTGAAGTAATCCGCTTCCAAGATTCAATTAAAATATCTTCATAAGCCAAGGTCATCATACTTACAAATAGCGGTGCTTTTGCCAGTCTCAACAAATCTGGTTGCTGCTCAATGCTATACCAAAGTTCGCGACTTCTGGCTTCTAGGAGATAATTTTGAATTTGAGTTTCTGTCAGAGGTTTCAATAAAATTGCTGCTTGTAGACGAAATCTATTTGGGCAGGCTTTGTAAGCTTCAAAACTACTGGAAACAACTAAATGTTTAGGTTTAAATTCGCCTTCAATAAATTGATTTATTGCTTGAATACACGAATCTTGACGGTGGGTTTCTACTTCGTCTAAACCATCTAATAAAGGCAACAATTTTTGTTCGGCAAGCCACTGTTTGCCTACAGCAGTGGGGATGTCGTATTTGAACTGAAGTTGAGTAATTAACCAATCTGCGATCGCACCAGATTGTTCTTTCCAAGTACCAAGTTCAAACAGCACTGGTAGTGGTAAACTAGAATCTTTTTGGGCGCGGGAAACTAGCACCATAGCTAATTCTAGCAGTGTGGTGGTTTTCCCCGCACCGGTGGCTCCTAAAATGACTAATTTGCCATTGGTGCGATCGAACACTTTCGCAAGGCTGGCTTTCGCAGGTAGCTGACAACTCGGATGGTTTCCCACCTTCACCTCGATATTCCAGCATCGGGTGACACCAGAAGACATCGCCTCTTGACTGAGGTTTGATAATACGGCATTGTGTAAAGAGTGCGATCGAGATGCTTTGACTTCCCGTTTCACATCCTGGAGTAATCGATCGCGAGGCGGTTGTAATCTCAGAGAAATGAATCTTGGCATTTTAGTTACTCAACTCAACCTCACGCTGGACAGTTGTTTTACCAGATTTACGTGCAACTGGCCTACAGCAACATTACCATAATTTTATCAGTCTGAACCATCAGTCCCTAATGGGTATTTTTGCATAAAATTAATAATCTGGTACGCCCATTTTTCAACAAAAATTACTAATATAGATTAAGAAGTATCAAAATAACAACACAAATAGGTGATTAGGACGTTTTCAATTGCTGAAATTATTGATTTTATTGCATTTCCTTCTTCCTTTTTCCTTCTCATTATGCCATTAAAAACCAGCCAAATCATCATCATTAGCTTAGCAGGGCTATCAACTGCGATCGGAGTAGCCTGGGCTACCATACAGTCAGGTTCGAGAGAAGTCTCAAATCCTCCCCTAACAGAATCAGCAGTATCGGACGAAAAAGCAATTTCAGCTATTCCAAAAACTAGCATAGAATCTCAAAAAACTCAACCCCAACCTGCAACTAACTCCGCAGTGAAATTTTCGGTAATCCCAGAAAAGTCTAAGCAAAAAGTTGAACCAGTATTAATTGAACCTCCTGATACGGGTTGTCAAATCAGTATGGCTAGAATCAACGATCCAAGTCCACCGTTGAATGTGCGATCGCACCCACGAGTCACCGACAGCAAAGTAGTAGGAACACTGAACAATAATAGCTTTGTTTTGGTTGCCACAGAAAAAAACGGTTGGTTACAAATTACGGATCCAGTTGGTTGGATTGCCAAAAACCGCACTGAAAGCAGTTGCGCCAAAGTCAAACAGCAGATTAATTTTCTGCCAGGGGGAGATGAGGCGATCGTTAAAGGTAGAATTATTGGTGTTGGCAGTCACTCTTACATAATTCGCGCTACTAAAGGTCAAACAATTACTGTTAAGAATCGGAAAAATGTTTTTCCGCAAATTATGACTCCTGATGGCAAACTTTTGACTGGAAACACTGATCGAGAAAATCTAACTGAGTGGACTGGAAAAGTGCCATTAACAGGCAATTATACATTTGAACTAGAGTCGAATTTCCGGGGATTTGAATACGAGTTTTTGGTGCAAGCACGATGATTTTCCTGAGATATCTAGGGAAACGGCACCCGAAGGACACGGCAGTGCCGTTTCCCTACTTAATAATTAAGGAATTGCACCAAGTGACACATCAAGAATCGCGAATTTCTGCCAATCTTCGGAATCAAAGTGCCACCATTCTGTTGTGATACCAATAAATCCTTGTTTTTTCATCGCATCTTCCAGCAATTGACGATGTTTCCGAGATTGGGCGCTGCCTCCTGCGTAATCCCTGTGCGCTTTTTTGGTAAAATCATCAAAGGGCGTGGGCATTTCTAATTCTTTGCCAGTGCGATCGACCAAAGTCAAATCAATAGCAGCACCGCGATTGTGCCGCGAGCCCCTAGCAGGATTAGCAACATAGTTCGGATCTGGCAAAAATTCCCACATTTGCTTAGTCACAGAAAAAGGCCTGTAGCAATCGTAAACTTTCAAACCCAATCCCACTTTTTCCAAATCAGTTTGAACTAGGGCTAATTTTTGAGCAACGGAACTTCTTAAAGCACATTTGGCTGTGGAGTAAAGTTTTCGTTTCAAGAAATTATTAGCTGTGGCGTAGCGAATATCGAGACGAATGTTGGGATTGACGGTGCGGATATCAACAAGTCTCGCCCAGCTTGGAAGTTGACTCATGAAGATGCTTTCAGGTTCTATCTGAGTTGTTTCTGGTTGGATAATTTGCACTTCTGGCGACTCCGCTGCACTGACAAATGTGGGATGGTGTAGGCTGGTTATAGATAGTAATACGAGGATGAATATAATTAGATATTTTGTAAATCGACTAATTTTCATAAGTCTGTTAATTTGAGGTTTTATATGGGTTTTCATACTGTAAATAAGGCTTTCATGGGCGGGCTAGAAGCCCACCCCACAAGAAAATTTATTTTTTGTGGAACAGGCAAGATGCCTGTTCCTGACGCAGCTTAACTTTCGCCCCGACAGGTATCAGCTAATTAAAAACTCAAAATTCAAGATAGAACTTGAACTCATTTTTCATTTTTAATTATCTTCAAATTCCCAAGCGCTGATACACTAAATCTAAGTGCCTCAATTGATACTGCGGATCAAAACAATCATCAATTTCTTTGCTAGTCATCTTAGTCGTAACCCGATCGTCCTTAGCAATCAAATTGTAGAAATTGCCTTCAGATTTGTTCCAAGCTTCGTGAGCACAAGATTGCACAATTGTATAAGCGTCTTCGCGACTTGTGCCTTTTTCTACTAAGGCTAACATCACCCGCTGGCTGAAGATAACTCCGCCGTAAAGATTCATGTTTCGCTTCATGTTTTCGGGATAGACTAGCAGGTGTTTTACTAAGTCTGTGGTTTCTACTAACATGAAGTGGGTAACAGTGGAACTGTCGGGCAAAATCATCCGTTCTACGGAACTGTGAGAAATGTCTCTTTCGTGCCAAAGCGCCACGTTTTCTAAGGCTGCGACGGCGTTGGCGCGGACAATTCTTGCCATTCCGGTGAGTCTTTCCGATCGAATCGGGTTACGTTTGTGGGGCATGGCGGATGAGCCTTTTTGCCCTTTGGAAAAGAACTCTTCGACTTCGAGAACATCGGTGCGTTGCAGGTTGCGAATTTCGACTGCAAAACGCTCGATCGATGCTGCTAACAGTGCTAAAGTTTGAACGTATTCGGCGTGTCGATCGCGCGAAATGACTTGAGTCGATGCACAATCGGGTTCGAGTCCGAGGTTTTGACAGGCGATCGCTTCTATTCGCGGATCGATATTAGCATAGGTTCCGACTGCGCCGGAGATTTTGCCGACTGCGATCGACGATCGCAAATTCACCAATCGGGCGCGGTTGCGAAGGACTTCAGCCAGCCATCCTGCTAGTTTAAAGCCAAAGGTGATGGGTTCGGCGTGAATTCCGTGCGATCGGCCAACCATCACAGTATTGCGGTGTTGTTGGGCCTGATAGCGAATAGCTTGGCTCAAATCTTCGACACGTTCCAACAAGATATTGACGCTGGCGACTAATTGCAGCGCCAAAGCAGTATCGAGCACATCGGAACTGGTTAAGCCGAGGTGGATGTAGCGGCCAGCATCGCCTACATATTCGTTGACATTTGTCAAGAAAGCGATCATGTCATGGCGGACTTCCGCCTCAATTTCGAGGACTCGTTTCGGGTCAAAATTAGCCTTAGCTTTGATTTCTTCGACTGCGGCGGCGGGGATGTAGCCGAGTTCGGCTTGAGCTTCGCAGACAGCAATTTCTACTTGTAGCCAGCTTTTGAGCTTGGCGGTTTCAGTCCAGATGTTGCCCATTTCGGGCAGAGTGTAGCGGTCAATCACGGTTGGGAATTGGGGAATGCGATCCAACCATTGTACATCTGTGTGGGGATACAAGAGTCATAGGACTTAGACATGGGGCCGAGAAACCGGGTTTTTTACGATAATACTTTGTTAGAGCATCGCAGATTCGGTAAAAACCCGGTTTCTCAAATCAACTCGGTTTTTGTCGTTTGGGCGATCGGCTATAATATCCTAAACCTCATTAACTGGCATCACTCATGCCTAAAAAAATCAGAGAATTGAAAAGCCTATTACTAAAAGCAGGCTTTACTTACAGACAGGGAAAAGGCAGTCACACTGTATGGGAACACCCTTTATTACCTGAAAAAATTACACTATCAGGTAATGATGGTGATGATGCGCCAAATTATCACGAAAAAAGAGTAATTTCTGATTTACACAAGCTGAAGGAGATAGAAGAATGAATAGCCATTACAGTATCATCATCCAGTGGTCAGAAGAAGATCAACTTTTTGTTGTCAGTTTGCCTGAATTTACCGATGTCATGCAGCCTTGCACTCACGGACACACTTACGAGGAAGCTGCCAAACACGGACAAGAGTTGTTAGAAACATTGATTGAACTCTATCAAGAAGATGGCAAATCTCTACCAGAACCTCAGACTTTGGGGAAACGATTACAGATAGCGTAAAATGAAACAATTGAGGTGCTGAGGCAAATCGAAGCAGAGGACAGAGAACCATGAAATATACAGTTGTTATCCAATGGTCAGAGTGCGATCGATGCTTTGTCGTGTTTTTGCCTGAATTTGAGGATGTAATGCAGCCAGTAACTCACGGAGATTCTTATGAAGAAGCTATCTACAATGCACGAGAGGTACTGGAGTTACTAATTGAGAGTTGTCAAGCAGAAGGTAGACCATTGCCAGCAACTAAGAAGCTAGAACGATTATTTCAGGCTGCTTAAATTGGTTCAAACTGAGATATTGCACCATTCTCAATAACCTGTAGCAGCGGGCGATGCCCTGCCCTTCGACCCTTTAAATCGAAGCGAACGACTACGCTCAGGGCATCGCTTCGCTCAGGAACCTCGTAGCTGAAGGGTTCACCAACAGCTCTAAATGTTGCAGACAGGTGAAATAAACCCGCCCCCACCCACTTTAATCACCCAATGACTGATAGCACCAACTTGGACGCCGCAGCAGATTAAAGGTATCTAGGTATCGAATCCGATCGCCTTCCGCGACTGTAGCAGCGGCTTCTTTCGCTTCATTCAATAAACCTTGACCGCAATCTAGGTTCCACAAAGGATGAACGATTATAACGCTTATATCGCCCACCGT
Organism: Oscillatoriales bacterium; assembly: GCA_043718495.1. Lineage (GTDB taxonomy): Bacteria > Cyanobacteriota > Cyanobacteriia > Cyanobacteriales > Microcoleaceae > Microcoleus. Next base: position 16,852 of record JAYSVM010000221.1, on the reverse strand, counting down.
CAAACCCGGTAGAGGGCCGAACTGTTGCCTGGAACAACTAAACGAAGCACAAAATGTATCCCGCAAAGCAGTTGCTTTCAACACCCAATTTTCTAAGTCGGGAGCAGAAAAATCTCCATCCAGTCCGCATTGAAAATTGCTGCTGGCTAATCCCCTCAGCAACGAAAGCCCCAAACGCCAATCCAGCAAACCGTGATAGTTCATATTACGGTACTGCTGCAAGCAATCGTAACAAGAAGAGTCGCATTTTTGGCGGTGTTCTGGTGACATTATCGCCTCAGCAAAGCTATTTTGAGAATTCTGAATTTTGTCTAAGAGGATGTCTTCCCAGTGATTAGCTAGCCAGTAGGTAAAGCCAGAACCATTAGCAAGCCGATCGCTAATTACAATTTCTCCTACTTTTTCCTTAGTATCGTCTAATTCAGCCTGTCGCAAACCGCTCACGTCTAATTCTTCAGGATCGATGTCTAACTCCTGTGCCGCTACAGCACGAACCATAAAAGCGGCTGAATAGAAAGCAGCTTTGACAGCGGAACCATGTGCAATAGGATCGAGACACAATCCAAGAGGTACAGCCGCGGGTTTAATTCGCAGTACGCCAGTGGTTTTTGGGGCAACGATCGCGATCGCCTCTGATGTGTCTGAATCGCCCGACTGTTTAAACTTCACCCCATTATTTTTATTCTGAAATCGCTCATCAATCCACTGATCTGGTAACAGTTTATCACCGCGTCCAAATGTTGCATTTCCTGTGGCTCCTTTAAATAGCTGTCCTCGATTGTCATTCACCCGAAAAACGCGACCGGATGGAGAAAAAGCTGTTTGAGTATTGGTATTATTTACTAAGTTAAAAGGTGGAGACTTTGATTCGGCTACGCTGGCTGCACCTGTAATTAACGCATCGTATTCATCTTTAGCGTCAGCCCCAGGATTGAGGCTGGTACGGAAAGCTAAAGGGACAGCCCACTGAAAAACTCGAAATCCCTGTTCGTCAGTCGCCCCGCATTTCGGACAGAATGTATCTTCAAATTTTGCATTATTTGTATCCGTATGTTGGCAGCGCTGACACCTTAACATCCATTGGCGATCGCTCAGAGGTTCGCCAGCAGGAACCAACCCGTTTTTAGTGTCGGGAATTAACGATGCTGTAAACCCGATCGCAGTATAAATCCGCTTATCTTTAGTTTTTTCTGAACCGGGGGCAAATTCAGAGACAGCTAAATCTAAATCTCGATCTATAGTAGGAACTTTTTGTTTTCGGGACGGATCGTGATGGTACAAATCTCGCACCCTTGATGGCATCCCATACATCGGCAAAACCCCGCCCTCAGCAAGGCGTTCTGCCAATCCATCTCCAGTCAATTCTAAGTTATTGGTACACTCATCAATCTTATTAAATAAATCATGACGTGCATACTCTTCAAGTTTGTGGCGATCGATACCTTCAACACCGACTAGCAGAGAATTTATGATCTCGGTGACTTGCTTTGATTTCTCTAACCAATTACGAACTTGTTCGCGACGTTCTTCCGTTTCCTTCCAATTTTGAACTGTACCAAATTCACCGTGACTGTCCGGCTTTTTTTCTACCTCCCAGCAGGTGACACCAGTATCTTTAAATGCACGTCTCAAACATTCTTTAGCTAAGAGACGTTGCACGATCTCAACCTGTAACATAGAAAGAAAAGGAACTGGCGGCGGATCGCCCGTAATTTTTTCAGGATGGCGGTAATAAAATTCATCGTGCGATCGACCCCGACAGAGAGTAAGTACGATCGCAAAAGCCTGTCCCCGGCGACCCCCACGACCCGCACGCTGCTGGTAATTAAACCGCATAGGCGGCATATTTGCCATCACAACAGCCATTAAACTGCCAATATCAATTCCCACCTCCATTGTGGTAGTGACGTTCAAAATATCGATGATATCTACCTCTGGGATAAAATCTCTTTTTTGTTCGCCAAAATTCACGATGATGTTGCGGAAATGTCGCTGTCTCTCAGCTTGATCGTCGGTTTGTCCGGTCAACTCTTCGCAGTGCAACCGCAACGGTTGACGCTTATTTACTGCTTGGGTGGCGAAATAATTGCGATCGTACAAATCAGCACATATTTTATTAGGTTGCGCTGATAAATTTGCCAAACAATTAGTATTAGTACAAATACCTCCCGCACGGTGCAGGTGAGGGCGGTGGCAAGAATCGCACTGCCACACCGGGTCATCGGACACAGCAACTCGTACAGATAAATGCCGGGGATTAAGTTTAAAGTGGTGGTGCTGACCGCATTCACAAATAGCAGATTTCAATGCCTGCTGCAACTCCTGTTCTGAAATTCCGCAAGCTTTTGCACACTCTTTAATATATTTCCGAAATTTTGATCGCACATCACCCCAGTCTTTCCAGTCATCCAGCGGATAATCTTTAGGTTCTTGCGGATACCTGTACAATTCACCTAAAATTCGCAAGCTGCCATCACAAATACTCTCAAATACTGAAGGTGAAAGTCCGCATTGGATTGCTAACTGTTCTAATTGATTTGGCGGTAAATTCAGGCGAACATAACCCAGACCCGATGCTTCAATCCCAAAGTACAGGCGACTAAAAAGTGTGTCACAAACCTCTGATTTGATTTTGGAGCGGAGTTTGTTTTCTCGCCTTTCCTCTGCGCCAGGAGACAATTTAGATTTCCATCCTGCGGTATGAGAGGAAAAATCAAACAATTTTGTCCAATGATGCCAGTCATTATCATAATTAAATTCCTGGTAATCGACATCATTACCCGCAGGATTGACCCCCAAGACTTTCAATCGCTGCATTAGCAAACCAGGCTCTTGATTGTCGCCTTCAAACAGTATTCTGAGAGAAACTGTGCGGGTATTGCCTATTTGCTGAATTTCGTTGAGTACCTTCTGAGCGTTATCTCGATCTTCCTGCAAGTTTTTTACTACCACAGGCGAAAGTTCTGCTGGCCAGGTCGAGTTAGCTAATTCAAGCTTTTCCTCTAACTCGCTTACTATATTGGGGTGACGTTGAACAAAAAACATAGATTCAGAACGAGCAGGCTGACCGTATTGTTGAATATCTTCTAACAGGTGGGGTTTTCCGATTGCGAGTTGTCCAAGTTCATCAAAAAGTGCTTCTCGTATTAGATCGTCATAGTGCGATCGCTCAATTCCATTGGATATAGAAGCGGCATCTTCACGACTATCAGAAAACACTACTAATTTGCGGGATTCCGCGTCTTCTGGTAGCTGATAAAACAGTTCTTTAGACAGCAGTTGACTCACTTTAGAAAAACCTGTTCTGAAGCCACGGATTGGAGATTTTTGATACAGTCGCTTGCTGTAGTCAGCACCGCAGCAAGCACAAACCGCAGGCAAAGCTTTAACTTTTTCCTGTTCCTCTGGTAACAGGTTCGGTCGATAAAAAATATAGCCTTTTACTGTCAAGTCATCAGAGGAATGAGGGTCGCCTAAACTAACTATACCGCTGCGAGTATCTAGCCATGCCTTCTTCCAGCAACCTGACTCTGCTTTTTTAGACTGTCCCCAACCCTTCGCATATTCATCAATATCACTCTGTCTGGACGGCCAAAATACAGCAAATTCTTTGTACGTCCTCCGAGCGAGAAATTTGCCAGCTTGTCTGTCAGGAATTCCCTCAATATCCGGTTCTGTAGGCAAAAGTTCCCATCCGTCATTATTCTGTCTTGTCAGCCTGTTTCCCCCAAAAAATACAGTTCTGCACTGTTCGCAATAAAGAATTTCTAAAACTCGGTAATTATCGCAAAGTATGGGAGGATTTTCTACAAATAGTTTGCCGACAGGTCTATTTTCACCAATTTCGTTTTCCTCACACCCGTGATTTGGCTTAGTGCAAGCCCACAGCCCTTCGATATTCCTAAAAAACCAGTGCATCCTGAACGATGGTAAGGAAGTTTGCTCGGACAAACCGCGAGCGACAAGCAGTCCTCTTACTGCCAGTTTGATATTTTCATTTGTTAAGTCATTGCCGAACATTTTTTGACCAAAATCAGCGATCGATACGGCACGGATTTTGTCATCAACTGTACAAGCCTCGACCATTCTAACGCCAATCTGCACACTTTCAGATTCCACTATTTGGCGGACATCACTGTATTCATTCGTTGACTGCAACGTTTCTATATTGTTAATTTCCGGTGCTGATGCTAAGGCGATGAACGGTTCTGCATCAATAAATTCTTGACCCTCTATTGGCGGAATTGGCTCTAAATGACCAGGGATAATCTGTTGGGAATGCCATTTGGTGCCGAAGAATTGATCCAGAAATTCTAAGCTTTTTGGATCTTCTGGTTCCAGAGATGCACTAGAGGCAAGAATCCGCAATTTTGGATGACCTGGATGCAGCCCCAAGCGTTGCAGCAACAGTCGCAGCAAATAAGCAACTTCTGTCCCAGAAGTGCCGCGGTACAAGTGCAATTCGTCAACAATTAAATGAAAGACGCTACCATCTTTGTTTAACCATTCCTTTGTTTTTTCAAAGATATCTCGATCGATATCGCGCATCAGCATGATACTGAGCATAGAATAGTTGGTAATTAAAATATCTGGCGGGGCATCTTTCATATCCCAGCGACAGCGCATTTCTGACCCGTCTAAACGCGGGAAAAAGAACCTCACATCATCATCGCCAGTTTTACTTGCGTGTTCTCTCGCTTTATCCGCTGATTCTTTCATCTTCTCGATTTTTTCCAGCAATTCTTCTATTTTTTTGCCATTAGGTTTACCATTTTCTTTGTATTCATGCCCCGGTACGGGCGTAACGCCGTTGTATCTTCCAAAATAAACTCGGTTGCCTTTTCTATTATTTTGAAACCACTCTCGCGCTGCTTCGGAATCTAAAGCACGGCGCAGCCTAGTAAGTTGGTCTTCAACTAAGGCATTCATGGGATATAAAATCAGCGCGCGAACGGCAGCATCACGATTTTCGTGACTCCTCTGAGAAACGCGATAAGAACGCTTAAAACTACGGTTTTTCTTCCCTACAGGGTTACATTCATTCTGCCACTCCTCGTTTTTCCACCAGTCGTTGAGATGAGGTTTCTCGGGCTTAGGATTATCCCAATTTCTCGATTCTTGGGCAAGATAAGCAAATAGCGGTAACATAAAAGATTCAGTTTTCCCTGAACCAGTCCCCGCCGTTACTACAGCATTTTGACCTTCTAATGCCTGCCGCAGCATTTCGATTTGGTGGCTGTACAGTTCGTAATTGCCTACAAGTCCGCAGGAGGCAAGCTGTTTAAAATCTTGAAGGGCAGATTCATCTAATCCCGGTACGTTTGAAATATCTAAATCATTGATAGTTTTACCCGATCTTTGATAGCGGGGCATCGGTTCAATCCAGGGTTCTTGATGGAATGCACCGGGTTGGCGCAGCAGTCTTTCGCGTTCTTGTTCTATTTCGGGGAATTGAGTTCCGAAAGCGGTTTTTATGTACAGTAGAAAGTTGTCGCGGATTGTGTTAAAGGCGTTAATTGGGTCGTGCATAAATTACCTCACTATGTTATATTTAAAGATTGCTGCAAGAGTGTTTGCCCTAATTTAGCTGCGGTCATTTCTGCTATTTGAGGGGGAATTGCGGAGAATAACTTGAATCCCTGAATTTGCGGATCGTGCGACAATTTTTTTACATATGTTGCTGCATAACCGGAACAAAGGGTTAAGGCTCTTTCTAGAAGTCGTGGCAGATTGGCGCTGGCAGGTACTGCCATAGTGAATCTGCGTTTGTCGTAGGTTAGGACATTCCGCCGCAGTGCTTTAAGAATAGCATACCTTCCCCAATCAAGGTCTATTTCTGTACATATTCTATCTCGCCAATGATAGTACGATAGGGTGTTTCGCGATGGATGACTGTATCGGCTGAGACGAATATTACTCTCGGTTTTTTCGAGGTTTTTAAATTGTAATGAACTAGGTTCAAAGGTTTCGCGCTTCCAGTTCAATTCAGAATCTTTAGCCCATTTGAGAGTAGCTAAGTAGTCGTCAATACTCGCGGCAAAATGCAGCAAAGACCAGGCTGAGGGCGTTTCGATAAAAGGTATGCCCAGAGAAGATGCGATCGCCCCTAATTCCCTCACATCCTCTGCTTGTACAGCCACTCGCTTCGGTATCAGCGCCAATTCACTGGCTTGTTCTTTGATTTCAAGGTTGATGCGATCGCCCGCAGACTGACAAGCGTCTGATAATTGTTGGATAGTATTGGGCGATCGCGCTCCTGCTAAAATGGCTTGAGGAAAGCCGGCACAAGGCAATCGTACCAATACAGGACTCGCTGCATAAACCTTATTCTTGCTGCGATCGTCGCTAAAATTAAAATCACAGTGACCCAGAGAATCGAGGGCGCGAATTGCTTGAAATCTTTTATTCTTAATTCCGTCTTTGTCTGTATTTTCCTCCTTCACACCCGTCTCAAGATTATATAAATAATCAAAGGTTTCCTTAAAGGATAGCCAAGAAAGTTCCTTTTTTGCAGAAATAACGTAGAGCAGTTTTTCGCTAGTTTCAGACACGTTCTGCCTCCTTTTGAAACTGTTGCCACAATACTTTCAAGTTAGAGCGATCGGGGGGCGAAATTTTCTTGCGATCGTACCACAGTATTTCTTTCCATTCCCGCATTTTTTTTCGGTTTTTACACTTTAAAATTAACGGTTGTGACTCTGCCAAATTGGTGCCACAAAACATGGCTTGACCGCGATGGCGACCTTTGGAAATCGCCCAAACAGGCTCCCAATCTGTAGGTAGTGATTCCGCTGGGCAGATTGCTATTTGCCCTGGTTCTTTACCTACATAGAAAATCCGCTGCTTTCCTTGTATTGGTAAAAAAGTGTTGAAGTTAAAGTCCCGGAAATCAACGCCCCGCACCAATGCGCCGGCAACGCTCGCGCTCCCATTGTCCCCGGTTTTGAGATTCCCGAAGCGATCGAACTGTTGCGCGTTGCTTTGGGATGGCAAAGAATAGTTTTCTACTAATAACAGAGAACAGCGCTTGATAATATCCTCCTCACTGCGTGCTTCAATTAGCAACTTCGTTTCCGCTGGAGTATCGGCTGGCAGTTCATAAATACCTCCGGCTTCCGTGCAATCTAACAGCTTATCATTGCAATATACTTTTATTGATTCGCTACCACCTTGCAGCACCAATTTCGGCGGGGCAAACTTAAAGAATTTATTGCCTCTTTCCAGACGGATTCCTCCAGCTAACTCTAGTCGCACATTAGTCGGGAAAGCTAAGATTGGGTATTCTTGTTTAATCAGCTCGTCACTGCAAGCAGCCTCCGCTTTGAACAAGTGCCACCCACTAGGCAAACTATCTATTATTTGTAACTTTTCAAAGCCTTGACAGCTCAATTCTCCCCATTTTGTCAGCAATTCCAAACACTGTTCGTGTGCAGCCAAATAAAATGGGTGTTGAGTGGGCAACTGTCGCACTTCCACAATACCTGGTAATCCCTCACTACCTCCATCAACGAATACTCGAATGGGCGATGCTGGCAGCCTAAAACACCATTTAGAATCAGCCGATCGCACTTGCAAACCTTCCAGCCAATCAAATTTAGAGGCAATCACCGGTTTTCCGTCTAACTCAGACATCAGAGGTGAAGACAAACCCCCACTATATTCGGAACAGGCAAATGATTGAGAATTATCTTCTAAAAATAACAGCAAACCATCTTCAGGAAATTCTTGTTTAGTATTGCAACGCAGGCTTAGGGTAGCGCGTTTGGCAGTTGAATCGTGTTTGCAGCACAATCTCAATAGTCCGTAAATCTGCGTTTTACCTGAATCTTCAGCAGTTCCATCCCAAGCGCGCAATTCATCAATAATCCATTCGAGCAATGCTTGGCGAAGTTCTTCGCTGTCTCTGGTTTCTTCTAATAAGCTTAAAGTCCGTTTTCGCAGTTGTTTGCGCCCGTGCTTGACTAACAAACGTGCTATCTCTCCCTCAGTAGGATGTGAAATAGGATCTAAGTCAGCAGCGGCAAAAATAGCAGGGAGTGCGCGGCGTTCTTTTTCAGTCAAGAGGGTTTGGGAGATCGGTATGCCAACATGAATCCAACGTCCAGTAATGTTGATATTGAAGATCCCTACTTCACCTGATTTGTATTCATTTGCCCACCGCGCTAAGTCATCCCAAAGTATCTTCATCTGGTCGAAGTTTGAATACTGTCCAGGTGTAGGTTTGTCATCCACTAATTTCCGCAGACGGGGGTAGTAGGCATGGGCTGCAAAATCTTCTTCAATACCAGCAGCGAGAACAAATAGCGCCAAATAGCCGACGTAAAGAGGATAACCTTTTTGTCCATGTCGGTACTTCCAGTCATCCATGCTCTGCAAGGCTTTCTGGCAGATACCTTTACCTTGCGCCCCAATAGGACCAGTCTTAACTGCCTTGATAAAATCTGAAAAATCGGCACCGTAGTTTTGACCAATATCTGTTATCAGTTCCTCTGTGACATACAGGTGAACGCTGCGCCCTGCCATTTCATTTTTGAAAAAATGAGCTGCGATTGAATTATTCCATTTTAAATAATCCATTTTTATATTTCAGATGATTTAATTGCGATGGAGAATTTTAAGTATTATAACCCATGAATAGCCATTATAGTCCGATCGTCCAGCGGTCTAAAGAAGAGGGAGTTTTTGTTGTCAGCTTGCGTAAATTTACTGATATCATGCAACCTTGCACTCACGGACACACTTACGAGAAAACCGTCAAAAAAAAGACAAGAATTATTATAAACATTATGCTGTTTGAATATTTCGCTTGTTTCGGATATTGCGTTTATGGCGTGAAAAGTGTTACCCTTAAGAAAATAATCAAAAAATACATCTTGCTATGTTAAAGCAAAAAGCATCGCCAGAGTCAGTTTTACTTCCAGAAAAAGAACAAGAATCAATAGCACAATTAGCAGAAATACTTAGCCAAGAATCCGCACAACCAAAATTAGTCACAAGTAACGGAGAAGAAATTATCCTGCCAGAATCAGTCTGCAATATCCTGCGTCAAGCTGTGCAGGCGATGGCATCAGATCGGGCTGTTTCGATCGTTCGTCACAATCGCGAACTAACAACACAACAAGCTGCTAATATCCTAAATGTATCGCGACCATTTCTAGTCAAGTTGCTAGATGAAGAAGCAATTCCTTATATCAAAGTAGGTTCCCATCGGCGGATTCAATTGAAGGATTTAATGATTTACAAGGAACATCGCGACAGCAAGCGCCGTAAACTCTTAGATCAGCTAATCGAGATGACGGAAGAAGCTGATTTATACGAGGAATAGGATTAATTCACTTTTTAATATGCCTAAACTTGCTGTTTTACTTGATGCTTGTGTCCTGTTTCCCATGTATTTGCGCGACATTCTGCTTTCCACCGCCGAGGAAGGTTTGTATTTGCCATATTGGTCGCAGAAAATTCTGAATGAAGCAATGAGCAACCTTATTAGTGGAGGAAAACTATCCGAGGAAAAAGCCAGGAATCTTGAGGAGGTAATCAAAGAAGCATTTCCTGAAGCAATGGTGACAGTACCTCTAGGTCTGGAGGAGTTAATGACAAATGACCCTAAAGACCGTCACGTTCTTGCAGCCGCTGTCACAGCGAAAGCTAATGTCATTGTTACCAACAATCTCACAGATTTCAAAGAAAAGGATCTAAATCGTTGGAACATCAAAGCACAGTCACCTGATGATTTTATGACTGAACTATTTGACGAATACCCAGACTCAATAATTAATTTGTTACAGGAACAGTCTAAAAAATATAAAAGTCCCCCAAAGACTGTTTTTGAATTAGTTGATTTTTTGGGTAAAAAAGCAAGCCTACCAACATTTGCTGCAACATTTTTGCAGAAGCTTAATGAACCATGAAAGACGATCGCATAAATATTTTTTACAGCAACGAAGATGAAGGCTACATTGCCGATATTCCCGACTTAAAATACTGTTCCGCTTTTGGCGAAACCCCAGAATCAGCTTTGCAGGAAGTGCAGATTGCCAAAACAGCATGGCTGGAAGCTGCAACAACTGCGGGAAAACTCATTCCCGAACCAAAATACTGATCGGCAATATATCAACTTACGAGTTGAAAAACGATCGCACAAATCCCCCCTACTGCATCCGATCGATCGTCCGATACTGCACCGCCTCCCCCACATGATTCGTTTTCAAGCTTTCATCCCCCGACAAATCAGCAATAGTTCTCGCAACCTTCAAAATACGATCGCCAGCCCTCGCCGAAAGCCCCAACTTCCGAATCGCCATCTCCAATAAATTCCGAGAAGCATCATCCAACTGACACCATTGGTTAATATGGCTGCTTTGCATCTCCGCATTACACCTCAAGCTAGTTTCCGACTTAAAACGGTCAGTTGCGATCGCCCTTGCCTTCTGTACCCTCACCCGCACCGGTTCCGACTCCTCACCCGTCGGCTGTCGCGTAATTTCCTCCGGTTTCAAACGATTCACCGCCACTTGCAAATCAATCCGATCCATCAAAGGCCCCGAAAGTTTTGCCCAATATTGTTCCCTCTTTTGCGGCGAACAAGTACACTGTTGAATTGAATCTCCGTAGTAACCGCAAGCACAAGGATTCGTACTTGCAACTAAAGTGAATTGCGCCGGAAACATCACCGATTGTCTAGTCCGAGAAATCGTCACATAACCATCTTCCAGCGGTTGCCGCAAAAACTCCAAAACATCTCTTTTAAACTCAGTTAATTCATCCAGGAAAAGGATGCCGCGATGTGCTAAAGAAATCTCACCTGGACGCGGAAAACTGCCGCCACCTACCAAAGAAGGCCCCGATGCGGAATGGTGAGGACTGCGAAAAGGCCGATCGCCCACCAAGCTACCCTTATCCTTCAACAACCCCGCCACCGAATGAATTTGAGTCACATCCAAAGCCTCCTCAAAAGTCAGCGGTGGCAAAATACCCGGCAAACGTCTCGCCAGCATAGTCTTACCGCTCCCTGGCGGCCCGACAAAAATCAAATTATGTCCCCCCGCCGCCGCAATTTCCAAAGCCCGCCGTGCGTGAATTTGCCCCTTTACATCCTTTAAATCTAAACCCGGAATCCGCCGTTTTGCTAACTCTTCTCGACCATTTACTTGTACAGGGGAATACACATGAGGATTGTTTAAAAAATCAGTAACTGCAAAAATATTCTCAAAACCATAAACAGATATTCCGTTTACCAAAGCCGCTTCTTGCGCGTTACCAGCCGGTACAATTAATCCTGAAATACCCATTTTGGCAGCAGCAGCGGCGATCGGCAAAACCCCAGCCACAGCCCGCAAAGTCCCATCTAAAGAGAGTTCCCCTAAAAACAAATGATCTCCCAAAAGTTCTGCGCTGACCTGTTCCGATGCTGCTAAAATGCCAATGGCGATCGGCAAATCGAAACTCGGCCCTTCCTTCCGCAAATCCGCCGGAGTCAAATTAATTACAATACTCCGCATCGGAAAAGAGTATCCAGAATTTTTCAGCGTCGCCCTAACCCTTTCTTTAGCTTCTTGCACCGCAGAATCTGGCAATCCCACAACCACAATTTTGGGCAATCCTCCCGACACATCCGCCTCAACACCAACCTTTACCGCGTCAACTCCAACAATCGATGCACTCCAAACCCTAGCAAGCATTATTTTTTATCCTTGTTCGGCTATCTTGTCGCCACTCTCTATTATCATTAATGATGGAACAATAAACTCGAAATAGTAGAAAAAACTTTCCCCTCTTACTCCTAACAACTGCCAACTGCGGTGCCCTGAGCGTAGTCGAAGGGTCAACTGCCAACTGCCAACTGTCAACTACCAACTGCCAACTACCTTCACCCTTATGACAACTCAAGAAACCATTTTCAGCAAAATCATCCGCCGGGAAATTCCCGCAGATATTGTTTATGAGGATGACTTAGCCCTCGCCTTCCGAGATGTGAATCCGCAAGCGCCGATTCATATTTTGGTGATTCCTAAAAAGCCTATTCCCAAATTAGCCGATGCTGAACCTGGAGATCATGCTCTCATGGGACACTTACTGCTGACTGTAAAACTGGTAGCGGAACAACTCGGACTTAGTAATGGCTATCGAGTTGTAATTAATAATGGGAATGATGGTGGTCAAACTGTGGATCATTTGCACCTTCATATTCTGGGTGGACGACACATGAAATGGCCTCCGGGTTAAAAGTTAATTTTTGATAATGCCGATCGCGATTTGATTAAAAATTTGATTAAAAACCCAGTTTCTGAAATAACTCGGCAATCGCCAGACTAAAGCCGGGGACGATTTCTTCGCCATCTAGGGAGTCAATGGACTTCAGCAGGCGATCGGGCTCTTGGGACGATCGATACACCAACGCATACTTTTCTTTAGGGTTGATCACCCAAACTAAACGCGATCCATTGTCGAAATATTCTACGAGTTTATTGTGAATTTCTTCGACTGTATTGTTAGGAGAAAGGATTTCTACGGCAAGATCCGGTGCACCTTCGAGGAAACCATCGGGGAGTTCATCTAGCCCTTGTAGGCGTTCTTTTGCCATGAATGAAAGATCGGGCGATCGCTTATTTCCTGATTTCATCTTGAAAGCAGTGCTGGAATCGAACATTGCGCCTAGCTTTTGCGTAGATACGCAGTTAAACAAGGCAGCACTTAAAATAACGGCAACATAACCGTGTTTTGCGCCAGAGTTTCCCATGTCAATTAGTTCTCCATCTACAATTTCGTAGCGATGTCCATCTCGGTTGAGTGCCATAAATTCGGCATCAGTCCAGATTTTTTCCTCTGCTGGTGTTTCAAGTTGAGTTGGCGCTGGGTGTTGAATTAGAGTAACCATAGCTTTCTCCTAAACTTCTATTTCTAGTTAAACATCATCTATTTCAAATTTCAACAAATCACGCTGAAAAGTTAATGCGGCGGTAGACTTCAGACATCGGAAGTTCTATATTTAAGCTGTGCAGGACGATCGCGCGATCGAGCCCATCATAGACTTGTAATTGCCAGCGATCGCTATTTGGCCGATCGCAATTGTAATATTGCTCAATATATGGTTCAGTCTGACTAACCAGCAGATATTCACAAAAACTGGGAATAGAGCGATACTTTCTGAACTTTTCACCTCGATCGTAGGCTTCCGTAGATGGTGAAAGGACTTCGACAATCAGTAAAGGGTTGAGAATTTCATCCGTGCGATCGGCATTGAATTCCAGTTCGCCATCAATTACCGTAATATCAGGATAAGTTCCGTGATTGAAGCCAGGAATCCAAATTCGTAAGTCGCCGTTATAGGTTTGAAAATTAGTGTCTCGGAGAGCCACGTTCAGAAAAGTCGTAACATCTACAGTAATCCGGCTGTGAGCAGGGGAACCTCCTGACATAGCGATAATCTCCCCATTGCAGTATTCGTGACGTTCTTCAGCAGTTTCCTCCATCGCCCGGTATTCATTAACAGTAAAGCGATTCTTGGTAGGATCGGTCAGACTTGGCGGTTTGGTAGCAGCAATCACCACGATCGCACCTCCTAAATAATTAAACCTTTTTTTGATATGATCATTATATCATCAAATTAATAGCTAAAACTTCTAAAAATGCCTTATTTAACAGTAGCCAGCGACATCAAAGCACTCATTGCTAAATTTTCCCAATCTAGAATCCTGTGGATTGATACAGAAATAGCAGATTATATATCCAACCCTAAATTATCTCTGATTCAGGTATTAGCTGACCCCAGAGATTTGAGCGGTGATGCCACTTTTTTGTTAGATGTCTTGAATCAACCTGAAGTAACAAAAGAATTCATCGACCAAATTATGGTCAATCCCAATATTGAAAAAGTCATGCACAATGCCAGCTATGACATCAGGTTCCTGGGAAATGATGATCCCCAAAATATTACTTGTACCTTAAGCATGGCCACAAAAGTTCCTTATTACATTCTACCATTGCCCGATCGCAAATTGAAGACTTTAGTAGAAAAGATTTGCAATATTGGTTATGTAGACAAAACAGAACAGAGTGGTGATTGGGCAAAGCGTCCCCTGACTGAAAATCAGCTCAAATACGCCACGATGGATGCTGTTTATTTGGCGAGAGTGCATCGGCATCTGCTAGAAATTATTGACAAATGTTATCCAGATCCCGCTAGCGAAAACTTGACTGCATTGGGTGAAAAATATCAGAAAATAGAATCTCAGTGGAAACCGCTAGATTCAGAAATTACTGAAATCAAAGATCGAATCAAAACTGGGATGCTAGCAACAAAACTCAAAGAAAGTGATTATTTTGAGCTATCCAGTTCGATCGCAATGAAAGTAGATTTTATGACTCTGGCAAATCTGACCCAAGCCGAGAGGATTGAATTGCATTTTCCGGTAACACTGACTAAGGAGATTCAAAGACAATTAGGAACATTTATTGAACACCCATCTTTGGAAATTGAAGAAAATCAAAGTTTGCGGTTGATTTTTAATGCACAAAAGAGGCAAAATTTCACGAATAAAATATCTCCACAACCGATGAGTGAGGATATGATAATATTGGGACAAAGATACAAAGATATTTTACCTGAATGGAGATTTTTAGATTCAGAAGTCACTCATTTAAAAGAACGGGTGAAAAAAGCGATGACCGTGCAAAATAAGGGGAACAGTTCCCATTTTAAATTGTCTAGTTCTTCCATGATGAAGGTGGATTTTGCTAATTTGGCAAAATTGGTGCTATCCGTGGGAATTGAGTTAAATTTTATGGTGAATTTGACTCAATATATTCAAAAACGGTTAGGCGAATCTATCAATCAAATTGATGTGCAAATTGAGTATATTACCAGTTGGCGGATGAGGGCTAAGACTGTGGAAGATGAAAATGAGGAAATTCCATTTTGAAAATACGGCGTATTCCAAGTTTATGAAGTAGGGACACGGCAATGCCGTGTCCTAATGTAGGTATTTGCTGTAGGTATTTACCGTGGTTATTTGCCGTGATTATTTGCTGTAGATATTTGCCCGTTAGCGCAGCCCTCGAAGAGGATCGCAATTCTCGACACAGACAAAAATTCCCCAGTCCAATGCCACGCAGGCTAATATCTCAATTATGCTAACCTAGGCAAGCGATAATGCTTGGTGTTAAAGGCGATCGACGTAATTTAAAACTAATTTATTTTATTGAGGAGCAATGTATCCCTATGGCAAACCAAATCGGCACAGACAGTAATGATTTCCTGCTCGGAACTCCCCAAGGCGATCGCATTCGTGGCTTAGATGGGGATGACTCGCTCCTAGGCGTCGCAGGAGATGACACCCTAGAGGGCGACAATGGTAACGACCAAATCATTGGAGGCGATGGAGCCGATTCGCTTTTTGGCGGTGAAGGAAATGACGAAATTATCGGCAGCCCAGGCCGCGATACTGCCAGCGGTGGCAACGGCGATGACTCCATTCGCGGTGGTTTAGGCAACGATATCCTGGATGGCAACGATGGTAGCGATACCGTGTTCGGAGACGCTGGTGACGACCTAATTGATGGCAACAGAGATTTTGATGTCATTGCTGGCGGTACTGGCAACGACACCCTCACAGGCGGTGATGGGGACGATTCAGTATTTGGGAATGGGGACGACGACTTTCTCTACGGGGAAATCGGCAATGATTCTCTCAACGGCGGTACTGGCGGTGACCAATTGTTCGGCGGCGATGGCAACGACTACTTCAGAGGCGAAGACGGCAACGACACTTTATACGGTAATGCTGGTTCTGATTCGGTCTACGGAGACGGTGGCAATGATCAGATATTCGGTGGCAAAGCTAACGATACAGTCATAGGTGGTACTGGTTCCGATACGATTCGGGGCGATGAAGGCGAGGACTTATTACAAGGAGGAGAAGATAACGATTTCCTCTTTGGTGGCAAAGGCCGCGATGTTCTTGATGGTGGCTTTGGCGATGATTCCTTGGCTGGTGGCCTCAGCGACGATACACTTTTGGGAAATTTTGGCAATGACAATTTATTTGGGGCAGAGGGTAATGACTGTTTGAGCGGAGGTGAGGGTTCGGATACTCTGACTGGCGGTAGTGGTAGCGATATTTTTGTACTGGGAGCTGGGCCTGGCAGTTTGGCTTTGATTACTGATTACAATGAGGCCGAGGATTTCTTTGGACTACCGAGTAGTCTATCTTTTACTGACTTGGTAATTAGTCAAGGCAACGGTGCAAACCGCAGGGATACAGTAATTACGACGAAGAAAGAAGGCAAGCTTTTGGCAATTTTGACAAATACTCCAAAAGACCTAATTGAGCCTACTGATTTTGTATCTATTACGGGGCCGACTCCCGTCAGACCAACTACGACGACAGTTACAACTACAGTTACAACTACAATTAGCGATCCAAGAGATCCAATTCCAGCAGCGACAAGTCCAATTCCAGCGACAAGTCCAATTCCAGCAGCGACAAGTCCAACTCCAGCAGCGACAAGTCCAACTCCGGCGACAAGTCCAACTCCGGCAACAAGTCCAACTCCGGCAACAACTCCGACTCCGGCAACAACTCCGACTCCGGCAGCTTCGAGGATTCCTTCTCCGCCGACAATTGGGCTACCAGATTCACCTCTGCTGACGATTAGGTCGATCGCCCCAACTCCAATCCCCGGACTATTTGGAATGCCCAGCCCCACACCGATGTTTCCCTCGGCGCTGCCGATTCCTCCTACACCTTTAGGATTTTAGCTAGTTCGGCGGGAATCCCCACATCATATCGTTTACAGATTGGTGTGGGATGAAAGCCAGGTTTGTTGAGGTGGGATGGTTGACCGATTCCTC
>JAYSVM010000023.1:0-64259 GCA_043718495.1 Oscillatoriales bacterium | reverse complement strand
ATGTGTCTCTCTGCTAGTTGCATTCAGACTCTCCATTTTTTTAACGAGCGCAATAATTCTCGCTTATTGACCCTTATGACTATATGGTACTACCGTTGCTTACTACTGCTTACAAACTTAATAAAGTTTTATAATACCTATATATTTTCCGACTCATCTATTTATCGCCTGCTGTATAAGTAGGTAGGTGCAGATAAACTTTGGTATGTCAAAAAATGTAAACCTGCCATAACCACTGCGATTGCTTCGTTTCATGCAGCTATGACATATTTACCTGTTTTAGCGCTCATCTACTTAGTTTGCTGGCTATTTGCCATTTTGACGATCGCCTGATATGATTAACAAAATCAATTTTTCAATCAATTTAGAAAATAAACCCAAAATGTTGAAAACATTACAAAATAGCACTGTTCGGATCGATTACACAACCGATTACTATTACTATGCTGCTGAGTAAGTAAATAGAATGGTTCAGGAATTAGCTCTACCTGTTTCAATTTCCACGATCTGTGCATCTACTACTTAAAATCAAAAGTCAGCAGCAAGGACAAACCGATGGCGAATTTAACTCTTGGTCTAGAAAATCAACTTTACGATTATCTGTTATCTATTTCCCTGCGGGAACCAGATATTCTTCAACAACTGCGAGAAGAAACTGCGAAACATCCTATGGGTATGATGCAAATAGCTCCTGAACAAGGGCAATTTATGCAGATGTTGGTGCAACTAATGGGGGCGACAAAAACCTTAGAAATTGGCGTTTTCACTGGTTATAGCTCCCTGTGCGTAGCTTTAGCGCTGCCTTCCAACGGGCAGATTATTGCTTGTGATGTCAGCGAGGAATATACTGCGATCGCACGTCGCTATTGGGAAGCTGCGGGTGTCGCCAGCAAGATTTCTTTACACTTAGGTCCAGCAATTGATAGTCTGGACAAGTTAATCGCTGAAGGAAAAACAGGAACCTTTGATTTTGCTTTCATCGATGCCGATAAAGAAAATTATGAGGCTTATTTTGAGCGATCGCTCCAACTCGTGCGAAATGGCGGTTTAATTGTAATTGACAATGTTCTATGGTCTGGACGAGTTGCAGACCCTAAAGTACAGGACGAAAGTACCTTAGCAATTCGGACTTTTAACGACAAATTGCGTCATGATCCCAGAGTTACCCTCAGTGTTGTCCCGATCGCTGACGGACTGACTTTGGCCCTGAAACGCCGCTGGGCTACAATGATGGAACCTGAACAGTATAATTAAAAATCGAGAATGGGTAATTGGTAATTGGTAATTGACTATTAGAAAAATCACTAACCATTCCCCATTACCCATTCCCCATTCCCTCACCTAACTGAGAAAGGCTATATTTAAATGATATAATTAATCCGTTTGAAGCGGAGATTCTGGTGTCTAACTTACAAGTAAAATTGCCAATTCACGAAACTTTTCAATCTACCGTTCAAGGCGAAGGCTACTGGACGGGAACTTTGGTTGATTTTATCAGATTGGCTGGTTGTCCTGTGAGGTGTCCTTGGTGCGACACGGGTTACTCCAACGGTGGCAAAGGTTTACCCGCAGTGTCGCAGTCGATCGCACAATTGCTAGCTCAGTTGCAGTCTCCGAGAGTTGTGATCACTGGCGGTGAACCTTTCATTCACCCGGATTTGCCTGAGTTAGTTGAAGCTTTGTTAGCCTGCGATAAGCAGGTGAGTATTGAAACTTCTGGTGCTTACTGGCAGGATGTTTCGCCACTAGCTTGGATTACTCTTTCCCCTAAAGAACACATCAGTCCTAAATATCCGGTACAAGAGCTTTTTTGGACTAGATCTAATGAAATTAAGTTGGTGGTTAGCACTGGCGAAGAAGTTAAATTTTATCGTAACTATTTGCCAATTAATGTTGAGATTCCGGTTTTTTTGCAGCCGGAATGGAACTCTAAAGAGTTGGCAATTCCGATTGTATTGGAATTGCTGAAACAAAATCCTAGTTACAGGTTGTCTTTGCAAACTCATAAGTTTATTGGTGTGCAGTGATTTTATTTTTTTGACACGGTAGGAACAGGGCAATGCCGTGTCCTTCAGAAACCTCAAGCAAGTCGATTTGAAAAATCCAAGATTGAAAGTTTTGCCCGACGGGCCGACGGAAACTTATTTAACAATTCTTTGATATTCTTGAGTTTGGATGACACCTATTCCAAAGGCAGCGCTAAGATGGTTAAGCACTGTTTTGCACTACTCTCATGTCCCAACGCGCCAAAACCTCAAAAAGCCAGTCAAGTGCATCCCGCAACGGGCATAATGTGACGACTCCTAACTCTAATAACCAAAATACGATTCGGGTTCGCGGTGCGAGACAGCACAACCTGAAAAATATTGATCTGGAATTGCCACGCGATCGTCTGATAGTTTTTACGGGTGTCTCCGGTTCTGGTAAGTCTTCCCTGGCTTTCGATACAATTTTTGCCGAGGGACAGCGCCGCTATGTGGAGTCTCTCAGCGCCTACGCGCGCCAATTTTTGGGACAGTTGGATAAACCTGATGTGGACGCCATCGAGGGCTTGAGTCCGGCTATTTCGATCGACCAAAAGTCAACTTCTCACAACCCGCGATCGAGTGTCGGTACTGTTACAGAAATTTATGATTATCTCCGATTGCTCTACGGCAGAGCTGGCGAACCGCATTGTCCGATTTGCGATCGTTCCATCGCGCCTCAGACAATTGATGAAATGTGCGATCGCATCATGGCCCTTCCTGATGGCACTCGCTTTCACCTTCTGGCACCAGTTGTGCGAGGAAAAAAAGGGACTCACCGGAAATTATTGTCGAGTTTAGCCGCAGAAGGATTTAGTCGTGTCAAAGTTAACGGCGAGATTTTAGAACTTTCGGAAAATATCGAATTAGATAAAAACCATACGCACAACATCGAGATAGTTGTTGATAGGCTAATTAAAAAACCCGGTTTAGAAGAACGTTTAGTTGATTCTTTGGGAACTTGTTTACGCCATTCGGAGGGAATTGCCGTAATTGAGGAGTTGCCAGCAGACGAAAATTCTGAACCAAATCCGCCTATTATCTTTTCCGAAAACTTTGCGTGCCCGGAACATGGGGCGGTGATGGAAGAACTTTCGCCTCGATTGTTTTCGTTTAATTCACCCTACGGCGCGTGTCCAAACTGCCACGGTTTGGGGAGTTTACGCACGTTTGCGCCGGATTTGGTGGTGCCGGATGTGAAAGCGCCGATTTATTGCGCGATCGCCCCTTGGTCTGATAAGGACAATTCTTATTATCTCTCTTTGCTGTGCAGTGTTGCAGATAGTTGTGGCTTTAATATTGACACTCCTTGGCATCGCTTGCGGCCGGAACATCAGCAGATAATTTTGTATGGTAATGAGGACAAGAGAACAGCAGAAAATAAGAAACGCGACCCAAATGCCACCGATTTGAGAAGGGATTTTAAAGGCGTAATTGCCATGTTGCAGCGCCAGTACGAAGATACTGGTTCTGATTTGATCAAGCAGAAATTGGAACAGTATCGGGTCGATCAACATTGCCATGTTTGTCAGGGCAAACGCTTGAAACCAGAGGCGCTTTCCGTGCGGCTAGGAAACTACGGAATTGTCGATTTAACCAGTATTTCGATTCGGGAATGTCGGGAACGAGTAGATAATTTGGGATTGAGCGATCGGCAATTTCAAATATCCGATTTAGCCCTCCGAGAAATCAAAGCCAGACTGCAATTTCTCCTTGATGTCGGGTTAGATTATCTCACCTTAGATCGCGCCGCAATGACGCTTTCTGGCGGGGAAGCGCAGCGAATTCGACTGGCGACTCAAATCGGTTCCGGTTTGACGGGAGTGCTTTATGTTTTGGACGAACCCAGTATCGGACTGCACCAAAGAGACAATTTCCGCCTGCTGCAAACCCTCACAAAGTTACGAGATTTAGGCAATACACTGATTGTAGTGGAGCATGATGAAGAAACAATGCGATCGGCAGATCACATAGTCGATATCGGCCCCGGCGCAGGCGTACACGGGGGGCGAATCATCTCCCAAGGAAGTTTAGAAGATTTGCTGGCGGCTGAGGAATCTTTGACTGGCGCATATTTGTCAGGAAAGCGAGTCATTGAAACCCCGAATGAAAGGAGAAAAGGTAATGGCAAATTTCTCTCAATCACCAATGCTCGTCGCAATAATTTAAGAAATATTGATGTCGAAATTCCCCTAGGAAAACTTGTCTGTGTTACAGGCGTTTCCGGTTCAGGAAAATCCACGTTAATCAATGAATTACTGTACCCATCGCTGCAACATTACCTCACAAAGAAAGTTCCTTTACCACCAGACATGGATGCGCTCAAAACCAAAGGCGAACGCTCTATCGAGGATGTAGTTGATAAGGTAATAGTCATCGATCAATCTCCCATCGGTCGCACTCCGCGTTCCAATCCCGCTACTTACACGGGAGTCTTTGATGTGATTCGAGACTTGTTTTCCGAAAGCATTGAAGCCAAAGCCAGGGGTTACAAAGCTGGACAGTTTTCTTTCAACGTCAAAGGTGGAAGGTGCGAAGCTTGCAGCGGCCAAGGCGTGAACGTGATTTCGATGAATTTTCTGCCGGATGTTTACGTGCAGTGCGAGGTTTGTAAAGGTGCGCGCTACAACCGGGAAACGCTGCAAGTTAAGTACAAGGGAAAGTCAATTTCTGATGTTTTGAATATGACTGTTGAGGAAGCTTTGGAAATGTTTAAAAATATCCCCAGGGCGGCAATGAGACTACAAACTTTGCTTGACGTTGGTTTGGGTTATATTCAGTTGGGACAGCCTGCACCCACTCTTTCTGGAGGCGAAGCGCAGCGGGTGAAACTGGCAACGGAATTGTCACGCCGCGCTACTGGGAAGACGCTTTATTTGATTGATGAACCGACAACTGGTTTGTCATTTTACGACGTTCACCATTTGTTAAATGTGTTGCAAAGATTGGTGGACAAGGGCAATTCAATTTTGGTCATCGAGCACAATTTGGATGTGATTCGATGCTGCGATTGGGCGATCGATTTGGGACCAGAAGGGGGAGATAAGGGAGGTGAGATTATTGTGGCGGGGACGCCGGAGGATGTGGCGGCAAATCCTCGTTCTTATACTGGGAAGTATTTGAAAGCTGTTTTAGAGCAGCATCCTTTGGGGGAGGCTGTAGCCGTTAGCTAATAGTAACAGGAGTTAGGTAATTCTCACAATTAGTAAGGTGCGTCAGATATTTAAACCCTTAATCATCGTTTAAGAAACTCACCTGACGCACACTACAATATCTTTTGGTCAATATCTTTTCGGGCTAACTTCAAATGCTAACTCTGAGCGATAAAAGCATACATCAAACGCTAGAAAGAAATTCATGTGTCCCAAAATCAATGGAGCATTTCGATCTTTTGTCCAAGCAAAAGCCAAATCCACAGGCGGAAATTGCTCGACATTTGCTGTCATCACCACCGCTCTTGCTTCAAACTTAGACAAATTTCCTCCCAACGGCACTGAAAGCCTCTGTCGTTCCCAAACAGCACCCAACCTTAAACCCATCTCATAAGGTAATACGTTTACACTAGACCCTGTGTCTAATAAACCCGATACCCTCAGAGATTGATTTTGATACGTTAGAACTATTGGGAGGTAAGGAAGTGTACTTAATGCACCAAGACTTGGATCGACCTCCGTGAAGGCAAATCTGACTCGATCAACCATGCGTTGCCACCTTCTCTTCTGCCAATGCTCTTGCTAGTACAGAAGCAGCCTCAAAAGAATCATGCAACCCTTGACTAGCGGGTGTTCCTCCATCGCTCAATGGTACTAAACCAGATTCCTTCAGCAATTCAGCTACCAGGAAATGGAGTAGCAATAGCTTCTCGGCGTGAGATAATTCTTTAAGAAGAGGAACAAGTTCAGTAAAAGGCATAAAGCTTTTAGAATAAGTTATAGATGTGTATATTGTAGGGCATTAAGTTTACACCTGCTTATTTACAATCCAACTCGTGAGGCGATCGACCAATGGATAGACTAAACGAATACCGCAAAATTGTTTGTGACTTTCTCGAAGACTTTTCTAAGAATGACGCAAATGCTCAGTTAATCTTTGATATCGCCCGCGATCGATACCTCGTCATGCACAACGAATGGCGCGACGAATATCGCATCTATGGGTGTGCCATGCAGCTCGATATCATCGAAAATCAAATCTGGATTCAACACAATAGTACCGAGATTTATATCGATCGCGAATTGATTCAACGTGGCGTGTCTCGTCAAGATATCATTCTGGGGTTTCGCTCCCCCAGCATCCGAAAACTCCTTGTTGCTAACTATTCCTAAAGACATAAGTTAGATATTCTCCGTCCACCACAGTTTTAGCTAAAGCATTGAAAAACATCTGAACTCATCCCCACAAAATACCATTCCGACAACAGCACAGTAAACTGAGAGCAACCCCTTTAGCCCCAATTAAACTATGCCACGCTGGTTCAATACCGCAGGCCCCTGCCAAGCAGACATTCATTACGTGCTACCCCCAACACTGCGCTTACCTGGCTTAGAACGGTTAATCGCTCAACGCAATTATTTCGTCATCCATGCGCCCCGACAAGTGGGTAAAACCACCGCCATGCTGGCTTTAGCCAAACAACTCACCGACAGCGGAAAATACACCGCCGTGATGCTATCTGTAGAAGTCGGTGCACCTTTTAGTCAAGATATTGCAGGTGCTGAAAAGGCGATTCTGGCTGCTTGGCGGCGGGCGATTTCCATCCGACTTCCCCAGGAATTACAGCCTCCAGCTTGGCCTTCGTTGGAATCGGGACAGCGAATCGGTGATGCACTGAGTCTTTGGGCGCAAGCATCTCCTCGTCCTTTGGTAATCTTTATTGATGAAATTGATGCACTACAAGACCAAGCTTTGATTTCTATCTTGCGACAATTGCGCGATGCTTATCCGAATCGTCCTAAAGCTTTTCCTCAATCCGTTGGTTTGATCGGTTTGCGGGATGTTCGCGATTATAAAGTTGCTGCGGGTGGTAGCGACAGACTCAATACTTCTAGTCCGTTTAATATTAAAGTGCGATCGCTCACTTTACGCAATTTTAATGCCGAAGAAGTGGTCGAACTCTACGCGCAACATACGGAAGATACCGGACAAGTTTTTACACCGGAAGCAACAGCTTTAGCCTTTGAATTGACTCAGGGACAGCCTTGGTTGGTGAATGCGCTAGCTAAGGAAATCGTAGAAGAATTAGTTACAGATGAATCTATAGAAATTACTACCGAACATATTTTAGAAGCTAAAGAAATTATAATAAAACGTCAAGATACACACTTGGATAGTTTGGCAGAACGACTCCGAGAAAATCGAGTTAAAGCGATTATTGAGCCGATTTTAGCAGGACAAGAGTTGCCAGAGTCTTCTAATGACGATCGCCAATATCTCGTAGATTTGGGCTTGCTGAAGCGCGATCCGGCTGGGGGTTTAGTCATCGCCAATCCGATTTATCGAGAAGTTTTGCCACGAGTTTTGGTGCAAGGGCCACAGGATAGTTTACCGATGATCAGTCCGAGTTGGTTGAACTCTCGCGGCGAACTGATGACGGATGCGTTGCTCGAAGCTTTTATGGCTTTTTGGTTACAGCATGGCGAACCATTACTCAAAAGTGCTTCTTATCCAGAAATTGCGCCTCATTTAGTGCTGATGGCGTTTCTGCATCGGGTGATTAATGGTGGGGGAACTTTGGAGAGGGAATATGCGATCGGGCGCGATCGCATGGATCTATGTTTGCGCTACGGTGAGGTAACATTGGGTATTGAACTGAAGGTTTGGCGGACTAAAAAAGCCGATCCTTTGAGTAAAGGTTTGGAACAGTTGGATGGATATTTGGCTCGATTGGGGCAGGATTCAGGTTGGTTGGTAATATTCGATCGCCGCGAGAATGCACTGGAAATCGAAGAACGGTTGAATACTGAAGTTCATTTTACTCCAATTGGGCGATCGGTTACAGTGATTCGAGCTTGAATTTCAATATTAACTATCTTGAATGGTGGGAGACATTGCCATATTCTGCGCTTGTTGCTGCATAAATTCAATATCGGACAGCAACCAAGTACGAGGCCCGCTGCACTGATGAGCAATTAACAGTCCCCAAAGTCCCTTCGCCGTTAAAATTGGGACTACTAAGTTAGCGCGTATTTTGATGCTACGCAGAAACTCTCGGTGACACTGGTGAAGTGGTTCTACTTCAATATCTGTAATTGCTCTGACTCTACCGCCTTCGTACAAAGCAGCATATTCGTCATTAAAACACTCGTCAGCCCCGGTGGAACCCAAAATTGATAGTTCGATCGCACTTAACATCTCGCAAGTCACTTGACCCTGCCACTTTCTGTAAAAATGATACAGTACAGCCCGATCGCTCTGCAAGACTTCTCGAATTTCATATAGGGATTTTTCAATTAATACATCACGCTTGAGACGATTTGTCAAGCCGTTAGCAATTTGTCGCAGGCGATCGCCAGACATGATATTAATGGTTTAGATGAGTACAATTACAGGATAGCGCACCTGAGTTTTTCTAGGATCGCGATCCACTGTATGACATTCTGGATTTGGTCATGAAGCGAATTTTGCCTGTATTTGCTGCTTTGGGCATGATAGTTTTGCGACATCGCTGGCGGGAGTTTTTGCCACTGTTGGTAGTTAGTCATTAGTTATCAGTCCATTAGTTATTAGCCATGTGTTCTCAAAAACTATAATTCGGAATTTGTTTCTGGGCATTTTAATTGCCATCTGCCTTGAGTTGTTCAGCGGAACAACAAGTTTTGCTCAAAATATCGAAACAATCAAAATTTCTGGCACTCCTACAGGTGTTAGCACTCGTTATATCGGTGCTGTTGAGGGCAATATCAATTTTGATCTCAAAGATTTGCAAGATTTGGGAGTTAATACATACCGCATTTATGGCGGGATGTCTCGATGGGAACCGGAAGATGATGATGCTAAATACGGCTGGCCGTCTATTGAGGAAATTAAGACAAATCCCAATATAATTAATTGGGAACATTGGGATAAGATGATGACAAATCCACCCAACGGTAGCGATTATTGGTGGTCGGGAGAACCCGGTACGGTTTGGAAAGGGAATGCTAGAACTATTTTTAATGGTCTCAAACAAGCTAAGATTCGCCCGGTTGTAAGTATTAGGAATGTTGACAATAACTGGAGTCCGAGTTGGGCGCTGCAACTGAATCCGCCGCGCAATCAAGAAGATTGGAATGAGTGGTGGGAACACGTTTTTGCTACTGTTTATTGGCTGAATGTTCGCAATGATTACCGTGTTGATGATTGGGAAATTCACAATGAACCGGATAACCGCGATCAGGGTTGGGGTGGGACTAGGGCGGATTATTTTGAGTTGGTGAAGGTGGCAAAAGATGCGATCGACTTTGTTTACAAAACTTATTTGCCCGATCGCACTTATCATATCCACGGCCCGAAAACTATAGGGGGTAGCAATTGGCCGGCTTTTGCTTTGCAGGAAATTCCTAATTATTTCGATACAGTCAATGTTCACAACTACGATGCCGATATTTCAAATTACACCCGCAAACTGCGCGGCTGGATGCGGGGAACTTTACTTGCTAACTCGCAGCTTTGGATGGGGGAGTGGGGTAGTTATGAAATTAGTTACAGCGATTTGTCTTTAGCTTTAAGTTTGATTGAAAATTTGATTCGCGGTTCCCAACCGGGGTATAATTATATTTACGGCAGTCACATATTTTGTTTGTACGATTGGGGAAAGCCGGGACTGGCAGAAGGTTTGCTGGGTAGTGGGGGAAAACGGCGTGCGGGCTACTATGCTTTGCGGATGGGAATTAGGGCTTTGCAGGGGGGGAAATCTACTTTTTTTCCGATCGCTAACACTCCTAATTTAATGGCAGTTGCCACTCTTGATCCTAGCAAAAATCTTGTTTACTTGTTGGTTGTCAATGACCAGCCGAAATCTTACACTGTCAATTCTGATATTTCGGCTTTGCTCAAAGTTGGAAAAGGAACCGTGCGAGAGTTTAGTTCTAGGGCGATGGATGAGGTTGTTGGTAACTTAACCCTGAAGGACGGCAATGTTACTTTTTCGGTGGCGGGAAATAGTGCTGTTTTAATCCAGTTTCAATAAATGAATTAAAAATAAAATTGTTTGGCTAAAAGTTGCTATAATAGGCGGCTATCTCAAAATGCCCTAGGCCCATACAAGATTTATTCACAATCAAACAGAAAGTTAATACAATTGGTGTTGTGGCATATAATCAAAAAATCATGGATTTTGAGCAAATTGTTGCCGCTAAGTTCCCACTGCCCAAATTTTTAGTGTTATGCGGACTACCAGATCCCTCAGCATCTATTTGCAGTGGGCAAATATTTGAATTTTTACCATGTCGCGGTTTTCTAACAAATATCACTCCTATGCCCCCTGATGTTTATTCCCTCTCTCAATCAGGTAATTAACCGCAATCCGCTCATTGTCACGCCTCAGACGCCCATAGAAGAGGCGATCGAACTCATGAGTCGCACAGGGTCTAGTTATGTGCTAGTGCTAGAGCAGCACGGGAATTTTCAACGAGAAAGTTGGACGAATGGCAATTCAGCACCACCACGGAAAAATTTAGGTTTTTATGATACCGTACCACGTGCGGTGCACTCTGAATTAAACGGACGCAGTTTCAACGGTTCAAAACCGACCTATCCCGCGGACGGGCCAGTGCTAGGTATTATTACAGAACGGGATATTGTACAGCTAAATTCGATCGGCGCTTCTTTGAGAGGATTTGCGATCGAACAAATCATGATCAGAACCGTTACTGTAGCCAAAGAATCGCAAATTTCCGACATTTTTGCCTTGGGAAGCCTGTTGGAAAAAAACCAAATTGGCCACTTGCCCATCGTCAGTGAAATTGACGAACTTGTCGGTATAATTAGCACTCAAAGCTTTCTGCAAATGTTACAGGATGCAGGGAACCAAAAACAAAAAGCCGTTAGTAGCGCTTCGCCACCTCAAACGTTATTCGCACCTCCCCCGCCCGTGCCAAGTTTGAATCCAAAATTAGAGTTGCCAGCTCACTCAATTAAACTTTATCAAATCCCTCGCATCGCTGCCTCGCGAATTATTCATGCTCCCACGACTTCTTCGGTTCGCTACTTGGCGCAACTGATGTTCAGAAACAATGTTAACTATGTATTGATTACCGAAACTGCCGAACAAACTTCGACGGCGGCAGTTCACAATTCAAAATTCACAAATAACAATTCCCACAAATTAGTCGGGGTGGTAAGTACCCGCGATATTATGCTGTTGCAAGCACTGGGAATAGACTCTAACCAAACTAAAGCGGGAACGATTTGCAGCAGTCCCCCAGCTTTGGTGCGGCCTTACCAAACTTTGGAAGCAGCCATCGCTCTTTTGCAAAAAACTTATTGCCAACTACCTTTATTAGTTGTCAACGAAAATAGTCACCCGATCGGTATTGTCAATCCTAAAACTATTCTGTTGCAAGCGCTGGATTCAAAATCTCTGCATTCTGGTTTAATCGCTTTACAGCGCCAGCTAGAATCTACCAGCGCGCAATACAAAAAACTATCTTCAGAAGTAAAAGTTGCTGCTGCCCATAGTCAAAAAATTGAAAAAAATTATCAAAACAGTTCAGATCTTGCTAATCTTGCCATTCAAATTAATAATCAAGGGATTTGGAATTGGAATATCGAAACAGATGAGTATTTTTATTCCCTGCGCTGGAAAGAAATGCTCGGATACTCCGAGAGCGAAATTGACCACCGCAGCTCCGAATGGTGGAGCCGAATTCACCCAGATGATGTTGACTTGGTAAAAGCAGCTATAGAAGAACATCTAGCAGAAAAAACTGCGGATTTTGTCATAGAATATCGGATGCAATGCAAAGATGGCAGTATTATTTGGGTGCTAAATCGGGGTCAAGTTTTGCGAAACGGTGTGGGGAAACCACTGCGGATGGTGGGAACTCATACAGATATCACTCAAAACAAGGAGTTAGAGGTAAAAGTTCGCGAAAATGAGCAGCAGCAATCGGAAATATTTGATTCTCTGAAAGCAACTGTAATTTTCCAGATGGATGCGGGCGGAGTTTGGACATTTCTGAGTCGTGCTTGGACGGAAATGACAGGTTTTTCAGTGTCCGAAAGTTTGCAGACTAATTTCTTAGATTGGGTACACCCAAATGAGCGTCAGCAGTGTGCAAAAATATTGGAGTCTTTGGTGACGCGGAAGTCGGAATTTTATCGGCGAGAAGTGCAATTTTTGAGGAGGGATGAAATACGTTTTGAAGAATTAGAAAATAAAAGTTTTTCCAGCTTTATTTCAGTTGAAATATTTGCCCAGACAAGGCTGAATTCTGAAGGTGAAATCACGGGAATTTTAGGGACTTTGCATGATGTTAGTCGTCGGGTCGAAGGGGTTGAGGAACTGCGGGAAAGTGAAAGGGCAATTCGATCGCTCTACGAGGTAATGGTGAGCTCTCAAGGCTCTTTTGATGAGCGCACGGCAAGACTGCTGGCAATGGGTTGTAGTCAGTTTGGCATGGATATTGGGCTGTTAGGTCGGGTTTTGGGCGATCGCTACGAAGTGCTCGCGGCTTATTTACCAGAAGATTTTCCCTTCGGATTTGCTAAAGGAGACGGTTTTGCTTTAAGTAGAACTTTTGAACGAGAGGTTTTGCGATCGCAGGAACCCATTTCTATCGAATCCGCTGGTACTACTCAGTGGCGACACCACCCAGCCTACACAGTGCGCCGACTAGAAGCATTTATGGGGACGCGGGTAATGGTAGGTGGCAGAGTTTTTGGCACTTTGAGCTTTACTTCCCGCACCGCTAAAGCTCCCCTGAAACCCCTGAATTTAGAAATCTTAAAGTTGATGGGCAATTATATCGGCACTGAAATTGCCCGTGAGGAAAAAGAGAGAACCTTGGAGCGGCAGTACCAGCGCGGCTTGTTGCTCAAACAAATTACTCAAAAAGTGCGATCGACCTTAGATACTCAAGAGATTTTCCAAACAACCGCTACCCAAATCGGCCGCGTATTTGGCGTCAATCGCTGTACAATTCACACCTATCTTGTCGAACCTTATCCTCACTTGCCCTGCGTCGCAGAATACTTAGAACCAGCCTACGAATCAGCTTTAGATTTAGAACTTTCTGTCACTTACAACCCCTATACAGAAAAACTCCTTTCTGAAGATATAGCACTAGCATCTCCTGATGTCTTTGCCGATCCCTTGCTCGAATCTTCAGTGCCAATGTGTCGCCGCATCGGACTGAAATCAATGTTAGCAGTTCGCACTTCCTATCAAGGCAAACCCAATGGAATTATTACCTTGCATCAGTGCGATGCAACTCGTCAATGGAATCCAGACGAAGTTGAATTGTTAGAAGATGTTGCAGCTCAAGTCGGCATTACTTTAGCCCAAGCAAAACTTCTAGAAACAGAAGTTCAGCGACAGCAGCAACTCGCAGAGCAAAATGAAGCCTTAGATCAAGCCAGACAAGCAGCAGAAGTTGCTAACCAAGCCAAAAGCGAATTTTTAGCTACAATGAGTCACGAAATCCGTACTCCCATGAATGCAGTAATTGGGATGACAGGTTTACTGCTAGATATGGCACTAACGACAGAACAGCGCGATTTTGTCGAGACAATTCGTAATAGTGGTGATGCTTTACTGACTATTATTAACGACATACTAGATTTTTCCAAAATTGAATCTGGAAAATTGGATTTAGAAAATCAGCCTTTTGAATTACAAAATTGTATTGAAGAATCTCTGGAATTACTAGCTCCGAAAGCATCGGAAAAAGGCTTAGAGCTGGCTTATTTGATTGACTCTTCTGTTCCGAAAAAGATTTTAGGAGATGTCACCAGGCTCCGTCAAATTTTAGTTAATTTGTTAGGTAATGCCGTTAAGTTTACCGAATCTGGAGAAATCGTGGTACGTTGTACCGCCAGAGAAATTCAGCCCGATATCGCTGTGAGTTCGTCATCTGAGGGCAATATTTTAGAGCAACAACAGTCAATAATTAACCCGGAACGGTTAGCAGTCAACCAAAAATATGAAATTCAATTTGCAGTCCAAGATACGGGAATCGGCATTCCGCCAGAGCGGATGAATCGGCTGTTTAAGGCTTTTTCACAAGTCGATGCTTCGACGACGCGACAATACGGCGGTACTGGTTTGGGACTAGCTATCAGCCAACGTCTCAGCGATATGATGGCAGGTAAAATGTGGGTGTTTAGTCAGGTATCTAGGGGGAATAGCAATTTCCAAATGTCACTTCCTGAGTTTGGAAAAAGTGTGGTAGGACAAGCACCTGCGGGATTTGTAGAGCCGTCAATATCTGGAACGGGTTCGATTTTCTATTTTACAGTAATGGCAGAAGGAATTGAAGGCATTCCCAATGAAAAACAGCCAGATTTTGCCACAGGAAAGCGTCTGTTGATTGTGGATAATCACGCCATTAATCGGCAAGTTTTAATTTCGCAGGCTCAGTCTTGGGGCATGATACCCATCACAGCAAGTACCGCTGCTGAGGCATTGGAAATAATTCAACAAAATTCGGAGATAGATTTGGTTATTTTGGCGATGAATCTATTAGATATGGATGGTGTGGCGCTGGCTGTGGAAATTCGGAAACTTGAAATTGGCAATTTTTTGAAAGGCGGTGAACAACTAGACATAAATGGAGTAAATATTACAAGCTATCGTAAAACTCCGCTGCCTTTGGTACTATTTACTTATTTGAGTAAGGCGGAAGTTTGGAAGAAACTTGAAAATACAGAAGTGCATTTTGCTGCTTTTTTAACTAAGCCTCTGAAACAGTCGCAGTTTTATAATGTTTTGGTGCAAGTTTTTGGGTATGTTAGTGGCAGAAATAGCATGGGAGAATTTTCAAATGTGGCAACTTTGACTTCGGGATTGCAGTATTTTGAAAATTCTCAGGAACAACACCGGGTGCAGCAAACTCCTGCGGTTTTGAGACAGGTTGCGAGCAATTTGTCCCAACGTGGAGCAAATGGGGTTCAGATTCGGATTTTGCTAGCAGAGGACAATGTGGTGAATCAAAAAGTAGCGATACATTTGCTCGATAGGATAGGATATCGGGCTGATATTGCTGCTAATGGGTTGGAGGTTTTGGAGATTCTGAGGCGGCAATCTTATGATGTTGTGCTGATGGACGTGCAGATGCCGGAAATGGACGGATTGGAAGCGACACGCCGTATTTGTCAGGAATTGTCTGCCAATAAGAAGCCGAGAATTATTGCGATGACTGCTAATGCGATGCAGGGCGATCGCGAAAAATGTATCGAAGCTGGTATGGATGATTATATTACTAAGCCTGTCCGTCGCGAAGAATTGGCGATCGCTCTGAGCAAATGTCAACCTCTCAATCGGGACGAAGAGACTGCGGTTGCTGAGTCCCAAAATGGCACTGGTACTCGTAAGTTCAACAGTGTTGACAGGCAAAATGTTTCGCCCATTGATTTTCAAATCTTGCACAATCTCAGCGAACTTGATGATGATGATGACCCCAATTTTTTGGGAGATTTAATTAATATCTATTTGTCGGATGCACCGCAGCATTTGAAAATAATGAAGGAAGCTATTTTTCTGGGCGATGCTGACAGTTTGAAGCTGGCTTCTCACACCTTGAAATCCAGTAGCGCTAATTTGGGAGCACTCTCTTTTTCTGATGTTTGCAAGGAATTGGAATCTATCAGCCGTGCTGCGGTTGAGTCGGGAGGAACTCAGACTTTTGATGTGGTGATAGCCCGCGATTGGCTGTTTGAAGCGGAAGTGGAGTGGGAAAAGGTGCGGGCGGCTTTTGAACGGGAGTTGGAAAGTAGGAATTTGCGATCGTCTATTGGGTAATTAGTTGGTTTTTACGGGTTATTTGTTATTAGTTGGTTGTTAGTTGTCACTTCCAATTCCCAATTCCCAATTCCCAATTCCCAATTCCCAATTCCCAATTACCTGTATAGGTATTTAAGTTTCACCTAAATATGCTTGACGAACAGTTTCATTTGACTGCAAATCTTTAGCAGTACCGGCGACTACAACTTGACCAGTTTGGATGACATAGCCGCGGTGAGCTACACTTAAAGCCATACGCGCATTTTGTTCTACGAGTAAAATAGTAGTACCTTGGGCATTAATGTCACGAATAATCGCAAAAATTTGACTAACCAACATCGGAGCTAAACCCATACTCGGTTCGTCTAATAATAACAGACGGGGGCGCGACATCAAAGCGCGGGCGATCGCCAACATTTGCTGTTCCCCACCGCTGAGAGTGCCGCCTTTTTGACTAATTCTTTCTCGTAAACGGGGAAATAAATTTAATGCTTTCTCCATATCTGATTTAATACCAAGAGTATCGTTACGGAGATAAGCACCCATTTCGAGATTTTCTTGTACTGTCATTCGCGGGAAAATCAGTCTCCCTTCAGGGCTTTGAGAAATACCCAAACGGACGATAGCCTCTGTAGACATCGATTCCAAAGGCTTTCCTTCAAATAACACTGTCCCTTGGCGCGGACGCAACAGCCCTTGAATCGTGCGGAGAGTTGTAGTTTTCCCCGCCCCGTTGCTACCGATTAAAGTCACAACTTCTCCTAGAGAGACTGTTAACGACACTCCTTTAAGAGCGTGAATATTTCCGTAATAGGTGTGAATATCTTTGATTTCTAGCATAATTACTCTGGCGGGACTAACTTTACATAAACTTTAATGAAAACATGGATATCTTGACAGTATCTTTACATAAACTCGTCCGTAAATAGATAGTATTAATAAGTAAGGGAAAGCAACTGCTACTAATTCAAAAATTAACATTACTTAAAGATTTTGCAAATTTCAGGAGACTCAACGTGAAAATCAATCATAGTATTGGCTCGATCGCATTTTTATTAGCTACTCCTTTAGTAACTGGCTTGAGTATAGGTATTGCGCCTAGCAGTGCTGCGATTATAGCAGGTTCTGCCGCCGAAGTCAGCATGGACAACTTCAGTCACCGACCAACTGACACTGGTACATTTGCAAACACGAACACTCTGGCGATCGCTAATAAAGGCGTAGTCACTAGCGAAGCCAATGCTAATGCAGTTTTTGTATCTAACTGCCAACAATTGTTTGCAGCAAATCTCTCGGAGAGTACAGTCAAAGGTGGGGGTAGCGAATATTCGGGTTTAGCGCAAAGTCAAGCAGCAATTCTTGGTGACTTCTATATCAATGCCAAAGAAACTTTTTCCTTCAATTTCCAAACAGTTTTACATCTGTTGACATCTGTCGATAATCCCCAATCCGAACGCGCCAGAGTAAGTGGAAATATATCTTTCTGGCTAATTGACACGATTGCTAACATTCTTTTAGACTCTTTTGAACTTGCTAGCACCTTAGATTCTTCCGCAGGAATTTTCTTGAATTTATCCGCCAGCAACAGCTTTAGTCCCACAAACATTAATTTGAATTTTTTGACTCAAGGTAGTGCAACAACCATGAGTTTCTCTACTTCGGGAGTGTATTCACGGACTTTTGACGGTGCCACTAATTTAAGATTAGTAGAAGTTAAGAACAATCTGGCAGAGGCAGAAGCGGAATCGG
Source organism: Oscillatoriales bacterium (assembly GCA_043718495.1). Taxonomy (GTDB): domain Bacteria; phylum Cyanobacteriota; class Cyanobacteriia; order Cyanobacteriales; family Microcoleaceae; genus Microcoleus. Next base: position 46,565 of record JAYSVM010000023.1, on the reverse strand, counting down.
TTCCAGAGCCTACGACTGTATTAGGCACTGTCATGTTTTTAGGTTTCCTGGCGAAGGGGAAAAAACTTCAGAATAAATTGTCTGAAGTTAAATCAAAAGTTTAGGAATGACGCAAAAAATCTAATTAGGTAAACTATCGCTGTTAGATACCCGACTTCTTTAAGAAGTCGGGTATCTGATTATTCTGTATTATCCATTGGCATCTTCTTCTTTTCCTAGATAGGCTTCGATCACGCGAGGATCGGCTCGAACTTCATCGGGTGTTCCTTCGGCAATTTTAGTACCATACTCCATAACACTCACGCGATCGCTAATTCCCATCACCACTTTCATATCGTGTTCAATTAGCAAAATACTTAAATCTAATTCATCGCGAATCCGGTAAATAAAGCGAGTTAAATCAGCCGTTTCGTTTGGGTTCATTCCCGCAGTCGGTTCATCCAAAAGCAAAACTTTCGGATCGGAGGCTAAAGCCCTCGCAATTTCCAATCTGCGCTGGTCGCCGTAGGAAAGGTTTTTTGCTAACTCTGGTGCTTTAGCAGCACCTAAACCGACAAAATCCAGCATATTCAGAGCTTTTATTTTAGCTTCCCGTTCCTCCAAAACTACAGCCGGAGGCCGGAGGATTGCACCCAACAAACCAGCTTTTAAGCGGCAATGTCTACCGACTAGAATATTATCCAGCACAGTCATGTTGTTGAACAATCGGATATTTTGAAAAGTTCTAGCAATGCCGAAAGTTGTCAGGCGATCGGGGGGTAAACCTGTAATGTTTTTATTTTCAAGTATCAATTGACCAGCACTTGGTTTATAGATGCCTGTCAGCATATTAAAGAATGTGGTTTTGCCGGCACCATTGGGGCCGATCAAACTGGCGATCGATCCTTTTTCCAAAGTCAAGCTGACTTGATTTACCGCAGTCAAACCACCGAATCGCATTGTAAGTTGCTGTGCTTCTAATAATGACATTTTTATGCTTCTATACCTTCTAATGTACAAACAAAGTAGAACTTTAAAAGATTAAATTCTAGGGAAAGCTGAGGGCGGTATTGTTGGTGCAACTCAGAATTTGAAAAATTGTCAATAATTTTAAGATTGAGATCCTTTGCCAAAGTTTCAATATTTTCAAACCCAGTAATCCACGGTGTATACATACTTTCATATTTATCTATATAATCATTGATATCTTGGTAGCCAGTTGTTCTTGCAATCACTTGTTCCGACATATAATCAAAAGACAATTTAAAATCTTTAAAATTGTCGCGAATTTGTTCTAAGACTAATATTACATCTTTTTTGGCAATTAAGGTAGTGTTACCTTCCCACAAAAAATATGTATGTTGCTCGAAATCCAATTCACTTTGTCTCAGTAAAGCGATTAAACCATCTTGCACGTAATCGGCGGCAATATAGCGGACATTTGCCATAATTTTATTGGTCTTGAAAGTTGATTCTTTTAATTCAAGTGTCGCGCCATTATCTATTTCCCAATAATCTACTCCTTCTCCATTCATTCTAGCAGCACGAGTATCTAAGCCAGAGCCTAAGATCACGACTTGCTTGCAGCCAGCTAAAATTTGATTGGACAAAACATCATCAAAATATTTAGTCCGCAGCTTAATCATTTCTTTAGCAGCAGGAGAGTTTTGAGCTATTTCGTTGGCAATTATTCTGGTTTCCTCATTTAGCCAAATTTTGACTACATTATCTGTGTAAAGAGGCGAAGTTTCTTCATTTTCTTCTGCTCTAAATTCTGCCACAACAAAAGCAGTTCCAGTTACATTATTATCCATTGCTCATTTTCTCCATTGATATCATGTCCGGTTGAATAGCGATCATACTTTTGTCCGATCGTGCCTTATGCTTTATGTTCTATACTGTAGGTCAAAAGCCTGTACAGGATTTATCATAAATTAACCGGACGTGATATGAATATTAATTGTTTGAGATTGCTAAAGACTCATGAGATTGTTCATCCTCAGAATGTAATTCAGCTTGATGAATTTTATCTGGAATCAGTCCTTCCGGCCGAACGATCATCATCACAACTAAAGTTAAACCGAATAGAAATAAACGCATTTGAATCGGATCTAAACTGGTTGCGAGAAAGTCTGCTAACTGTGGAATTGCAATCCGAGGTAGTACAAAAGTATTCATAAAACCTTTGAGGACTTGTGCGAGTTGGGGTAGATAAAGCCGATCGGCAGACATGATAATGATAGCGCCCAAAATCACCCCAGTCATGTTCCCCAAACCGCCTAAAATTACCATACACAGGATGATTACCGAGACTGAGAAGTCGAAGACGCTGGGGAAAATGGCGCTGATATAAGCTGCGTAAAACGCGCCGGCAAACCCCGAAAAGGTCGCTCCCATTGCAAAAGCGGAAAGTTTGGTTTTGACGAGGTTAATGCCCATTGCGCTTGCCGCTAATTCATCTTCGCGCATGGCATTCCAGGCCCGTCCCAAGCGAGAATCTCGGAGCCGCGAAATCATGAAGTAAGCGAAGACTACTAAGAGTAAAATTAGGTAATACCAGGGAAAGTAGTTGCCGGTGGTGAAACTGCCGATGATGGGGAGAGATGGACGCCCGATCGGGTTTATTCCCGCTTCGCCGCCGGTGAGGTTGAAAGGTCGATCGCACCCAACGAGACATAACACCAATTCTGGTTTACCTAACAACGAAGCCACAATCTTCGAGACTGGTTCGTCGATGCGAATCGCGGTTAAATTCCTAAATACCACCGGGATAATTTCGCCAAAACCGAGGGTGACGATCGCCAAATAATCGCCTTTGAGCCGCAGTGTCGGAATACCCAGGATGACGCCGGATAGGCCAGCTACACCAGCGGCGATCGGCAAAACTATCCAAAAGTTCCAAGCAATATTTAACTGTCCAGAAGATAGCAAAGCCGTGGTGTAAGCGCCGATCGCAAAAAACGCCGCATATCCCAAATCCAACAAACCCGCAAAACCAACAGTAATATTCAAACCCAGCGCCAGCATAATAAAGATTTGAATCTGTACTACAGTAGCAATCCAGCCAGTTTTAGCTTGAAGATCGATGAACGGAAACAGAATTAGAATAAAAGCTAATGTTACCAAAGTTGCCAATCGCTGGCGATCGTTTGGTAAGCCCTGTAGAGCGCCCATTAATGTAGCGGTAAAAATGGCGATCGTCAAACTGCAAATTCCGTACAGCAAAGTAGTCGAAAAATCCACCGCAGATTGACCCGAAAAAGGTCGAATTACCACTCCTTCGAGGACGCTAGCAACTAATAGCCAAACTCCCAATCCCAATCCGGCTAAACTGCCGATTGTCGCACCGATTTTCGGGTTGTAAGCCTTCTGTTCTTGACAAGCGATAAAGCCCGCCGCCGTACCCATCAGCCAGCCGATCACAGTGCCACTCCAACCGCCGAATAGGAGGACTGTAAAAGAGGCGATCGCTCCTAAAATACCACTAGATTTAATTGCTTGGATTATTTTATTATTCATTAGTTATTAGTTATTAGTTATTAGTCATTAGTCGTAGGGTGCGTCGCCACAAAGAATCCCTCAAAAAAATAGACAATCTCATAGCGACGCACCCTACCATTAGTCACTGTCAACTGCTATATACTGGAGCTGTTACCACAATACACTTCAAACGGGCGATCGCGATATGGTACAAGCTCTTCAAAAAACTATCACCTTGGACGAGTTTTTGCAACAGCCGGAAACCAAACCCGCTAGCGAATACATCAACGGTGTCATTTTACAAAAACCTATACCAAAAGGAAAACACAGCAAACTACAAGCCAGACTCGTCACAGTCGCCAACGACATCGGAGAAAAACAGCAAATTGCCCTAGCCCTACCAGAACTTCGCTGCACCTTTGGCGGACGTTCTATTGTTCCCGATGTCACGATTTTTGCTTGGAATCGGATTCCCCTAGACGCTGACGGCGAAATTGCCAATACATTTAATGCTCACCCAGACTGGACAATAGAAATTTTGTCCCCTGGCCAAAGCCAAACCAAAGTCACAAATAATATTTTGCATTGTTTGAACGCCGGTTGTCAGATGGGATGGTTGCTGGATCCTGATGAAAAAAACATTTTAGCTTATCCCGCAGGACAGCAGCCGATCGCACTGCAAGAACCGACAGATATATTACCAGTTCCTGAATTTATGGGGGAAATGCAATTGACTTTGGGCGAAGTTTTTGGCTGGTTGAAACCAGGGAATATTTAATTGGGCGTTGCGTAATATTGAAATAGGATTTCTTAATTATTTGCTCCATTTCAGGATCTTCAGAGGTCATTTTTGCAAGGATCTTCAGTGCATCATTTGTCTTAGCCATCTTCTGTTTCCTCCACGTAGGAGCGGATATTTTAGGCGATCGCAAATCCAGTATGTTTCCGTACTTCCGGCGAATGAAACGCCAAAACAATGCAATTTTCAGGAACGCCACCTTCCAGTAATTCATCAGTAATGCCGTCTTCAATACCGTCATAATGAATCCAGAGTTTGCCGTTGCGAATGATTCTACTCGTTCCCAGGCTCTGCCTGGTAACGCAGATCCGGAGGCTCTGCCTCCAATTTTACCAAGCGAGGCACAGCAAGAGTGATATCGGTTCCCAGGAAGATCCCAGGAACCAGTTATATCAAATCCGGTAGCATCGGAATGATATAGAGGACACGGCACTGCCGTCTCCTCTATATCATTCCGGTGCAACCGGAATTGATATTAAAACCAATCCCAAACATACTACACTTCAAACCTTCTCCTGAACATTCTCACCCAACAAACCACCCGGCCGAAAAGCCAAAATCACTACCAAAACCCCGAATACCCAAGCATTAGTCCAGCGACTCGACAAATACTGATCGCTCAAAGACGACAACACCCCAATCAAAACCCCTCCTAACATCGCCCCCACAATATTGCCAATTCCCCCCAAAACTGCCGCCGTAAAAGCCCTCAAGCCTGCCGTAAACCCCATCGTAAACACGATCGTATTATTGTACAAACCAACTAGAATTCCCGCCGAACCAGCCAAAGCCCCACCAATCAAAAAAGTCAGAGCAATAATCTGATCGACATTAATTCCCATGATTTTAGCAGCATCGCGGCTTTGAGCAGTTGCCCGCATCGCCTTTCCCAGACGAGTGTACTGCACGAATACATGAAGCAAAACCATCAAGACTACAGCTACCACCAACACAATTAAATCTTTCGTAGTAAAGACAATACTCGTTTGAATTCCCATAGCTTTGAGAATATCAACTCTGGGTAACAAATCTGGAAAACTTTTCGGAGCCGCTGAATTAGAACCCATTACCGGAATAAAAGCTTTCAATCCTCCCCAAAATAATCCCATATTTTGGAATATAAACGAAACCCCGATCGCCGAAATTAACGGAGCCAAACGAGGAGCATTTCGCAAAGGACGATAAGCATACTTTTCGACAACAATATTCAGTCCAGCACAAAACAGCGAACATACAACCAAAGCGACTAACATCACCGGTATCGCAACACTTAAAGGTGCGCCGTCTTGAATCCCAAAAGCTCCAAATACAGTCAGGGAAGCAAAAGCACCCAACATATACAAATCGCCGTGAGCAAAATTGATTAACTCAATAATGCCGTAAACCATCGTGTAACCCAAAGCAATAATTGCAATCAGCGCCCCGTTGACTAAACCCACTAACAATTGTTGAATCAGCACTTCGGGACTGCGGATGATTTCACCAATAATTTTGGGTAAGTCAAATCCGGCGATCGGGCCTAACAACAAAACTATATACGCTACACCTATATATAAGAGAATACTTTTCCAGTTTTTCATGATTATTCGTAATGGGAAATTGGGTAATCTACTCGTTACCAGGCTCTGCCTGGTAACGCAGATCCGGAGGCTCTGCCTCCATTTTCCTTAGTAGAAAAGCGAGGCAATTTTCCTGGTAAAAGAGCGAGGCAGAGCCTCTAGACATCGGTTCCCAGGCAGAGCCGGGGAACCAGTTACAACAGTCAAAAAATCACCAATAACGAATCATTAACCAATAATAACTAATGACTAATGACTAATGACTAATGACTAATAACCAATGACTAATTATTCAGGCTTGAGTGGACTCACAAATTCCCACTTGCCAGCTTTAACAACATTTCCTGACATAGTAGTCAAGCTAGTGTCGCCGTTGGCATCAAAACTCCAAGTGCCCAGAACACCGTTGAAATCTTTAGTTGCCAAAACAGCATCCCGAATAGCAGCCCGATCGTTTTTGCAGACCTTATTAATTGCGCCAATAATCACCTTAGCAGATTCAAAAGCATAAGCTGCATAAGCTTCTGGTTCAGCATTATATTTTGCTTTGTAGCTTTGATACCACTTCGCTCCCTCGCCAGTCAATTCTTTCGGAGGCAAGCCGCCAAAAGTAGCATAAACGCCTTCAGCATCTTTGCCACCAGCATCAATTAAAGCTTGCTCTTTAATGCCGTCCGGGCCCATAATTTTAACTGATTCAGCAGTCATTCCGACATTTCTAATGTCTTTAATTATCTGTCCGGCATTGCTTTGGGTAGTGCCGCCAAAGTAAATCATATCAGGATTTAAAGCTTTAATCTTATTCATTAAAGCTTTGTAATCGCTGGCTTTGATATCAATTCCCTCGCGGCCGAGGACTGTAATTCCCGCAGTTTTAGCAGTTGCTTCAAAAACGTCAGCAATGCCTTTGCCGTACAGTTCTTGATCGTCTAGGATGTAGACTTTTTTAACTCCTAAAGATTTCGCCCAATTGCTGGCGATCGCACCTTGGAGGTCGTCTGCGGGTACAACGCGGGCGAAATTGCGAGTGCCTGTAGGGTAATAAACGTTGGGTTCTTTGGCTTCGCCTTTTCCTGGTTTGGTCAAGCCCGGATAGGTGGTGGCGGGACTCACCATCGCTATATTGGCTTGGTTGAGTACGGGAATTGAAAGTTTGGCGGCACCTGAGTTGTAGTGACCGATCGCAGCAACGATCGAACCATCCGCTGCTACTTTGTTAGCATTGGATGTGACTTGGCTGGGATCCCATTTGCCAGCCGCAGCAGTCGCATCATCAAGCACTTCGTATTCAATTTTGATTTTGCCATCGCAGGCTTTGGAGTCGGTTTCAGCAAGGGCTTGTTTGACACCGTTGACCATTGTTTGAGCTTGACCCAAGGCGCTACCCGTCATCGGGAGCATGGAGACTATTTTGACAGTATTTGGGTCTCCGGGGGTGCTAACGGCGACGGGAGAGGCTGCGGGAGAGCTTCCGGGACTGCTGCCGGGAGCTGTGGCTGTGGGTGTTTGCGGGCTCTGACAACTGGCACACAGAGAGGCTATGCCGGCGGCGAGGAGTAATGTCCGCAGTCCCCCAGTGTGGAAATTTTGTGTTGGGTTAGTTTTTGTGGATGTGGGACTTTTGCCCCCTGATTTTTCGGAAAAGTTCATGGGTTGGTTGGTTTGTTGCTTGCGTTTTTGCATATTTTTCACTCTAATCAGTATGTAGTCAAGAGTTAGCACAAGTTTAAAAAATTTGTGTCAACTGTCGATCGTCCGGTTCTGCTTGGTATTCTGCGATCTTATAAAATCTCAGTAAATGTGTTGACATTGTGTGTACAACATTTTAGAATATAAGTATCGTAAAGCTACTGGCTTTAATTACAACTATTTTTAATCAAATATGCACATATCAGCATCTGAAGGATCGGTCAGCCAGACCCGCGATGTTACAATCAACATTCGAGCTAAGCCGAATCAACGCGCTGTAATCGATCGCGCGGCCCAATTACAGGGAAAGAGCCGATCGGAGTTCATGCTGGAATCAGCTTACCAAAAAGCTCAAGATGTGATTCTAGACCGCTGTTTTTTTGGGTTAGATGAACTGAAATTCAAGCAATTTTTGGCGCTGCTTGATGCACCGCCGACGCCTAATCAGAAACTAAACGCATTACTAAAAACTAAATCTCCGTGGGATTAGATCGAAATTTAGACCAACTTAACCCACCTGAAAAACTGAATTCGTTACATCAAATTGAGAACTTTGATTCAGGCAACACTCAGTTAGATGAATGGCTGAAGCGTCGCGCCCTGAAAAATGAGTCAGAAGGGGCTTCACGGACTTATGTTGTTTGCGATCGCCAAGCAGTCATTGCGTACTATTGTCTTGTAAATGGAGCAATAGCACAAACTGCTGCAACGGGTAAAGTCCGGCGCAATATGCCCGATCCGATTCCTGTTATGGTGATTGGACGGCTTGCCGTAGATCGCCATTGGCAAGGTTCCGGCATCGGACGCGCTTTGCTGCGGGATGGAATTCTTCGGACTTTGCAAGCTGCTGAGATTGCAGGGATACGGGCAATTATCGTACACGCTATCTCCGAAGATGCGAAGCAGTTTTACCAGAAGTGCGGGTTTACTGTTTCGCCGATCGATCCGATGACACTCCTGGTAAAAATTAGCGATGCCATTGTTTCACTTTAGCTCAGACATTTCGAGTGATTTATGCAAACGGGCGATCGAGATAGTGCTTCACTCACGCTAGCCGATCTAATTTCTGAGTAAGAATCTCCACAGCCACTTCGTAATCCCTTCCGACAAGGTAAGAAAAATGATAATAATTGGCAAGATAGAAATCGCAGCCAAACTTCTGATAGCGATCAGCGATTGCCAAAAATCCATAACGCGCATCGCTGGATTCTGAGAACCAATCGTGATGGTAAGAGTCCTGAAGAAACAGGGTGAGTGTCTGTCGATCGGCACTCGGAATCAATCGAATGGGATCTATACTGGCATGGTGCGATCGCTCCACTGGTAGCAGCAAGTTATGCCCTTCAACTATGATAAAATCTGCCAGACTATCTTCAGTGCGAGGAAAATAGGATTCCTCCGGTAACTTGAGAAAATGGTGCCACGCCATCCAAAATTCGTGTTTGCTATCAAATCCTGGATCGATATCTAAACGCCACTCTTGATCTTGACATAAATCATCAAGAACATTTTGGGGCAAATCCGTAAGTTTCATAATAATTTCCCTGATTGTCAATGATTAGATTCTTAGGGTTAGAGAGTGTCGCTTGAGCGATCGCACAAACACAAGATGCGCGATCGCCTCATTGCAACAGTTCCAAAATATCAACTAGACTGCGCCATCAAATCCGAATCCTTCTTTTCCTTCGACCGATCGACACTAAAGTCTTCATAGTACGATCGCTCAGTATTCACATCCCACAAATCGTGCTTCTCGCCCAGAATATTTCTCACCGCCAATATCCCCGTCAGCATAGAATGATCTTGATTGTTGTATCGGTGCATACCATTTCGCCCGATCGTCTGCAAATTGTCAATTCCCTTCAAAAAACCTTCAAGTACCCGCAAGTGTCCGCGATACTCGCCATCATAAACCGGATAAGCTTTCGGTTGCCGTATCACAACTCCATCCTCAACATCCCCAGTTTTTGCTAAACCCAAACCTACCAACTCGCGAGTTGCTAATTTCACAAGTTCCGCATCCGACATTTCCCAAATCTCGTCGCCTACGCTACAGAAATATTCCATTCCCAAACAGCTTTTGCTAGAGTCAGGAACTAAAGCAGCACTCCAATTCTTAAAGTTTTGAATTCGTCCCACCTTAACTTCGGGAGAGTGAATGTAAATCCAGTTGTCGGGAAACAAGTCCTTGCGATCAACAATCAGCGATACAATCAAAAAATCTCGATATTTGAGCGATCGCGCCGCGTGCAACACCTCTGCTGGCGGCTGCGGATATAATCTTGCTATCAACGCCGATATCGGCATACTCGTAATGAAATTATCCGCCGAATATTGAACTAATTCTCCATTTTGCTCAGCAGTAATGCTGGTAATTTTATTCCCTTCACGCTGAAAGCTAATTACCTTAGTATCGAGATAAACTTTACCCTCTTTACTCTCCACAGCTTCCGCGAACCTTTCCCACATCATCCCCGGCCCCAAAGCCGGATAATCAAACTCTTTGATTAAAGTTTTAGTATCATTGCTACCAAACAAAGCATTAATTATCGCTGTTGTTAGGGATAATCCTTTAATCCGCTGCGCCGCCCAATCTGCTTGAATTTCCGAACAGGGAATTCCCCATACTTTTTCTGTGTACGTTTTGAAAAATGTCTTGTAAAGGCGATCGCCAAAACGATTGATCACCCACTGTTCAAAAGTCGTTTCTTCAGGAAGTGGCCAAATTCTCACTTTCAAATAGCTCAACAAAATTAGCAGACTTTCAAATATACCCAAATTAAATAAAGTATTGAAGGCACTTATCGGATAATTAAAAAATCGCCCTCGATAATAAATTCTGGACAAGCGTGGCACTTTAATAAACTCATTTCCTAATACCTCTTGCCATAACTGCTGTACGGCTTGAACTTTAGTATAAAAACGGTGACCACCAATGTCGAAACGATAGCCTTTGTAGGTTTCGGTGCGAGCAATGCCCCCAACTTTATCACCTTTTTCAAGTACAACAGGGATGATCCCTTCCTTGACTAACTCGTAGGCTGCGGTCAAACCAGCAGGCCCAGCACCGACGATCGCAACAGGATAATGTTTCACGCTTGCCTACCTCTAGCTTTTTATTTAACTATATAATGCTGTTATAACTTGTGAAATTAGTAGATGCACCCGTGCATACCCTGAGAAATTCTCGATCAATTGAAACATCTTCCTTATTCAGTTGGTCTTGAGCGATTGAGCAGATACTGGCAAGCTAATCTTGACAGTCAAGGACTTTTTTTGGGATAACACATGGCGAGCCGTGCCGATCGCAAAACCTAGTCCGCTGTAAAAGTAATAAAGCCAATGCCAAGGAATTGTTTTGATGGCGAAAACTATACCATGTTTACGCCAAAAAAAACGGTAAAGCTGAGAATTAATTATTACCAGCGGTAGAGCCAGCAAGCTAGCGAATACTAGACAGCCCAGCGACCACCAACTCCCCAAAAACGAAAGTAGCATTGCATAAGTTAAAACTATGCTGACGCGGCTGGAAACTTGCAAGTTAAGGTCATTATTTAATTTGCGATCGCGCCAAATCAATTCTGTCCAAGGCAACGCTCGGTAGAAAAAATCAGCTCTCACTAACGAAATCGGTTCCCACCGCTTTAAATGCTTCACCTGTAATGTTTTACAAAGCCTAATTTTGTAACCTGCTTGTTTCAAACGGTAACCAAGCTCAATATCCTCTATAGAAGGTCGGCGATAACTTTCATTAAACCCACCCATCTGCAAAAAAATTTCCCGGCGAATCAATCCACAAGCGCCCCAAAAAGTCGAAGCTTCTTCATCACCTGTTTGGTGCACGTAGTGGTGCATCAGATTTCTATACTGCGACAAAAAACCTGGATCTCCAGGAGAATCATCATACGAACCAATCGCCGCAGCTAAGTACGGATTATTTTTGAAGACCGAAATCGCGTAACCTATAGCTTCTGGACAAACAGCAACATCAGCATCCACAAAAAACAGAATATCTCCCTTTGCAGCCTGGGCACCCAAATTCCTTGCCCGTGCTGGGCCACCGGATTCAGGAATTCTGATTAATTTAGCCCCAAATTCCTTAGCCAAACGCCAGGAACCGTCGCTGTCCCCATCTGCTACTACAATAATCTCGATCGGTCTCGGTACAGCCTGAGCCAGTTTTGACAAACACGTCCGGAAGTAAGCACCCCCATTATGGACTGGGATAATCACGGATACAGTTGGATCAGCAGTATAAATCATCACCTAAATTATTTGATCTCCTCAGAAAAAACTTGGTTGAATTTTACAGATGCTACTTTACAAAGGGTAAAGCCATCTCTACTTTTTGATCATCAGCTCTTTTTATATTCAACGGCATTTTTTTCTGGCATTTTTAGCTGTATTTTTCCCAATTTATACCCGTATTTTACGCCAGATTTTGCTGGCGCGGGTAGTATAAAAGCAACAGCTTTACAAAATCTTTAAAAATACCATTGTTTTTGTAAACCTTGTCCCAATGCCTGTCCACCATTTGTTTTGACTATGTTGGAACACACAAGATTTTGAGCATACCAGCACATTGCTAGTATAAAAAATCACATACATACTAGAGAAGTTTTGACAGTACGCGATCGAGCTTCACTCATTTGCTAACATAGCATTAGCTCAGCCTTTTAGAGCCAAAATTTTATCAGCCCAAGTCTAGCTCAAATATGAATATCTCGAAAAAAAACTTAGATTTGCCTTTAATTTCAGCAATCATACCTGCCTACAACGCCGAAACTTTTATTGCAAAAACACTCTTATCTATATTATCTCAAACCTATCAAAACATAGAAATCTTAGTCGTTAACGATGGCTCTACAGACAGCACCGCTGACATAGTCAAATCTTTTGCTCAAAAAGATAGCAGAGTTATCTTATTAAATCAGTCCAATGCAGGAGTCGCCGCCGCCCGCAACCTCGCAATTTCAAAAGCTACAGGCGAATATATTGCTCCCATCGATGCCGACGATATTTGGTATCCGCAAAACCTAGAAAAACAACTCGAATGCTTGATAAAATCAGAACCATCCGTAGGAGTTGTCTATTCTTGGTCACTTGATATAAACGAAAAAGACTTACTCACAGGTGGATTTTACAACTCCACCATCGAAGGAGAAGTTTACAAAGCTTTAGTTTATAAATATTTTATGGGTAATGCAAGCTCATCTCTGATCCGCCGCATTTGTTTCGAGAAAGTCGGCGGTTACAATTGCCAATTGAAAGCCGAAAATGCCCAAGGGTGCGAAGACTTAGAACTTTTCCTCCGTATAGCTGAACATTATCAATTTAAAGTAGTACCAGAATTTTTAGTTGGCTATCGACAGATTCCCAGCAGTATGTCTTGCAACTATGCAGCAATGGCAAAGTCTCACTCTCTAATTATGGCAGATGTCCGGCAGCGGCATCCTGAAATTCCAGCCAATATTTATCGCTGGTCTAGCAGCAGTTTTTATCTATATAATTTAGCTATTAAAAGCAACCGTAGTGGCAACCATCGGAGTACATTATTTTGGCTATATCGAGCTTTTAAAGAAGATTTATTCATGACTCTTTTGCGTCACAACTCATACATTTTGTCAATAGAAAGTATATTAAAAATTCTCGTTGCACCAATTACTCAATCTGGGTTAGAGTTCAAACAAAGATCAGAATCAAGTGAAGGGACAACCATTGCCACCATCAACCGCCGAACCAGCATTCATAAAATACTCCCGTCCCAGGTGTATGAAAGAATGCGATTCAATCGTTTAGCAAATCGAGCTATGGAAGAAGGTTAAAGAAACGAAAAGCGAAAAGTTATTTTCCTTTTTCCTTCTACTTATAAAGCAGATTCCAGTAGGGACACGGCACTGCCGTGTCCCTAGTGCACGAGCGATGGCGGGGTGTACTTCATAAACCTGCAATCTGCTGTATTTCTAAGCGTGAGAAGCTGTAGGAGTTTGAGCTTTCGGCTGCTTACCGTCGGGCGTAATAGATTCCCCTTCAATAAAAGACCGCAACATCCAAGCCATTTGTTCGTGCTGTTCCATCAAACCAGTTAAAAAGTCTGCCGTTCCATCATCTTTAAACTCTTCACCGCACTGTTCGACGTGTTGGCGGAGATTGCGAATAATCAGTTCGTGGTCGTCAACCAAACGCGACACCATCTCAGTCGCTAAAGGCAAATCGCCAATATGTTCCTTAATCGAACCATACTTCAGAAAACCCTCAGCAGTACCAATTGGATAGCCACCTAAAGTTCTCACCCGTTCCGCCATAGCATCGATATTTAGCGTTAACGCCTGATAGTGTTCTTCCCACAACTGGTGGAGCGAGCGAAACTGCGGGCCAACTACATCCCAGTGATACTTTTTGGTTTTGATTAACAGCAGATAAGCATCTGACAGGTCGTGATTTAATAGTTCTATAACGCCTGCACGTTGCTCTTCAGATAGACCTATGTTTAACTTACGCATTGAAACTGGTTCCTAGACTCTAAGTTTTCATTTATTAAAACAGATTTTCTAAGTCAATTACATCAACCCATAGGACGATCGAAATCGAGTCAAACTACCTCTTTCAGGCCGAAATAATCGCAAGATAGATACCTTTAGATAGATGCGATGAAACTTTTTGTTCCCGGCAGTCTTTGTATGTTTGGTTAACTATATATATGTATAATAAATTGTCCATACCTGCCACTGCACCTGTGCCTCAACAGCTACATCTCTTATTTTTCCGTTGTTAACTATGCCCTGTCGTCGCAGCTTGTAACGAAATATTACAAAATGACGCTAAAACAGCATAGAGTCTTGACAGCAAAGAAAGAAGCCGCTATTCTGATATACATACCCGGGTAAGTCAATTCACAGTCCTATGCAAGAAAAGCAAAAAGTTACACTGTATCTTTCACCTGAACTGCATCGCCAGCTCAAAATCAAAGCCGCAGTCGAATCTGAACCGATGTCATCAATTGCAGAAAGGGCAATTGTCTTTTACCTAGGAAACTCCGAACTGGTTGACGAAGTAGAAGCCTCCTACGGACAAACCCATCGGGTATACACTTGTCCAGAATGCACGGGTTCAGTAGTAATGCGAGATGGAGAACTGGCATCAGTAACAAGTCAGCCACACGTATTGGCTGAACAAGAGCTTCCAGTAAAGCAGGTGTCCGGCGTCAGTGCCAGCACAGCGCTACCGGGAGAGGAAGAATTAGTTCCCTGCTAAGGATAAGGATGCCTTGCTTCCCGAAAGGGTCAGAACTGGAAATTTCAGTTTTCAGCTAATGGCAGCATTGAGATTCAGAAAAGATAGAACCGTCTCTAGTGGGTCGAGGAATATGCAAGAAGAGATCAGTATTCTAATCCAAGCTCAATATCCTCTGATCTACCTCGTGACATCCGAGGAAGAGCGGTGTGAGCAAGCAATTTCGACAATAGCTCAAGCCAAACCACAGCGACGAGTATTTATCTGGACTGTAACTCACGGCATTGTGGAGTACGGTCAACCCCGCACTACCACCCAGCACAATACTGTGTCACCAGAGGCAGCCATTGAATGGGTAATTAGGCAGCGAGAACCCAATAGCAACGCCAGCATCTACATATTCAAAGACCTGCATCCTTTTATCGATTCTCCTCCGGTGACGAGGTGGTTGCGTGATGCGATCGCCAACTTCAAAGGAACACAAAAGACAATTATACTGATGTCTCCTTTGCAGCAAATTCCGATCGAGCTAGAAAAAGAAGTGGTGGTGTTAGACTTCGCTCTGCCAGATATGGCGGAACTAAACCAAGTATTGTCTAGCCAGTTGGAGCTCACGAAAGGGCGACGAATTACCACGGAAGGGCGAGAAAAACTCTTGAAAGCAGCTTTGGGATTAACCAAGGATGAAGCTGAAAAAGTTTATCGCAAAGCCCAAGTTTGCAAGGGACGCTTGACGGAAGAGGAAGTAGACATTGTTCTTTCGGAGAAAAAGCAGCTAATTCGGCGCAACGGCATTCTAGAGTTCATCGAAGAAGACGAAACTCTGGATGCAGTCGGCGGCTTAGAAGAACTGAAGCGGTGGCTCAGACAGCGTTCCAACGCTTTCACAGAAAGAGCAAGAGAATATGGTCTTCCCCAACCCAAAGGGATGCTAATTCTTGGCGTACCCGGCTGTGGCAAATCGCTAATTGCCAAGACTACATCCCGCCTGTGGGGACTGCCTCTGCTGCGCCTTGATATGGGCAGAGTCTATGACGGATCGATGGTAGGTCGCAGCGAAGCCAACCTCCGCAACGCCCTGAAAACCGCTGAATCCATCTCTCCAGCCATCCTCTTCATCGACGAACTAGACAAAGCCTTTTCAGGAGGCACCGGCTCGTCCGACTCAG
Organism: Oscillatoriales bacterium; assembly: GCA_043718495.1. Taxonomy (GTDB): domain Bacteria; phylum Cyanobacteriota; class Cyanobacteriia; order Cyanobacteriales; family Microcoleaceae; genus Microcoleus. The sequence goes on along the minus strand of JAYSVM010000023.1, from coordinate 30,657 downwards.
ACGGAGGTACATCCAGCCGAATTTTCGGTTCCTTCCTTACTTGGATGCAAGAAAAAACTTCCCCAGTCTTCGTAATGGCAACAGCCAACCGCATCGAGCGGCTACCGGGGGAATTCTTGAGGAAAGGACGATTCGACGAGCTCTTCTTTGTTGACCTGCCTACAAAAGAAGAACGCCAAGATATATTCAAAATTCACCTGTCAAAGCGCCGTCTGGACATCTCTCGCTTCGATTTAGAGCAATTGTCCAACGTTTCCGATGGCTTTTCAGGCGCAGAAATTGAGCAAGGGCTAATCGCAGCAATGTATGAAGCCTTCGCTCAAGATAGAGAGTTTACGCAGTTAGATATCATCGCGGCCATCAAATCCACATTGCCACTGTCTAAAACCATGACCGAACAGGTCAGTGCCCTCCGAGATTGGGCGAGACAGCGCGCTAGGCCCGCTGCGCTTTCCGTCGCTGATTACAAGCGAATGGAATTCTAAAAGCTTTCTCCTGGTCCAAACAGGAGCAAAGGCTAGCAATAGCTAGCAGTTCGATTGAAGCGCCGCCCAGCGGCATCGTTAAATCCAGACCGTTGTTGTTTCTCTCTCAGTTTTATTAGGAGGAAATCCAATGTCTCACTTTAGCACTCTGCGTACCAAAATCACCGATGCCGAAATCCTGAAAGCTTCCCTACGCGACTTAGGCATTTCAGTCAAGTCAGAAGCTGACGTTCGCGGTTACAACGGCCAACGTCTTCGCTCCGACATCGTAGCAACTCTCGAAGGCGAATATGACTTGGGTTGGTCTCGCAATAGCGATGGTTCTTTCGACCTGATTGCTGACTTGTGGGGTGTCGCCAAAAAGCACAACCAAACTGAGTTGATCAACTCGATCAACCAGAAGTACGCAGTGAACAAGACCTTGGCAGCAGTCAAGCAACGTGGTTTGCAAAACGCCAACGTTAAGTTGGTAGTGCAAAACTAATTGATCTGCGCGGTTTCTAAGCTGGCGGGTTAACCAAACACTGGTTAACCCGTTTTTTATTGAAATGTAAAGTGGGAATTAAACAGGATTTTAGATTAAATTTGTTGTTTGGCTGTGAACTAAGACGGATTAGTTTTTGCAAGTTCTTCCAAGCACTGAGCTAAAGTTTCTGCACTGCGGGTGTGGGTGAATTTGGCGATGATTTTTTTCCGGGATTCCTGACTGAGGCTCACAGCAAGTTCTGGATTTTGGAGTAAGTGTGCGATCGCATCTGCCATTTCTTCAGGTTTTTCTGATTGAACTAATATAGCATCCATACCGTCATCTACTAGCTCGGAAGTTCCCCCTACATTAGTAACTACCGCGGGCACTTCCATCGCCATTGCTTCCATCACAGCAACCGAAACACCTTCATTCAAACTTGCCAAAGCGAAAACGTGAGCTTCTTCTAGGCCTTGGCGAATTCGCTGTTCCGAAACAGCCCCAAGTAGCTCCACACATCCAGACATTGATTTATCTTCAATAATTTTTTGTAGCTCTTGGTGATATCCACTGCCACCTTGTTCGTCTTCGCCTGCAATTTGCAGCCGCACATCAAACCCCCGATTTTGCAGCAATTCTACAGTCTGAATCAAGTATTTATGACCTTTTACTAGGTTGAGGCGGCCGCAAGTAAAAATTTTGCATGGACTTCCTTCTTGCCAAGGCTTGTAGGGGCTGCTGCGTTTCATTTCTGCAATATTAACTCCCATTGGAGCGACAACTAATTGTTTGGGAAGAAAGTTCGCTAACTTATTTTTGACATCATTCAGCAGCAGTTGAGATATAACGATCGCAAAAGCAGCATTTGTCCACTTCTGTTCCTGATTTGACCCGTACACCTCTAGAGTAGGCCCGTGAAGAGTCATACTATAAGTACAGCCTGTAAGAATTGAGTTAAATAAGGCTATATTGGCGGTATTAGCACAGGAATGAACGTGGATATGAGACCAACCTTTTGTTTTTGTTAACCCTGCTAATTTGCCAGCCACAAAAATCAATGCCAATAGTCGCACCTTTTCCGATAAAGACGTATCTCTTGCTTTAGCAATAACTGCGAGACACCGCCACCATGCAGCGAGACCAGCTTTGAGAATCTCTATGAATGAGTTAATAAAATCTTTTCCACTAAAAGGTAATAGATAAACAGTATTTTTTTGAGCTTCTTCTGTCCATACGTGAGAAGCGATTGCTCTGGGGGGCAGTTGAGTTGATATCAAATCTGTTTCAATTCCAAGTTGTGCAAGAAATTGTCGTTCCCGCCATAAGAAAATGTGTGTTTGTCCGGGGAATTGTGGAATAAAGTATCCAATTTTTGCCTTCATCTCGCACCTGCTTTCTGATTTTCAACCTAAACATACAGCACTTTTCGGGTATGTAGATACTAGCAGAGTAGGGACACGGCAATGCCGTGTCCCTACGAGATGTTGAGAGTACCTATAAACCTGAAAGGTGCTGTATTTTTATACTATACTATACTATGCCGATGTACAAACAGCTTTCTCACTGAGCATTTTTTGGTAAATCTCAACAATATTTTTGGCCTTTTTATCCCAGGCAAATTCTCTGGCTTTTTCGATCGCCTTAGCCGACATACTTTCCCGCAACTGATCGTCTTCAATCAACAGCTTAATTTTATTTGTCAACTCCTGGGTGAGATACTCCCTAGAATTTGGCTCGATCTTAAAACCAGTTTCTTCATTCACGTATTCGCCTATACCGCCATTATTGGCAACTATGCAGGGCAGTCCGCAAGCCATAGCTTCCATTACCACTGCGCCCCCAAACTCTCGGATCGAAGGGAAACAAAAAATATCTGCTTTCCTGTAATAATCAAGAGTCTCTTGTTGATTCACCCATCCGGCAAAGCTGACTATTTCGCCTAACTTAAGCTCCTTCACTCGGTTTTCCAAGTTATTTCTTTCTGGGCCGTCTCCTACTATTTTTAAGCGGATTTTATTTTGAATTTCCTGATCTAATTTCCCAATTGATTCTATGACAATATCGGCACATTTGTAAGGAACCAATCTTCCCACAAACAACAAATTGATGTGACTTGTATCTTTATTTGGGATATTTGTCTGATTTAAAAATTCGTCAGAAATGCCATTTTCGTAAAATAAATCAATTCTTTGGTCGGGGATTCCAAACAAATCTTTTAGCATATTCAAGGTATAGGTTGAACCTGCTAATATTTTGTCGGCTTTTTTGTACGTTTCTACATAACCTGGAATTAATGCTCGACCAACTGCTCTCAAAAAGTTGAATTGAGCAAATTCTTGTTTGGCAGTTTCTTGAAAGCCTGGTGGAAATGGAATGCCTCCATTCACTGGCCCTAGAATAAAGGGAGTCTGCTGGCATACATTGACTACTTTACATGGATAGCGTGGCATCATCGGGGTAATTGCATGAACTATGTCATAGTCTCCGTTGAGGATTTTTGCTTGAAATTTTTGATATACTTGGTGATTGAATTCTGCATAAATTGGGTAGCTCAATGCATTATAAAGAGGCCAATTTACTCGCCCGTTGGCAGTAATTTTGGCGACTATTTTATAATATTGTTTGTTTAAATTACCTTCTTCTAGGTAGAAGATTTTTTCGTATTCGGGATGTTTTTCAAGAGCTGGTTTATTTCTAATATGGGTAACGAGTGTTACATCGACTAAATTGTTGATTTTGTGAAAAAAGTTGTATCCTACCAAAGGTACAGATGCCCACTCAGGATTACATTGTTCTACAATTAGTAAAACTTTTAGTTTTTTATTGTTCATTTGGTTGCCACCTCTGGTTATGAGTGAATTTGAGTGCGTTATGCTAGCTTGCTGAATTAAGAGATTTGGTTGTTTTGTATTCGATCAATTTGCTCTGCTGCCCCAGCAATCGGCGTTGGTGAAATTGGATTTGACCTTGTAGCTGGGGAAATTTAGCTAATATGCAGGAAAAAGCGTAAATGGCTGCGTCTTTAGTGGTGATATTCCGATGCTTTAGATAATAGTTATATGTGCGATAGGTTGCTAATGGATAGCCAGTCAGTAGTAAAAGGCTCCAGCCTTTTGTTGGTAATGCCATTGTCAAGGCTAGCGCGGGTATGATTAATCCCCACAGCCAGATGCTTTTGGTTTCTTTGACCCAATGGCGATCTGGTTCCCCGCCGTGCATCCAGGAGCCTTCAGCGTAGGCGTAACCTGCTCTTTGAGAACGTTTCCACCATTGAGTGAAATTGGTCATTTGCGCGTCGTGTAGGGTCATTTCTGCGTCTAAGCGGAGGATTTTCCAATCTTTTTGGCGCAACCGTAGGCACATTTCTGGTTCTTCGCCGGCGATTAGTGCGGGATTGAAACCTTCGACTTGCTGAAATGCTGCTGTGCGTATCATGGAATCGCCTCCGCAGGCTTTGGTTTCACCGATCGCGGTATCCCATTCGATGTCGCACAATTGGTTGTAGATGGTGGCTGTGGGGTATCGTTCGCGCCTGCGCCCGCACACTGCTGCTACGTTGGGTTTGGCTGTGAGTTCGCTGTAAGCCCGATCGAGCCATCCGTCAACTAATTCGCAGTCACCATCCACAAATTGGACAAGTTCGATGTCTGGTGATAGTTCTAGTAAGCGGGCAAAGCCTTCGTTTCTGGCGCGGGCGGCGGTAAAGGGTGTGGATAGGTCTAGTTCTACTGTATCAGCTCCGAGCGATCGGGCTAACTCTAGGCTACCGTCTGTTGAGCCAGAATCGACATAGACAACACGGGCAACTTTGTTTGTGGCTGAGATTAGGCATTGGCGGAGGCGCTGGCCTTCATTTCGTCCGATCGCGACTAATCCAATTTGTTTCAAGTTTTACCTGTTGAATTTAACTACTAAACTGTTCATTTCATAATCTTAATAAAAGTCGAGCTACTTTAATAACTTTTCTTCAACTTCTAGAAAAGATTTATTGGTTTTTTTTTTCGATAATTTTGGCTGGTATTCCTACCGCCGTTGCGCCTGGTGGCACGTCACAGATCACAACAGCATTGGCACCAATCAAAGCATGATCGCCAATAGTTACAGAGCGAATAATTTTCGCTCCTGCACCGATATCAACGTGACCGCCAATTTTGACATCACCAACAATTGTCACCTGTTGCAGAATCAGACAGTTAGGGCCAATGGAGGCAGTTGGATGAATGACAACACCATTAGGATGAGGCAACATCAGTCCTCCTTCTATTTTGCAGTTTATCGGAATATCTGTTGCAGTTACAATGCTCCAGAATCTATAGTAGATGATGTTCAGACGGCATAAAAAATAGCCTAAAATCCCACCATTTTTCTGCCACTTTTGGTAATTACGGATAGATTTTAGGAGTTGGCAATTGGGTTCCCACCATTTGTCAGCTTGTTCACGGCTCCAGTCTGGTTCTGTAGCAGAAATGATTGGCTTATTGATTGACTCAACCATTGTTTGTTCAGTATTTTAATGATGTAGACAATTGTGTTTATTTGTGGATTTTACATGAAAAGTAATCTCTAACCTAAGTATGGAGATCACTTGAATTGCAACGCAGTTGGAGTTGATGTGTTGCCGTAAAAGTGCGACACTCTCAACTTTACGAGCTGGGGCTCGATTTCGGGGTCGAAGCTACCCTTGCGGCTTTTAATCAAATCAGCCCAGGGCAGGCTTTCAGTTTCGGCTTGCAATTTTTTCACTAAGTCTTCGACGCGGCCGATCGGTCTGGCGGGAACACCGGCTACTATGTCGCCTTCGGCGACATCTTTGGTGACGACGGCACCGGCAGCGACGATCGCATTTGGGCCGATGGTGACATTGCGAAGAACGATCGCATTTAAGCCGATAAATACGTTGTCGCGGATGTCTATCTTGCCTACGGCATCTAGTTTAACGTTGTAAGCCCGGTCAAGCATGGCGATCGAGCCGTCATGGCCGATCAGGGTACAAGAAGAGAAGTGAACGTTGTTGCCGATGCGGACGTAGGCGGGATCTCCAAAGATAGTTTCCCGCAGAATAGTGCAATTTTCCCCGATCGCGTAGAAGTTTCCCTGCCGCCGGAGAAATTCGGTATATTCTTGGGAACCGGGGTTACAGAATCTGATGTAGAGGTCTGAGAACTTGCCGTAACGCATAGCCTGATGGCGGAGGATTCTTTGGAGAATTGACTTAAGCATTTTCCTGTTTCTTTGTAGATTGAAGAATTTTGGCTGGGATACCAACGGCTGTCTGACCTGCGGGAACATCTGATAAAACTACAGCATTAGCACCGATGTTTACATCGTCTCCCAGGTGGACTTTGCCGAGGATTTTTGCACCAGCACCGATGTTAACCCGATCGCCCAACTGAGGCGATTCTAGCGGTTTGTCCAAATAGCGGTTCCCCAGGGTTACACCTTGGCGGATAACGCAGTCGTCACCGATCGTACAGTGTCCGTGGATGATAATACCACTCTCATGTTCAATCACCACCCGGCGTCCAAGCTTCACGGTGTATGGCAAATCTATGCCATAAGTGTTGCGGACTTTTCGGTAGAGCGATCGATAAATAATACTCAAAGGAGCCCGCAGCAGCTTGGGTTCAACCTTCATTCTCCACACACCGAAGCGTTGAATTGCTACAGCGCGAAATCCCGGTTTTGTCCAATCACGACCATGAGCAATCCAGTCTTCTTGAATCTGCTGCCACAGTCCCAGTGCAGGGGTTTCTACTTGATTTTCACTCGTGATTAAGTTTTGTTCAGTTACCATAAGCTCATTTTTTGAGAAGGAAGAAGGAAGAAGGAAGAAGGAAGAAGGAAAAAGATGAAGTAGGTTGGGTTGCCCTTCGACTCCGCTCAGGAACCGTGATAGCGAAACCCAACACATTATTTTAAATGATGAGTTGAGTAACGCGCCACCTCAAACCAACCTACATATTGTGAATTCCACTCCATTGAGAACTGATTATAGATGCCCGCGATATTAATTTTTTTTATCTGGTTTTTGAGGGAGGATCAACCCGGTTTTATCGATATAATACCAATTTTTGGGCTGTATCAAACAATATTTTGTTTCCCAGAATTTATCGGGTTTATTTTGCTTTGACTGATTTACAAAATCCCTTAAAAATTTTGGATTTTTTCAATCTTACCCCCCTTAAAAAATACACTATTCAATACAAAATCGCTGAGTAATTTTGGTGGATCGCCATCGGGCTTGCCTTGAAGTACGCGGCGCACCCTCCAGGCTGCAAAACCCGAAGCCCAAGATATATCAGTTAACGCTGTGTACACCAAGCCGTAGTTTTTGACAAAATACCTGCGCCGGGAATCAAACCAATAAGTAGGAAGCCGTTTAGCTGGCTTTTTCGTGTCAGTAACACCTGAACTTTGACCAACTAGGTGGACAACGCGACTTTCGGGCACATACCAGCAACTCCAACCAGCTTTGTGAGCTTGCAGGCAAAAATCCATTTCTTCGCAATACATAAAATAAGCTTCATCCATCAAGCCAATCTTTTCAAATACTTCGCGACGGACGATCATGCTGGCTCCAGCTACCCAATCAGTTTGACAGATTTCTTGGGAAATCGGAGGCGCTACGGCCCAGTTTTTCAATAGCTTGGATATGAAGCCTGTGCGCCAACCAAAATCGAGTTCAGTCAAAAGACTGTGAAACCGGAAAGCTGACTCCTGGGGCGTGCCGTCGGGGTCTTCTAAGCGGCTACCAGCGATTCCGGCTTCGGGATGAGTGTCCATGAAATCTACTAGGGATTTTAGGGCACCGGGGCGAACTACGGTGTCTGGGTTGAGCAGCAGGATGTAAGGCGGGGGATTGGGGGATTGGAGGACGGGACGGATCAGAGCATTGTTGCCAAATGCGAAGCCACCATTGCAGTCTAGGGGTACGAAGGATGCCCATTCGTTCCAGCCTTCTGCTACGATCGCACTGCTGATTTCTGCCACTGAGCGATCGCCAGAAGCGTTGTCGGAAACTGCCACCCGCATACCGGGAAGCGATTCAACTTCGCTAACTAGAGAACGTAAGCAGTCAATGGTCAAACCGGGCGTTCGGTAGTTGACAATGACGACAAGTAGGGGATACGGATGATTTTGCACAATGGCATTAGACATAAGGGCGATCGTCTGTTTAACAATTTGTAGCTCAGTTTCTATGTATTTGGCAAGATCAGGCGATCGATATTTTCCAGATCAGAATGTTTAAAGTCTATACTGCCGATAAACCTGACTCGCAGCTCGGTGCAGCAAAGAATGCCGATAAACCAACCCCTTCGTATCATCAGAATAGCCACCGCCAATCACACAAGCAACTGGATAACCCCCCGCCAAACAAGTAGATAAAACTTGCATTTCCCGGCGAAATAACCCCGTATCACTTAAAGCTAATTTTCCCAGTTTGTCAGCCTGATGAGGGTCTACTCCGGCATCGTATAAAACCAAATCCGGCTTGACATCCGAGAGCAAATCTGCTAGATATTTAGCCAAAGTTTGTAAATATTCTTCATCCTCCATACCCACAGGCAAAGCTACATCTAAATCGCTAGTTTGTTTAGTACCCGGAAAATTCACCTCACAGTGCATCGAGAAAGTAAAAACACTATCATCATCTTGGAAAATTACAGCAGTTCCATCTCCCTGGTGTACATCTAAATCAACAATCAATACTTGACGAACTAAACCCATGTTTTGCAACACGCGAGACGCGATCGCCAAATCATTAAAAATACAAAAACCAGACCCATAATCAGGGAAAGCATGATGAGTTCCACCCGCAGTATTGCAAGCCAAACCATATTCTAAAGCAAGCTTGGCAGTTAGCACCGTCCCAGAGGATGCAATACGAGTCCGGTTGACCAAGGCCGGACTCCAAGGAAGACCAATTCGCCGTTGAGCTTTGGCATCAAGCGTCCCATTGCAGTAAGCTTGAATGTAATAGTCATCGTGTACTAATTCAATCCATTCTGACGGAGGAAATTCTGGGGCGTGAAATTGAGCGTGGAAAGCCACCCCATCCGCGAGCAGCATTTCGTAAAGCAGTCGGAACTTAGTCATCGGGAAGCGATGACCAGATGGGAGCGGTGCAACGTAATCTTCGTGGTAGATAATTGGTAAATCCATTGATATTATTATAAAACAGATCAATATCCAATTGAAAGTGCAAACTCTCAAAAAACTAAATTCTCTGGAGAACCTGTAGATGCAACTAAAAATAGTCTGGCAATCGGGAATCAACAGCCAAGAAAATACTGACAACCTTCATCATATCAATCAGTGGTGGGCTAACCTCAATCGTAAAGAAATTGTCTGGGTAGAGCGAATGATTCCACAAATTGGTGGCATGAGTGAAATTCACTGGCATCCCCAGCGGTTTGACGAAACATTTATAATAATCAATCCTGAAATTCGCACCGACACTCTTTACTGGTACAAACCAGATTCTACTGTCGAACGGAACACCACAGTTCAGAAATTGGAACTAGACAACCTACAACAGCAACTATACCTTTATCCTCAGTTGGAACCAGACATGGTAATTCGCATAGGAATTCGCGAAGTTAAATATCAAACACTTGAAATTAAGAATATCGAAATTGCCTTGGGAGAAGATAATATTATGCTGCTATGGGACTCAGAACAAGAACTTGAAATAAAAATCGCTCTCAGCCCCGAAAATATTGTTAAACTTAAGCAATTACTGGGAAATCCACAACCACAAAGTTAAAAAGGGCAAAATCAAAAAATGGCAGAAAATATATTGATTCAAAAACAAAATATTCAAATTTTAATTATTGACGATCAACCTCACAACCTGCGATTTTTATCAGATATCTTGATAAAAGAGGGGTACAGAGTTCAGCGGTCAATTTCTGGAGAATTGACAGTCAACGCTAACTTCCATTCTCCTCCTGACTTGATTTTACTCGATGTTGTTATGCCAAAAATGAACGGCTATGAAGTCTGTCAAAGGCTGAAAGAAAACGAAAAAACCCGCGGAATTCCGGTGATTTTCTTGAGCATACTCCATGAAATAGATCATAAAGTTAAAGCTTTTGAAGTTGGTGGTGTTGACTATATCACTAAACCTTTTCAAGTCGAAGAAGTTTTAGCGCGGGTCAAAAATCAGCTAACTATTCAACAGCTATCAAAACAATTAAAAGAGCAGAACACTCAACTACAACGAGAGGTAGAAGTTCGCAAACAAACAGAGCAAGCACTGCGCGAAAGTCAAGGGCGGTTGCAGAAATTGGCGACTAATATACCCGGAGTGATTTATCAATTTGTCATGAATTGTGAAGGAAGATTAAATTTTGAATATATCAGTTCTGATTGTTTAACAGTCTATGAATTAGAAATAGAAGAAATATTGAAAAATCCTGAACTTTGTTTTAACCAAAATCATCCAGATGACCGAGAAGCTCTTGAAAAAGCCGTTACCATGAGCGCTGAAACTTTGGAACCTTTTGCCTATGAATGGCGGATTGTTACGCCGTCAGGAAAAGTTAAGTGGCTGCAATCCAATTCTCGACCAGAAATGCGTGGCAATGGAGATGTTGTTTGGTATGGCGTACTTTTTGATATTAGCGATCGCAAACAATCAGATCTAGAAAGGGCGAAAGCTCAAACAGCTTTAGAGCGACAAATTCGGCGAGAATTGCTGATTGGAAAAATAACTCAGCAGATTCGATCGAGTTTGCAACTAGACCAAATATTTCAAACAGCAGTAACTCAAATTGGTCAGACATTCGGTGTCAACCGCTGTTTGATTCACACCTATAATACTAACCCCCTGGTCAATCTTCCTTTAGCGGCAGAGTATGTCGAACCCAATTGCCAATCAATTCACAATATATCAATTCCGATTTGGGGTAATCCTCACGTCGTACAAATGATGATTCAAGATCGAGCGCTCGCCTCCAGTAATGTTTACTCAGAGCCTCTTTTGCAAGCCGTGCTACCCATTTGCCACGAGGTGAATTTAAAATCGATGTTAGCAATTCGCACTTCCTACCAGGGGGAAGCAAACGGTGCTATTTGCTTGCACCAGTGCGATCGCTACCGAGAATGGACAGAAGATGAAATCGATCTTTTAGAATCTGTGGCGGATCAAGTAGGAATTGCGATCGCCCAAGCCAAACTTTTAGAACGAGAAAAGCAGCGGCTTCAACAACTCGATCGACAAAATCACCACTTGCAAGCAGAAGTTCGCACCCGCGTCCGCGCCGAACAAGCTCTGCAAGAATCTGAAGCAGAATTGCGAGCTATTTTTCTCGCGATGACTGACTTAGTTTTAGTCAGAAATGCCGAAGGGCGCTGCATCAAAATCGCCCCGACAAGTTTGTCTAATTTGGTAAAACCGTTCAGCGAAATGATGAACAAAACTCTGCACGAAGTTTTGCCAAAATCTATCGCTGATTTAGTATTAAATGCTATCCAGCAAGTTCTAAAAACCAAAAAAACTCTCAATGTTGAGTATAGTTTAATTTCGGGAGAACGTGAAATTTGGCTTGACGCTAAAGTTTCTCCCCTTTCCGCAGATTCAGTAATTATCGTGGCGCGAGATATTAGCGATCGCAAAAAAACAGAATCCGCACTCCGAGAAAGTCAGCACTTCATTCAGGCGATCGCCGATTCCAATCCCAACTTATTGTACGTCTACGATGTAATTGAAAAACGGAACATTTACACCAACCGCCAAATTTCTACGATGCTGGGCTACACCAGTCAAGAAATACAAGAGATGGCTATAGAAATAATGTCAACGCTGCTCCACCCCGATGATTGGCCAGCCTTTTTGGAAAGTGTCGAAAAAGTGCAGCGAGCCAAAGACGGCGATGTGATTGAATGTCAATACCGAATGAAACACAAAAACGGCGAATGGAGGTGGATGCACAGTTGGGATACAGTATTTTTGAGACAAACAGATGGTAAACCCCAACAAATTCTCGGCACGGCTAACGACATCACAGATCGTAAATTAGCCGAAGAAAAACTGCTAGCATCACAGCAAAGAATCTCATTTTTATTACAGCAAACCCCCATAGCAATTATTGAATTAAATCTAAACTTAGAAGTTATTACTTGGAATCCTGCTACCGAAAAACTTTTTGGCTACACCCAACAAGAAGTTATCGGCCAGAATGTCCCGAATTTCATCGTTCCAAACAACTGCTACAACCAAATTTTTAAATTTTTAAGCAACCAAGTGAATGCCGACTCTTGTGCCTGTTGCACCACCAACGAAATTATTACAAAAGATGGTAGAACTATCGTTTGCGAATGGTATAATACTCCCCTAATTAATGAAAATGGTAGAGCGATCGGCATCGTTTTAATGGCTGTAGATATTACCGAACGCCAGCAAGCAGAAACTGAACTACAAGAAAGTGCCCTGCGGCAAAGAGCGATCGCCAGAATTATTGAAAGAATGCGCCAGACATTGGATATCAAAGACATTTTTTACGCCACAACGCGAGAATTACGTCAAACCATGAAATGCGATCGGGTTGCCATTTATCGTTTCAATCCTGACTGGAGTGGCGAATTTGTCGCTGAATCCGTTGACGGTGACTGGATTTCCCTGATCCAAGAACAGCAAAGCGATCTTAACTTCACAGAAGATGCTTTAGACAGCGAAAACTGCCTAGTCCAAAAATTCGATAGCACCTCACAAGAAGTATGCGATACCTATTTACAAGAAACTGAAGGCGGAGCCTACACCAGAGGTACGACTTACCTTTGTGTTCAAGACATTTACAAACAAGGTTTCGATAATTGTTACATCCAACTATTAGAAAGATTTGAAGTTAAATCCTACATTACCGTCCCCATTTTCTGCGGAGAAAACCTCTGGGGATTGCTAGCATCCTATCAAAACTCAGCACCCCGCCAGTGGAGCGAATCTGAAATCAACGTCGCAGTTCATATAGGCAAACAGCTAGGAGTAGCAGTGCAACAAGCTGAATTGCTTGCCCGCACTCAAAGACAGTCACTGGAACTAATGAAATCTAAAGAAGCCGCCGAAGTTGCTAATCGTGCCAAAAGCCAATTTCTCGCATCAATGAGTCACGAACTCCGCACACCTCTCAACGCTATCCTCGGTTTTTCCCAAGTTATGGCTCGCAACATTTCCATCACGCCCGAACAAAAAGAATATATAGAAATCATTAACCGCAGTGGAGAACATTTGCTGGAACTAATCAATGATGTTTTGTCAATGTCGAAGATAGAAGCTGGTCAGATCACAATCAATGAAAGTCGATTTAACCTCTATAAACTTCTCAATAGGCTTAAAGAAATGCTACGGCTAAAAGCCAACTCAAAAGGCTTAGAACTAATCTTTGAACAGCCGGATGATTTACCGAAATATATTCAAACAGATGAATCAAAATTGCGGCAAGTCTTAATTAATTTAATTGGTAATGCTATTAAATTTACTATACAAGGAAGCGTCAATCTGCGAGTCAGAAGCCAACTCGAAAATGACATCACAGGAGAAAAAAAATGTCAATTAATTTTTGAAGTGGTTGACACTGGGGCTGGTATTTCTCCTTCCGAAATCCATCAATTATTTCAGCCATTCGTACAAACAGATGCAGGACGCAGATCGATGCAAGGAACTGGTCTAGGTTTGCCGATCAGCCAACAGTTCGTCCGAATTATGGGAGGTGATATATCCGTCGAAAGTAAACTCGGTCAAGGGACTACTTTTGCATTTAATATCCAAGTAAATTTGGTAACAGAAAGTGATGAGCAAGAAAAACCTAGCACTAAACAAGTCATTGCTTTACAAGCTGGACAGCAAACTTATCGAATATTGATAGTTGAAGATGTAGTCGAAAACCGCCAACTGTTGATCGAGATTCTTAAACCGTTGGGATTTGAAATCCGCGAAGCTTGTAATGGTGAAGAATGTATTGCTCTGCACGCAATTTGGAAACCCCATCTGATCTTGATGGATATGTTGATGCCGATTATGGACGGGTACGAGGCGACAAGACAAATTAAGCAAAGTCCAGAAGGTCAAGAAACCATAATTATTGCCCTGACTGCTAGTGCTTTTGAGGAGCAGCGACAAGTAATTTTGTCTACAGGTTGTGACGATTTTATCTGTAAACCCTTTCGAGAAGACGTACTTTTTGACAGGATAGCATATCACCTAAAATTGCGTTATATTTATGAAGAAGAAAAGTCATCTACTTCTGTGTCTGCACTGATATCTCCCAAAAGTTTGACCCCAGAGGATTTGAGTGTAATGCCGAAAGACTGGTTAGTCAATTTGTACCAAGCAGCAATTTGCGTCGATGACAGTGGCATAATGGAACTGATTAAGCAAATTCCTGAAAGTGAGGTAAATCTCGCTAATGCTTTAACAGATTTGGTCGAAAATTTTCGCATAGATATCATCATCGATCTTACTCAATTATATTATGATGAACGACCATCCACTGCCAGTGACGCTTAAAAATATTCTGATCGTTGACGATATGCCGGATAATTTGCGACTTTTATCGACTATGCTGACATCTCACGGCTATCAAGTCAGAAAAGCTATTAACGGAAAAATTGCGTTGCAAGGCGCACAAATGTCTCCTCCTAATCTAATTTTGCTAGATATTAATATGCCGGAAATGAACGGCTATGAAGTTTGTCAGAAGTTAAAACAATATGAGAATACTAAAGATATTCCGGTAATTTTTATTAGCGCGCTAGATGACGTATTAGAAAAAGTAAAAGCTTTTCAAGTAGGAGGAGTTGACTATATTACTAAGCCGTTTCAAATAGAAGAAGTTTTGGCACGTGTTGAAAGCCAACTTTCCTTGCGTTCTTTGCAATCAAAGTTTCAAGAACAAGCTAGGGAATTGCACGATCGCAATGCTTTATTGCAGCAAGAAATTGCTGAACGAAAGCGGGCTGAAGAAGAGATCAGGTTTTTGCTAGAGACTACGCGCGCAATTGCCGAATCTGTAGACTTTCACTCGGCTTTAGAAGTAATTTTGTACCAAGTTGGCGAAACAATAGGATGGGATTTAGGAGAAGCTTGGATTCCTGATTCAGAAGGAACGTTATTGAAATCGAGTCGGGGTTGGTATGCTAGCGATGCAAGTATGGCAACTTTTCGCCAGGAGAGCGAAAATTTGACTTTTGCTCGTAATATAGGGTTGCCGGGACGAGTTTGGGCTTCCCAGAAACCTGAATGGATAGAAGATGTGTCCCTGGGATACCCAGAGTTTCTCAGAAGTGAAATAGCAATAAAAATAGGATTTAAAGCAGGTTTTGGTGTACCCATTTTGGTCGACAATGAAGTATTAGCAGTGCTAGTTTTTTTTAAACTTTTATCTTGTCCAAAAGACTCGCGGTTTATCGATACTTTTAATGTTGTCGGGACTCAATTAGGTTCTTTGATTCAGCGAAAACAAGCAGAAGAATCTCTGAAAATAGCTGAAGCAAGATATCATAGTATCGTAGAAAATGCCATGGAAGGAATTTTTCAAAGTACACCTTCAGGACACTATCTCAGCGCTAATCCAGCCTTGGCAAAATTGTATGGTTATGACTCGCCGTCAGAACTGATGTCCAGCATTAAAAATATTTCTCAGCAACTATATGTTGACACCGATCGTCGCCTTAAATTTGTGGTCGCTATTGATGCGAATAATGCTATTTCTGGGTTTGAATCTAAGGTGTGGCGTAAGGACGGTACTGTGATTTGGGTGTCAGAAAATGTCCGGGCAGTTCGCGATTCGCAAGGTGCGTTGATGTACTATGAAGGTACTGTTTCTGACATTACAGAGCGGAAATTAGTGCAAGAAGCACTGAAATTTCAACAGGATCAAACTGAGAAATTATTGTTAAATATTTTACCAAAACCAATAGCAGAACGATTGAAGGTTGAGCAAAGCACAATTGCTGACAGTTTTGAAGAAGTAAGTGTTTTATTTGCTGATATTGTTGGCTTTACTGAGTTGTCCGCTAGAATGTCTCCGACGGAATTGGTAAAGCGTTTGAATATAATTTTTTCTCAGTTTGATCAGTTAGCTGAAATGCACGGTGTGGAAAAAATCAAGACTATTGGTGATGCTTATATGGTAGTTGGGGGGTTGCCTACACCGAGAGATGATCACGCTGAGGCGATCGCAGAAATGGCTTTAGGAATGCAAGCAAAAATAGCAAAATTGTCGGCTGATACTGGGGAAAATTTGGCAATTCGTGTGGGTATTAATTCTGGACCAGTAGTTGCGGGAGTGATTGGTGTTAGTAAGTTTACTTATGATTTGTGGGGAGATACTGTGAATGTGGCGGCGAGGATGGAAGTTACTGGATTTTCAGGCAAAATTCAAGTTACCGATGTTACTTATGAGCTTTTGAAGGATAAGTATTTGTTTGATAAGCGAGGTTTGACTCCGATTAAAGGTAAGGGTGATATGGTGACATATTGGTTGGAAGGAAGAAAGTAGAAATGGGGAATCGGGCATTGGGAATTGGGCATTGGGCATTGGGCATTGGGCATTGGGCATTGGGAATTAGATAAGTAAGTCTCTAAATATCCCGATCGTGCAATAATGATATGACTTGCACAAAAACTCTATTAGTAGAGTGGGTATTGCCCACGTTATCGCTACATATAGCGTCTCAACTGTCAACCCATGCAAGTTTCAAATTAAACCGGCTGTTGCTCTACACAATTTTTTCCTAATGGCTGAAGTCCCCCAAAATCCGGCAGAACTTGCAGAAGCCCTCAAAGGCTTTACAGATATCAATTTCCAATTACCTGATCCCGAAGACGAACAAATACCAGACTTCGATTTTGACAATCAGGTTGACAATGCCTGGAAAGTGTGCGATCGCTTCGACTTACAAACGGACATCTGGCGGGGACGAATTCTCCGAACAGTTCGAGATAGAGAAAAAAAAGGTGGCGAAGGACGTGGCACTGGCTTTTTGAACTGGCTAAAAGAGAGAGAAATAGGCAAAAGTCAAGCTTATTCGTTAATAGAATTAGCGAAGAGTGCGGATACTCTGATCGAGCAAGGAGATTTAGATCCAGATTCGATTAGAAACTTCAGCAAAAGAGCTTTTGTAGAAACTGCAAAAGCATCACCTGAAGTACAACTAATGGTAACAGATGCGGCCGGAAAAGGCGATCGCATCACCAGACGTGAAGTCAAACAACTCTCCGATGAATGGATGGCAATGAATTCAGATTTATTGCCAGAAGAAGTCAAGGAAAAAGCATCTACAGGTTCACTACCTTCCCGCTACCTCGCTCCATTAGTCAAAGAAATGGAGAAACTCTCTCCATCTCACCAAATTGAAATCCAAAAAGAAGTAGCAGAAAATCCCGACGTAGACACCATCAAACAACTAACTTCTGATGCCAAAAATTTATCGAAATATCTCGATTCTGCGGCCCAAGTTCAGGCTTTGAATCAGTCTCACTTAGATATGGAAATGGCCTTAGAAGAATCTTTGCGAGTAGGCTGCTTGGGAACCACTGCCGACGTTGTTAAACAGGCCGCGCAACTGGAACAAACAGTGGTCAAGCTCTATACAATTTGGAAGCGATTGGGCAGTTTGACAGATAGATTGTATGTAGATACAGGAGCTAGTACCCCGAATTTGCGATTGCTTCTAGGATGTTTAGACACTCTTTCTGGAGAAAAGATCGAAGTTGATTTCGGAGATGGAGAACGCTCTATTCGTTTGCAAATTATTAGCGAATAAATCGATTTTTCAAATATCGGGGCACTATTTCAGTAACAGGCAAGATGCCTGTTCCACAGAGACTCAATATGATTGTGGAACAGGCTTCTAGCCTGTTACTGACAATAGTCCAACATTTCAGCAACAGGCAGGATGCCTGTTCCACAAAAACTAAAACTTAATCTCAAACTTAATGCTTAATGCCCGTGGCTGCAATACCCCGAATAAACTGCCGTTGACCAGCCAAAAACAGCAACACCACGGGGAGAGTCCCAATTACCACGGCGGCCATCAATAAGGGCCAACTGCTAGTAAATTGTTCCTGAAACTCAGCCAAAGCTAACTGTACTGTTCGCAACTCTGGTCGTGTTGTAAACACCAGTGGCTTAAACAAATCGTTCCACTCGCCGATAAAGGTGAACAAAAACAGCGTCACCAAAGCAGGGCGGGCCAAAGGTAGCATCACCTGCCACAAAACCTGCCAGCGGTTTGCCCCATCCAGCATCGCAGCCTCTTCCAACTCGATCGGAATTGTCATGAAATATTGACGCAGCAGAAAAATCCCAAAACCGTTCGCAGCCGTTGGCAAGATTAGTGCACCGTAAGTATTGAGCAAATGACCCCACTTCAAAACTAAGAAAATGGGAATCACCAAAAGCTGAAACGGAATTACTAGGGTAGCTAAAACCGCCAATATCAAGGCTTGCCGCCCTCGAAATCTGAGTCTGGCCAAAGCATAGCCGGCCAAAGCGGAAGTTATGACCTGAAAACCAGTTACTGCGATCGCCACTAGAGTAGAATTAAGGAATGCCAACAAAAAATTGCCCCGCCGCCAAGCCTCCTGATAGTTCGCAAAAGTCAAGCCTGTGCCATTGACATCGGCACCAGATGGTGATATGGAAACCAAAAATACAGCAGCTAGTGGTAACAGCACCAGTGCTGCCCCCGCTAGCAACAAAATAAAAGTTAGCAGTTCCAGCGCCCTAGATCTGTCAAAAGATTTGCCCATAAACTTGTGAATTAATCTAAAATGATAACCTTAGTGAGGCTCTCAAACCCGATCTCGTCCCAGATTCCACACAACCGCGAATTTTTAGTCGAAAATAGGTAAAGTGTACTGTCACAGACCCAAATTTTAAAGGGCATCAAAACATCTTACAAGGTTATTGAGGAGAATACATATCATATGCCACAGCTTGAGGCCATCCCAGCAATTGACTTTCAAACCGAAACTTACAAAGATGCTTACAGCCGAATCAACGCCATTGTAATTGAAGGGGAACAAGAAGCTCACGACAATTACCTGACACTGGCCCAAATGTTGGCTGACAAAAAGGAAGAGTTAATTGGTTTGTCCAAGATGGAGAACCGCCATATGAAAGGCTTCCAAGCTTGTGGTCGGAATCTCAAAGTCACGCCGGACATGGTATTTGCCAAGGAGTTCTTTTCAGAACTGCACGGGAATTTCCAAAAAGCCTCTGCCGAAGGTCAGGTTGTAACTTGCTTGCTGATTCAATCGCTGATTATTGAGTGTTTTGCGATCGCAGCCTACAACATTTACATCCCCGTCGCCGACGACTTTGCCCGCAAAATCACTGAAGGCGTAGTCAAAGAAGAATATATGCACCTCAATTTTGGGGAAGTCTGGCTGCAAGCCCACTTTGAAGAGTCGAAAGCTGAACTCGAAGTCGCTAACCGCCAAAACTTGCCCATCATCTGGAGACTGCTAAACTCCGTTGCAGACGATGCTAACGTCTTGGGGATGGAAAAAGAGGCTTTAATTGAAGACTTTATGATTGCCTACGGTGAAGCCCTGGGCAACATTGGTTTTAGCAACCGTGACATCATGCGGATGTCAGCACAAGGGCTCGCAGCCTAATTAATTGGGAAATCAGGAATGGGATAAAATTTTAAAATTAAAACTTTTAATTTTCCCTTCTTCTTCCTTCTTTACAAGGGCTTGCAGCTTCATCAATTGGGAAATCAGGAATGGGATAAAATTTTAAAATTAAAAGTTTTAATTTTCCCTTCTTCCTTCTTCCTTCTTCCTTCCTTCCTTCCTTCCTTCTTCCTTTATTTGACAACTTAATGTTTGGTTTAATCGGTCACTTAACCAGCTTAGAACACGCCCAATCGGTAGCTAACGAGCTGGGCTATCCAGAATATGCCGATCAAGGTCTCGATTTTTGGTGCAGCGCACCGCCCCAAATAGTCGATCACATTACGGTAACAAGCATCACTGGTCAAAAAATAGAAGGCCGCTATGTCGAGTCCTGTTTTCTGCCAGAAATGCTAGCCACTCGCCGGATCAAAGCAGCCACTCGCAAAATTATTAATGCGATGGCACACGCTCAAAAGCACGGGATTAATATCACCGCTCTAGGTGGCTTTTCTTCGATCATTTTTGAGACTTTCAACTTGCAGCAAATTAAGCAAATTCGCAATCTCAAGTTGGAGTTTGAGCGATTCACCACTGGCAATACTCATACGGCTTACATTCTCTGTCGCCAAGTAGAACAAGCTGCCCCCAAATTGGGGATTGAATTGTCAAAGGCTACTGTAGCTGTTTGTGGTGCTACTGGCGATATCGGCAGTGCTGTATGTCGTTGGCTTAATGCCAAAACTAATGTAGCAGAATTGTTGCTAATTGCCCGTGATAAGGAACGTTTGCAAGATTTGCAAACTGAATTAGGGCGAGGCAAAATTATGGGCTTGGAAGAGGCACTACCCCAAGCTGATATTGTCGTCTGGGTAGCGAGTATGCCAAAGGGGGTAGAAATTGACCCATCTACATTGAAGCAACCTTGTTTGCTAATTGATGGTGGCTATCCGAAAAATTTGGCAACTCAGGTTCAGCATCCCGAAATTTATGTTCTCAATGGTGGCATTGTGGAACATTCCCTCGATATTGAGTGGAAAATCATGAAGATTGTCAATATGGATGTACCGGGCAGACAGTTGTTCGCTTGTTTTGCTGAATCAATGCTGCTGGAATTTGAAAAGTTGTACACCAATTTTTCTTGGGGACGGAATCAAATTACGGTGGAAAAGATGGAGCAGATTGGTGAGATTTCCGTTAAACACGGTTTTCGACCTTTACTGTCATTTTGATGTGATTAGTTGCGGTTATTGGTTATTTAGGAAGGTTTTTCTGACAATAACCAGTAACTTTTTAATGACTGATCGTAGGACTGGAGATTGTTTCTATTAAAAATCTGTTCGCTGTGACAGTCGCGCCCGGATGGATGTAGCAGCCCTGAAACAACTGCTGAAAGAAGATGATATTGGCACGGTTGTTGTTAGCATCGGAACAACAGCAACGGGTTCTACCGATCCGCTACCTGAGATTCTCGAACTACAGGCTGAATATGGGTTCCGCATCCATGCAGATACTGCCTACGGGGGCTACTTTATGTTGGTAGATAATCTTGATGCCGAAGCCAGAGCCGCTTTTGATTGTCTCAAACAAGTTGATTCCATTGTTGTCGATCCACACAAACATGGACTCCAACCTTACGGCTGTGGTTGTATTCTCTTCAAAGACCCATCTGTTGGAAAGCTTTATAAACATGATTCACCTTACACCTATTTTAGTTCTGAGGAACTGCATTTAGGTGAAATTAGCTTGGAATGTTCCAGAGCGGGTTCATCGGCGGTGGCGCTTTGGGCAACTCAACGCTTATTACCTCTAATTCCAGGCGGTGAGTTTGCTGGTTATTTGAGTAAGTCGCGAAAAGCAGCAGTGACTCTTTTTGAGAAACTGCAAAATGATTCGCGATTTATAGTAGCTTTCCCGCCACAATTGGACATCGTTGTTTGGGTAGTAAAATCTCAGAGTGCGAGTGAATCTTCACGACTGGCGAAGGAAATTTTCAAAGCGGCAGCAGAGGAAAATCTCCACTTAGCTCTAGCTAATTTACCAAAACAACTATTTTTAGAGACTGGGGAAGGTATCAATTGGGATCAGGATTCTATTACCTGTCTGCGGTCTTGTATGATGAAACCGGAACATCTAGATTGGATTGACCGAATTTGGCAAACACTGGATTCGGTAACAAACAATATACTAATGTAAATCTACTTTATGAAGTCCATATTCAAGAGTATTAATGAAACCTAATTAGCAAAGATGGATAGTTTATCAAACCTGTGCATTCACCATCTCTTCCAAGAACAGGCGTCCAAAACTCGGGGGGAAATCGCTCTTGTAATGGGAGACAAAAAGCTCACGTACTCAGCAGTGAACGAGCAAGCTAACCAATTTGCAAACGCGCTGCGCTCCCTTGGGGTGGGCTTAGACATCCCCGTGGGAATCTGCTTGCGACGATCACCATTGGCAATAGTCGCCATTCTGGGAATCTTAAAAGCAGGTGGCGCTTATGTCCCCGTAGATCCAGACTTCCCAGAAGCCAGAAAACAGTACATTATTGAAGATTCTGGCTGTGGAGTCCTGATCACAGAAAAATCTCTTCTGAATACCTTTCCCCCTTTTGAAGGGCAGATTCTCCTGGTAGATGACGAATCTTTATTGCAACAAGAAAGCAGCAACCCAAACATTGCCGTTTCCCCCGATGCCTTAATGTACATTTTGTACACCTCCGGCAGCACCGGCATCCCTAAAGGCGTTTGTGGAATTCACCGAGCGACTGTTAATCGCTGCATTTGGATGTGGAATCAGTACCCTTTTACCTCTGACGCAGTGTGCTGCCACAAAACCACCCTCAACTTTGTGGACTCGGTTTGGGAGATTTTTGGGGCATTGCTCAAAGGAGTAAAAGTCGTTATTCTTCCCCACTTCTCCAGTGCCAATCTTCAAGAAATGATTGGCTTCCTTCAGGATGCCAAAGTAACTCGCATCATCCTCGTGCCATCCTTGCTACAGGCACTGCTCAACACTCGCCCAGATTTGGGGGAATCCCTTCGGGCTCTTAAAATTTGGACGGTAAGCGGAGAGCGACTGACGCGAAATCTATTGGAGAAATTCAGAGCAAGCGTGCCTCACGGGATTTTGCTGAATCTCTACGGAAGTACCGAGGTAGCAGGTGATATCACCTGGGCTGAATTTGCTGGGGATATAGGAAACTTAGAACCCGACGTGCCGATCGGTCAACCCATCCTCAATGCCGAAATTCATATCTTAGATGAAAATTTACAGCCAGTTGCCCCAGACGCAGTAGGCGAATTGTGGGCGGGAGGTGCTGTGCTAGCACGGGGATACCATAAAAAGCCTCAAGAAACCAAAGCGCGATTCATTCTCAATCCATTTTCTGGCAACGGTATTCTCTTCAAAACAGGAGACTTAGTAACAAGAGACAATAATGGCGTACTGTATTATATCGGTCGAGTTGACAATCAAGTGAAAATTCGGGGATTTCGAGTAGAACTAGAGGAGATTGAAAAAGTCTTGGCACTGTTCAACACAGAAATCTCCAATGTCACCGTGATCGTTCAAGAAAACGAGGAAGCACCGGAAACAAAACAGCTAGTGGCGTTTGTTGTTCCTTCTACAGTGAATGTGGATGCAATGAAACAGTACGCCCTCTCCGAGCTACCCCATTACATGGTACCAGCGAGGCTCATCGCTGTAGATGAACTGCCCCTGACTCCTAATGGTAAAGTTGATCGCCAAGCTTTATCTGGGATGAGTGGGTGGAGGTTCAGAGCCATTGATTCTGAACAACTGCCTCAAACCGAAACAGAAAATTTACTAGCAGACATTTGGCAGAATATGTTTCTTGTTTCTTCTGTTAGCAGAGACGATGATTTCTTTTACCTGGGAGGAGATTCTTTGTCTGTTGTGTCTTTCCTAGAAAAACTGAAGCAGGAATTTGGGGTACGCATTCCCCTTTCCAACTTTGTTCATGAGTCGTCCCTCGCATCTTTAGCAAAGCTTTTTGACAAATGCAAACAGGAAAAACCATCTCTGGTAGTTGAAGTCTGCTTGAATGATTTTGAAATCGTTGCGTTCGAGGAGCAATATTTAGAACAGACTGTGGAATTAGTCAGCGAATCATTCACTTCAAGAGAACCCTTGGGAGTTAGCTTGGGTCTTCAGAAAGAAGATTTTAATATGTTTTCTGAAAAAATTTGTAGGAACAGCCTGTCTGAGAGTTTATCCTTCGTGGCGTTGCATCGACTTTCGCGAAATGTGATTGGATTTTGTTTGTGTGAAGATTTTGCAAGTTCTCTGGCGGGTGAATTTGAGATACCTGAGTTCTTGAATCCAATTTTTGCGCTCTTCGATTCTCTAGATAAAATGTATCTCAAAAGTTACGGGGAGGTGAAAGTAGGAGAGATTGTCCATGTCTTTATGTCTGGTACGTCTTCAGATGTAGAAGGTACTACTATTGTCTTAGCTTTAGAAAAGAAGGTACTTGAAGTTGCAGCAAGTTTGAATTACAAGCGGGCTGTGACAACTTGTACCCATTCAGTTACAAGCTATATTGCTCAAGAGTTGGAATATCAACGAAGATATGCCGCGCAGTATGAGTCTTTTGAGTTTGAGGACAGGCGCGTTTTTTCTAATGTTCCTGCTCCTCATAAAGAAGCAGTGCTGTTTGAAAAAGTCCTTGAAAAACCATCATGCCATTGAAATATACAGGAGAAAAATAATGGCTAGAATTAGACTGATGCACGCCAAGCTACATCAAGTGCGCGTAACTGATGCAAATGTTAATTATGTAGGCAGCGTCACTATTGACACTGAATTGATCGATAAGGTGGGGATTTTGCCTTTGCAGGAGGTGGAAATTTGGAATGTTAGCAATGGCAACCGCTTGTCAACCTACGTGTTGCCAGGAGAGCCTGGAAGTGGTGTCATTTGTCTGAATGGTGCAGCAGCTCATTTGTGCGATCCTGGAGATTTTGTGATTATTGCTGCCTATGAAGAATGCGATCGCGCTGAGGTATTCCGCACTGGACACTCTGCGCGGGTGGTGATTGCGGATGAACACAATCGCTGTAAACAGTTTTTCTCCCAGACTTTAGCTCCCTGTCAGGGCAAACTCCTATTTCACTCCGAGACGATCGAAACACTAGCAACAACCAATTCCTGAGATTTTCTTAGAAAAAAGAGCATTTTTGGCATCATCTATGAATTTTATTGATAAAAACAACGAAATCTTGTTCCAAACGATGCAGCGTAGTGATATCGAAGAGACTGCTACTTGTATCTCCCAGGTTTTTTCAAGTTTTGAGCCGATCGCCAAAGCCCTAAAAATTTCCTTTAATGAGTTTTCTCAGTTGGCTGTATCTGTTTGTCAGAAAGCAGCAGATGAAGAAATCTCGCTAATTGCTAAAGATCAGAAAACAGGAGAGATAGTGGGGTTCATTATTTCTGAAGATTTTATGACAAGCTCTCCTGACTTTTTAGAGGGTATTGATAATAAGTTGGAAGCAGTTTTTTCTTTAATTTCAGAACTAGAAGAAAATTATCGAAGCTGTCATTCGTTTAAAGCCGGACAAGTGCTCCATATTTTTATGCTGGGAGTCCAAAAGAAATACACTAACAGACATATAGCCAAAACCTTAGTGAGAGAAAACATGAACTTAGCTAAACACCATAACTTTGAAATTGCTATTGCTGAGGCTGCCGGAGTTGGTTCTCAGCACATATTTCGGAACCTTGGGTTTAGTGAAGAGTTTGCCATTGAATACAAGTCATACAAGTTCAAGGGTAAACAGATTTTTAGTGCTATTGAGCAACCTTCTAATTGCCTATTGATGTCCTCTCCAATTTGAAGAGCTGTTCTTCTGTTTGGGAGTGTTTCATGTAGGGTAAATCCATAGGGCTTAGTTCCTTTCAAGCAGTATGATACTCTATCTGTGGCAAAGGCAACTTAGGATCGGACATTGAAATAACAGGAGTGTATTAAATGCAAGCTATAATATGCTACGCACCGGGCGACGTGCGAGTTGAGAGCGCTCCCGACAACCAAATCTGCGGCGATCGCAAAAGCGATGGATCGAAGCTGAGGGGTGAGGGCATTTTTAGCGGTGGCAAATACCTCCGCAGGCTTGTACTGACGGATCATGTTCAGGACTTTCTGAAAAAGCTCTTGCAAGTGTTCGCCAGAATAAAACTCAAAACTCAAAACTCAAAACCATTCCCCACGCGGTAGGATCTCTAAAGAGTCGATCGACCAAACCTGACAAAACCTTATAGAAATTTTCAGCGTGCCCAACCCAGACCGTAAACCACTACTCTTAGATTTTGAAAAGCCCCTGGCAGAACTCGAAGGGCGAATTCATCAGATTCGCCAACTCGCAGCAGAAAACGGTGTTGATGTTTCTGACGAAATTCGTAAACTCGAAGCGCGTTCAGCTCAACTGAGACAAGAGATTTTTGGCAGCCTCTCTCCGATGCAAAGGCTGCAACTGGCCCGTCATCCGCGTCGCCCTAGTACCCTTGATTACATTCAGGCAATTAGCGATGAGTGGATCGAGCTTCATGGCGATCGCCGTGGTGGAGACGACCCGGCTCTGGTTGGCGGAATTGCGCGCATAGATGGGCTTCCTACGGTGATTATTGGCCACCAAAAAGGCCGTGACACGAAGGACAATATTGCCCGCAATTTTGGCATGGCTGCTCCTGGTGGCTACCGGAAGGCGCTGCGATTGATGGAACACGCCGATCGCTTCAGTATGCCAATTTTCACGTTTATTGACACTCCGGGGGCTTGGGCGGGCTTAGAAGCCGAACAGTTTGGACAAGGAGAGGCGATCGCCTGCAACCTCCGAGAAATGTTTCGCCTGGATGTTCCAGTCATCTGTACCGTCATCGGCGAAGGCGGTTCCGGTGGCGCTTTGGGCATTGGTGTGGGCGATCGATTGCTGATGCTGGAGCATTCTGTCTACACCGTTGCTACCCCCGAAGCTTGCGCGGCTATCCTCTGGAAAGATGCTGGGAAAGCTAACTTGGCAGCAGAAGCTCTGAAAATTACTTCTTGGGATTTGAAAAACCTGGGCGTTCTAGATCAAATAGTACCAGAACCAGTTGGTGGTGCTCACTCCAACCCCCTCAAGGCTGCGTCCATGCTCAAAAAAGCTTTGTTGGAAAATTTAGCAGAACTGAGTGGGCTCACCAGCCAGCAGCGTCGTCAAATGCGGTATCAAAAGTTCCGCGACATTGGTGTATTCACAGAAATTTCGGCTTGATGCGATCGATTCAGAGTTACCAATTCCAACTGATAATTCTGCGAAGCAGTCAGCAGTGTTATAATTTTTCAGGTGACACCTGCTTAACAGTTCTTAATGTTTATCTCAGAAATAACTGTTCTCATGGGCTCTTTCAAAAACTGAGTTTCCCCATACCGAGTTTTTTTTATGAACTATCCGACAACAAAGCAGGCTCTGATTACCGGAGCGAGCAGCGGTATTGGGAAAGCGACGGCTCTAGCGTTTGCAAAAGCCGGCATAAACCTGGCTTTAGTGAGTCGAGAGTCGGAAAACTTAGCAGCCATTGCCGCCGCAGCTAGAGCCGTCGGGGTAAAAGCCGAAGCTTATCCGTTAGACTTGTCGAAAATTGAGCAAGTGCAAAGTAGCATTAGCGCGATCGCAGCTCAATTCGGGCCAATAGATATCCTCGTCAACAGTGCTGGGATGGGCTACACGGGCCCTTTGACAGAAACACCTCTAGCCGACTGGCAGCGAGTTTTAGACCTAAACTTGACTAGCGTCTGGCAGTGTATTCAAGGAATTTTGCCGGGAATGCGCGATCGCAAATCAGGAATCATCATCAACGTTTCCTCTATCGCCGGCAGCCAAGTCTTCCCAAATTGGGGACTCTACTGCGTCAGCAAATTCGGTCTCATGGCTTTGTCTAAGGCTGTAGCGACAGAAGAACGGGCTCGCGGAATTCGCGTAACAGCCATCTGTCCAGGTTCTGTCAACACGCCCATGTGGGACACAGAAACCGTCCAAGCCGACTTCGATCGCACTGCTATGTTAACTCCAGAAATCGTCGCCGAATCAATTCTGCACGCAGTTCAGTTGCCCGCAAGTGCAGTAATTGAAGAAATCACCCTCATGTCCAACGCTGGAGTTTTGTGAACTTGAGATTGTGAAAAACTGAGTTTTTTTCAGAATTCAACAATCTTTGAATCTCTATCAATCGAAAATCCAAAATCGATCGACCCTCACACGAAATTATTATGACAATTGCATCAAACAACGGTTCCAATGGCTCGAACACACTCTCGACTGACAGCATGAAACTTTTAGAAACCACAGACAAAAACTTGCCCAATATCACCACTCGACCAGACCGTAATTCCTCCAACGGTGAGGAATCCAACGTGTGCATACCCTCAGAAGTAGGTCAGGAGGAAATGATGGAAGCAGTGCGGACGATGCTGCTAGGAATCGGAGAAAACCCCGAACGCGAAGGATTGCTCAAAACCCCGAAGCGGGTAGCAGAAGCGATGCGGTTTCTGACCAGTGGCTACAGTCAATCTCTAGAAGAACTCCTCAACGGTGCTATTTTTGACGAAGGTCACAATGAGATGGTGTTGGTACGAGACATCAGCGTATTCAGTATGTGCGAGCACCATATGCTGCCATTTATGGGACGAATTCATGTCGCTTACATCCCCAATCAAAAAGTAGTGGGACTGAGTAAATTAGCCAGAATTGTCGAAATGTACAGCCGACGGTTGCAGGTGCAGGAACGTTTGACTCGCCAAGTTGCTGAAGCAGTTCAGACAATCTTGGAACCGAGAGGAGTAGCTGTGGTGATGGAAGCTAGTCATATGTGTATGACGATGCGTGGCGTACAAAAACCCGGTGCTTGGACGGTGACGAGTGCGATGTTGGGAGTGTTTCAAGAGGAACAAAAAACTCGCGAAGAATTCCTAAATTTGATCCGCCATCAACCGGCATTCTTTTAGTCATTAGTCATTAGTCATTAGTCATCAGTCATTAGTCAATCACTTTTTGGCTGGTGGCTAGTAATTAGTAGTAATTAGTAGGTTGGGTTGAGGGACGAAACCCAACATAATCTATCAAGCAAGGCTAATGACAGTCAGTAGTCAACAGTTATCAGTTTCTAGTGACGATCGCCCGTTCAGCCCTTAAAATGGACGGGTGACTTATGGCTTGTGACTAATGAATCCTATTAAATTCGGTACAGATGGCTGGCGCGGCATTATTGCTGACGATTTTACATTCGATCGCGTGGCGTTAGTAGCTCCTCTAGCAGCACAAGTTCTGGGACAAACTGGTGGCAATGATGCCACCAGCGGTACTGTAATCGTCGGTTACGATCGCCGATTTTTGGCTGAAGAATTTGCCCTCGCAGCGGCTAAGGCAGTCCAGAGTGCAGGATTTGACGTGTTGCTGAGCGATTCTTACGCTCCGACTCCGGCTTTTAGTTTAGCTGCGAAACAATTAAATGCTTTGGGCGCGATCGTCCTGACGGCCAGCCACAATCCCGGTGCATATTTAGGGTTAAAAGTCAAGGGCGGATTTGGAGGTTCAGTTTCGCCGGAAGTGACTCAACAGATAGAAGCAAAACTCGAAAATCCAGCACCAATTTCAGCAACTCCCGGCAAATTGGAGAGTTTCAATCCTTGGCCGGCTTATTGCACAACGTTGCGGGCAATGGTGGATATTGATGCGATTAAAAGTGCGATCGCCTCTAACAAAATTACAGTATTTGTAGATGTAATGCACGGTGCGGCTGCGGGAGGATTGGCACAAATTTTAGAAGTTCCGGTGCACGAAGTCAATAGCGATCGCGATCCGTTGTTTGGTGGCGGTGCTCCCGAACCCTTGCCGCGCTACCTGTCGCAGTTGTTCCGGGTGATGCGAACTCACCAGCGAAAAAGCTCTGGTTTGTCGATCGGGTTTGTGTTTGACGGAGATAGCGATCGCATTGCTGCTGTTGACTCCCAAGGCAATTTCCTCAGTTCTCAAATCTTAGTTCCCATCTTAATCGAACACTTAGCAAAACGGCGTGGGTTTACTGGGGAAGTGATTAAAACCGTCAGCGGTTCTGACATTATGCCCAAAATTGCCCAACTGTATGACTTGCCTTTATTTGAAACGCCGATCGGTTACAAGTATATTGCCGATCGAATGTTAACCACTCAAGTCTTAGTCGGTGGCGAAGAATCGGGCGGAATCGGCTACGGCACGCACATTCCCGAACGAGATGCTTTGTTGTCAGCGCTGTATTTGCTAGAAGCCGTTGTCAAATCCGGCGAAGATTTGAGCGAAATCTATAGCCGACTGCAAACAGAGACTAATTTTACATCAGCTTACGACAGAATCGACTTGCACTTAGCAAATATGAACGAGCGATCGCGTTTGCTGTCGCTGTTGGAAGATCAACCTTTAACAGAAATCGCCGGCAAAGCAGTTGTAGATTGCAACAAAGTTGACGGATACAAATTCCGTTTAGCTGACGGAAGTTGGCTGTTAATTCGGTTTAGCGGCACTGAACCAGTTTTGCGCTTGTATTCGGAAGCTGCGACATTGAAAGAAGTGATGCAAAACTTGAATTGGGCGAAAAGTTGGGCGCAAAAAGGTTAATCTTTTAAGCTTAGATGACACGGGCTAGACGCCCGTGCCACATTTTAATTGATTTCAAAAAACTCGTTTGTAGTAAGGACTTTAGTCCTTATTCAACAGACCAATAACTACAGTGCACAAACCTATCACCGTACTGACAAAAACAGGAACACCCAACAAAGGATATATAGTTGCAAAATTGAATAGCGCAGCAAAACCGTTTTGGAAAATAAAATCTATAATCAAAAAAGCCATCAAATTTATTGACAATCCGATAATTAGCAGCAACACTTTTTGAAAAAAAATTATATTGGTCTTCAATGGTTTTTTCATAATTCAAGACGATCGAGACTTAGAATAATAGGAATTATGCAGGCATACTATCTGTAGGGTGTGCACTGCGCACCTTACTCATACCAATAACGAATTAAACCATTTTTCACCTAAGTC
>JAYSVM010000220.1:0-9421 GCA_043718495.1 Oscillatoriales bacterium | reverse complement strand
CCTACCCAAAATAACATTGTAGGGACACGGCACTGCCGTCTCCTCTATCATTCCGGCACAGCCGGAATTGATATAAATAACAACGGCACTGCCGTCTCCTCTATCATTCCGGCACAGCCGGAATTGATATAACTTTAAACCAATGGAGACAAAACAATGAAAACGAAAAGATACTGGTTGCTAGCGTGTTTGGTAGCTTTAAGCATATTCTCAGGCTGCTATTTCAACATTGGCAATAACGGAGTTAGAGGCTCTGGAATCGTCAAAACTGCATACCGAGAAGTAGCTGGATTCTCATCGATTTCCTTTAAATCTGTGGGTCGGGTCAAGGTACAGCAGACGGGAAAAGAGTCCCTCACAATCAGCGCCGAGGACAACCTCCTGCCCATATTGGAGGGTCGCGTGGTCGATCGCACTTTGTATCTCGGCACCGTGAATGATGCCGCCATCAATCCAACCAAGCCCATTGAGTTCGTCGTGCAAGTCAAAAGCTTAGAGGGCTTGAACCTGAACGGTGTCGGCAGTATTGAGGCAAAGGGTATTCAAGGCAAGCGGTTGTCGGTTTCTTTGGATGGAGTGGGTAGCATGACGATCGCCGGCAGCGCCGATGTGCTCGATCTGACCCTTTCCGGGGTCGGAGGCTTCCAGGGCGAGGAGTTCAAGACTAAGCAGGCTACTGTTCGGAACAGTGGCGTGGGGAGCGCTGTAGTCAATGTGAGCGAGCAGTTGAACGCATCTGTATCCGGCGTGGGGGCGATCGAGTATGTCGGTTCTCCTCAAGTCCGGGAGTCTGTGGAGGGTTTGGGAAAGGTCAAAAAACGGTAGCTTTTACCACGCCGCAAATTGATTTGCCTTCAGCATTCCGAGCCTTCATAAAAACTATGCCTTAAGAAGAATACTTTCGCCAATTTTAAAGGGTAAGCTAATAACAAAATTACATTTATCTTGTGGCTTAGTAAAAACTATAAGTCTCAAATAATAGCGAACAAAGGAGCTCCAATGACAACAAAAACAGGGCTGTGGATTGACCATCGGAAGGCTAGCATCCTGACTATTACGGAGAAAGGGGAAGAGAAGAAGGAGATAGTATCGGATGTAGAAAAACAGCTTCGGCGTTCTGGTGATTCACCGCTTAAGGGTAGCTATGAATCATCTCAAGTACCCGCAGATAATAGTCGGCAAAGATATTTTACGGGAGAACTCAATACTTACTACGATGAGGTGATTGCATCTATTCATGATGCAGAGTCTATTCTGATATTTGGCCCTGGTGAGGCAAAGGATGAATTGAAAAAACGTCTTGAATCAAATAACCTCGGTAGACGCATCGTAGGTATTGAGACAGTTGACAAGATGACGGATAATCAGATCGCCGCGAAGATTCGACAACACTTTGCCGAGTAGCGATAAGCAGCCAAAACAGCGCAAATCATTTGAGTAAATCCCAATAATCAAATCGACTATTCCCCAAGTCTCCGCGTTTTTGGAGCTACCTCAAATCATCAAGCAACCTATAGAGTATAAATTCATGGAAATTAGAGAAGATACATTGTTCGATCGCACATTCCGGGACAGCGAAGGCAACATTGTCATAGCTCAGCCACCAAATCTACCGTTGATTGTCGGAATTTCAGCTAGCTTATTAAAGCTGGTTGTGACAACAGGTACAATTAATTTGGCATTAGATCTAGTAGGTTTTGGAGCCTTGTTTACTTGGGCTTGGGAAGAATTATTTCAAGGCGTTAATTACTTTCGTCGAGCATTAGGTTTGATTGCGCTTGTTGCTCTAATTTCGTCGAAAATTTAAGATTTAAAAGTCCCAGAAGCTCAACATAGTAGAGGACGAATCGTGATTACTAAAATTGACGACTTCACCAAACAAATTCTTGACAATTTAAAACCTGCTACGACAATCTTCTTAGCAATGGCAAGGATGGAAACGCAAAAACCAACCTTGTTAGCTATTTCTAGCAGACTAGAGGCAAAAGTCGCTGCGGGAATTACAGAGAAGCCGGAATGACACAGAAGAAACGGCAGTGCCGTGTCCCTACAATTAATCTGGCGTAGGGACACGGCACTGCCGTTTCCTAATATCGTTTCTGCCGTTTCCTGATATCGTTTCCGGTTACTTAAAATCTACTATAAATCAACCCGTTGAACTCAAGTCGATTTAACAATAAAAAGGTATTTGATGAAGACGTTAAACAAGACTCCCAATTCATCCAAAAAGCCTAAAACCGACTCTAACCACTCTGTAGATTCATCAGATTCATCCAAAGCGCTGATCGATATCGCTCAACGTGATATCGATGGAGTTCTGCACTTATTCGACACTTCTTTGGACGGGCTGACTGAGACTGAAGCTAAGCGCAGGCTAAGCAAATCTGGACTGAATGAAATCGCCCGCGAAAAACCGATCGCCTGGTATGTCCAACTACTGAAAACGGTAACTAATCCCCTCTCGCTTTTACTGATTGCTTTAGCGGTAATTTCGCTGTTAACAGGAAGTCCGACAGCCGCCTTCATCATTTCTACTATGGTGATTTTCGGTGGGTTGCTGCGCTTTTCACAAGAATTTAAGTCGAGCAAAGCCGCCGAAAAGCTGCGGGAAATGGTCAGCGCCACGGCAACGGTAAATCGCCAGGATGCCACTAAAGATGCTGTACCTAAAGAAGAGAAGGGAATCACAGCCGGAAAAGAAATTGCCGTGAAGCTGTTGGTGCTTGGTGATATCATCTTTCTGTCAGCCGGAGATATGATTCCCGCCGATGTCAGGCTGATTGCTGCCAAGGATTTATTCCTCAGTCAGTCAACTCTTACCGGGGAGTCTCTACC
Organism: Oscillatoriales bacterium; assembly: GCA_043718495.1. Classification (GTDB taxonomy): domain Bacteria; phylum Cyanobacteriota; class Cyanobacteriia; order Cyanobacteriales; family Microcoleaceae; genus Microcoleus. Next base: position 6,586 of record JAYSVM010000220.1, on the reverse strand, counting down.
CGCTGAAAAACACGTTAATCTTCCCGATAATAAGGAAAAAAACCCACTGGAGTTAGTCAATCTTTGTTTCATGGGGACATCGGTAGTCAGTGGTTCTGGAACAGCCGTTGTCGCACAAACTGGTAGTCATACTTATCTGGCATCGTTGGCTAAAACCGTGAGTGGGCGCAAACCACGAACTAGCTTTGACAAAGGTGTGAATGGCGTAACTATGCTGCTATTGCGCTTTATGATGATCATGGCTCCACTGGTCTTTTTGATTAATGGGATATTTAAACACAATTGGGTTGAGGCATTCACATTTGCATTATCGGTTGCTGTGGGACTTGCTCCAGAAATGTTGCCCGTGATTGTGACGGCAAATTTGGCGAAGGGGGCGATTACAATGTCCGAGAAAAAGGTAATTGTCAAAAATATTGATGCGATTCAAGATTTTGGTTCTATGAATATTTTGTGTACTGATAAAACAGGTACTCTGACTCAAGACAAAATTGTCTTGCAGAGGCATTTAGATCCCTACGGTCAAGATAGTTTAGATGTACTAAAATATGCTTATCTTAATAGCTTTTACCAGACTGGCTTAAAAAATTTATTGGATGTCGCGGTTCTCGATCGCGATCAAGAGCTTAAATCTTTAGATATTGAGAAAAACTACCAGAAATTCGATGAGATTCCGTTTGATTTTGTGCGTCGTCGGATGTCTGTCGTCGTCGAAGAAATGGGAAAAGATCATGTGCTGATTTGCAAAGGTGCAGTTGAAGAAGTTCTAAAAGCCTGCACCCAACTCAAAGTCAATGACCAGGTTTTGCCAATGGATGAATCAGTTCATACCAAGGTTGCGGATTTACAACAAAAGCTCAACTCTGAGGGGTTACGAGTAATCGCGGTGGCCTACAAAGTTATGCCACCGGAGCAATCGCATTATGCCATTGCCGATGAGAGTAATTTAGTTTTGTTGGGCAACATTGCGTTTCTAGATCCGCCCAAAGAGTCAGCTTCCCAAGCGATTAAAGCTCTCAAGCGCAATGGAGTCGATGTGAAAATTTTAACCGGGGATAATGAAATCATTACTCGTAAAATCTGCAAAGATGTTGGTTTGCCTGTCCACCACGTCTTATTAGGTAGCGATATTGAATCTTTATCGGATGATGAATTAGCTGCATCTGCTGCAACCACAACCATCTTTGCCAAATTCTCTCCAACCCAAAAAGCAAAAGTTATTCAGGTGCTACGAAAAGCAGGCAACGTGGTGGGATACATGGGAGATGGTATCAATGATGCAGCGGCTTTGCGGGAGGCAGATGTGGGCATTTCAGTTGATACGGCAGTTGATATTGCCAAAGAGTCGGCAGACATCATTTTGTTAGAAAAAAACTTGTTAGTCCTGGAGTCTGGGGTAATCGAAGGTCGCAAGACTTTTGCTAATATTATCAAATATATCAGAATGGGTACGAGTTCTAACTTTGGTAATATGTTTAGTGTCTTAGGTGCGAGTGCAATTCTGCCATTTTTACCGATGCAGCCAGTGCAGATATTGATCAATAATCTCCTCTACGACTTTTCGCAAACGGGTATCCCCTTCGATCATGTGGATCGAGAAGATTTGGTTAACCCCCCGAAGTGGAAAATTGATAATATCCGCAGATTTATGATGTTCATCGGCCCGATTAGCTCGATTTTTGACTATTGCACCTATGCCTTGATGTGGTTTGTATTTGGGGCGACTTCTGTAGACCATCAAGCTTTGTTCCAAACGGGTTGGTTTGTGGAAAGTTTGATGACTCAAACGCTGATTGTCCATGTCATTCGCACGGCTAAGATTCCTTTTTTCCAGAGTCGTGCTTCTTTACCGATGCTGTTGATTACTGCTACTGTGATGGCGGTTGGAATGTATTTGCCATTTTCGCCGATCGCACATAGTTTAGGATTTGTCCCCTTACCAGCCGTTTATTTTGTCTGGTTAGCTGCAATCCTGACTTGCTATTGCGTATTGACTCAATTTGTCAAAACTTGGTTTATCAAAAAGTATGGATATACTTAGTCATTCAAATGCAAAACTACTTTAAGTAAGCCCTCCGGGTGCGTCAGCTCGATCACTTCCATCGGTAAGGGAAACGCTGCGGGCTGACGCACCCTACAATACTATCATGTGAAACGTCTCCCAATATTTCTGATAACCTGCTACAACCTCCAAACTTTGGCTCTGACAGTAAAAATAAGGTGTATAGGTCTAGATTGCATTGCGCGGTGGATGGTTTAGTGATTTCTCTGATTGTCCGATACCTAGAAAATAGACTACCTATATTTATAAATCCACTATTTTGTTATTTTGTCAATGCGTAACTCCTAGTAACATATCCATGAAGTTAGTTCCTACTAAGAAAATCTTTAATTTGTTCAATAGTAAATGGAGGATATTTACAATGAATCATTGCATGACAGTTAGGACATACTGGACGTAAATCTTGAATTGGATTAACTTCATATTCTTGATTGATTTCAGATAAAGGAATTATATGATGAACATGAATAAAACCTTTACCTATTTCTCCAAAAACTTTTTCAAAGTTAAATCTACAAACACAACAATTTAGCCCATAATATTCAATACATTTTTTACGAGCTTGATTATTCCTTTTGTAAATATTAGTTTTTATTTGACGAATAGAACCTTCTTGAAAAGTTTTAATTTCCTCTACTTCTCCTACTTTATCATCAAATGACAACATATCCTCTGATACAGTAAAAGAATAGAACAGCTCTTCAAAATCTAGTTTTGGTGTGGTTAAAATTTTGCGAACTAAAACATACAGTTCCTCTTCAGAATAGTCTTTAAATCCTTCATAAATTTCTTTCTCAAAATGCCATAAATCTCTCTGCCACCAGCCTCTACGCCTATTTTCATGATAAGGATCAAAAGCATCTCTAAAATTTTTGATTGTATTAAAGGGAATTCCAAGTATGAAGCCTATTTTTTCATGGGTCTCACTCATATTACCAAATCCCAATTTCTGATAAGCATCTCTATCAAATCTTGAAAGATAATAAGCTACTATATAAGCATACGGGCTATTACAATCACCCAATGAATTTATAAGGCTATTCCAGTTATAAGGTTTTTTCACAATTAAAACTATTTCGCTGGTTGTCTACTGACTACTCACTATAGCGCTTTGCTGTCGTGGATAGTAATGGTGACCACAATCAGGTATGACGACTTCCCAAAGACAGCTCAAGGGCGGGTGCTATGCTTTTTACTGGCATTGTATTGCGATCGCGCGTCAGCATTGCCAATTTTTTTACTATCGATTGCGATCGGCAAAACCGACAACCTCTGCCAAAGTATAAAGTGGCCTGCCCTTCACCTCCTCATAAATCCGTCCCACATACTGACCCAAAATTCCAATACTCACCAACTGCACCGCACCCAAAAAGAAAACCGCCATCATCACAATTGTCAAACCAGTTAATGCCGAACTTGGATAAAATATCCGCCAATACAAAATCAAAAAAGCCATTAACACAGATACAAATGCAGCAAATAATCCCAGATAAATCGAAAGTCGGAGAGGAACCTTTGAAAAAGATACTAAACCATTCATTGCCAAACTTAAAGATTTTCTAAATGTATACTTGACCTCACCAGCAAAACGTGGATCTCGTTCAAACTTAACCGCCGTTTGCTTAAAACCAATCCAAGCCCGCAGTCCCCGAATGTAACGATTCCGTTCTGGCATCGCGTTTAGTATATCCACCACACAGCGATCCATCAAACAAAAATCTCCCGTATCTATGGGAATATCAACATCCGCAAGATGGCGCAAAATGCGATAATACATATAAGCTGGCAACCGCTTAAACCAACCTTCTTGACGGCGTTGAGTGCGTTGAGCATAAACAACTTGATAACCCTGTCGCCACTGTTCTACCATGTCTATAATCAACTCTGGCGGGTCTTGCAAATCGCCGTCCATCACTACTACAATTTTACCTGTAGAAAAGTTTAAACCAGCAGTTACAGCTATTTGGTGTCCGAAGTTGCGGGCAAAACTGAGGTAACAAATGCGTGAATCTTGTTCGTGCAATTCTCGTAGGAGCTCCAGAGTGCGATCGCGACTGCCATCATTGATTAAAATCAACTCTACTGGCCCATCCATACGAGCCATCACCGCACTAATTCGTCGGTAAAGTTCAACTAGAGTTTCTTCTTCATTATAAACAGGAATAACAAAGGAATATTTCGGTGTGCTGTCGATCATAAGTAATATTTTAGTGGTGGTTTGTAACTGCTAAATCAAAGCTCTATTTTTTGATAAACACGCTGAGGGGTTCAAAGGAAAACTTTTGTACATAAGTTTCATTTTTAACAACCATTTCTTTTCCTTGTTTGTCATCATTTTTTGTAGACTGGTAAATTATCGCACAAGGAGTAAAGCTCTTATAAGGTTCGGAATTTAATTTTTGCTCGACTACAGGATCGATAGTAGAGATATGTTCAATGCGAGGTGCTGGTTTTCCCGGTTCTTGAAAAAGTACCCACAACGGATATTCCCAGGCATTTTTACTCCAAAATGATAGTCCTATATTTGTGCAGTTTTGAGATTTGACAAAATCCACTGCTTGCTCGTAAGGAAACTCGATTTTCGGGCGACTTGTAAAGTAAAGCTCATTTCTGCTGCTATTAAAAATGTTAGCTTCTCCAATCAGGGGTCTAAATTTGTTATGAAAAACCCAAGGTAGCGACATAAAAATTAGAATTGATATAATATAATTTGCTATTTTATAATTAGATAACTGGGAAAATGTCAATCCAAACAGCGGTGCAAATAGTACAAAAGTTGTCATGTGATGACGGCTGTGCCAAGGCTGGAGTTTTAGAAGCAGGCAAAGTAGTAAAAATGTACTGATTGTAGCCGTTAAATAAACTATTACTATTTTTAGTATTTTCAACTTTTTTTGATTGCAAATAAGTATAATAGTGGCAAATATTAGCCCAAAGTGGATGGGATTGGTAGCATTATTTTCATTAAATGAAGGTGTAGTTAGAGCATATACTTGTCCTGGGGGCCAAGTGACTCGCGGGTCATTTGGAAGAATACCTAATATTTTGTGTAGCAAGTTAACAACCGCCACAATTAAACCATTAATTTTGGAAATGCTTGTGCCGGTGTGCATGACTAAATTTCTAATTATATTTGACAAAAAAGTTGGGAGTGTAAATATTTCTATTTTGTATTCTTTAGTAAAAGTTTGAGGTGCGCCGATCGCATATCCAAACAAATCGTAGTTTCTCCACAAATGACCGACATTCAGGATCAGAGTTACAGTGGCTATCATCAAAATGGGTGGCAACATTTTTTGGTGATATCGCTTAATTCCTACTATGATAAACCAGATAATAAAAGGCAGTGCAAATATGTAAGCTGTGGTTTTTGTCAAGAGAGCTAGACCCAAACTCGCCCCAATTTTGAAAGTATTAAATCCCGTGATTCCTGCTGAAAGTCCTGCTAAACCGCAGGAGACAAAACAAACTACCCAGAAACATACAGCATAATCGTTTTGAGTGCTAGAAGCTTGGAGGATACCCATCGGTAAAGTCGCAGCAAAAACAGCAGCAAAAACTTGACCGCGCTGATTTGCGCCCAGTTGCTTAGCAATTAGAGAAACTGCGATCGCACTTCCCACCATACTCAACCACTGGATCAGATTCGCAAAGCGATCGCCCCCGGTGATAATCTGAAAGTGCATAATCGCAAACTCAGCCCCAGGCGGGTGGTATAGTTGCGGCACGTAAGAAGTTGGATAATGTCCAACACTGCGATTTTGGATCCAGTGAACAACCCGACTCATGTGATAAGTCATCGAGTCCCAATTGTTAGGCGGTGAAACTATAGCAATTAAACCAATCGCAGCAAAAATAAATAATACACCGCCTAGCAAACTTACTAATAAACTAGGAAACTTATCATCTTGATTCTTATCAAAAATTGGCTTGATACTTCTGAATTTTAGATAAATAATCAATCCCAAAATATTTACTACCAACCACAGCCCAAACACCCATTCAAAAGTCAACAACCTAAATAAACTCAAAATTTCCGTAGATAAAGCAATAATAACTCCCCAAACAATTGCTGCGGATAAAATAGCACTGCGCCAACACTTATCTATTTCCTGAAATATGAGAAACAAAATTCCCAGGGTGAACAATGGAATCAAGCCGAATATATCTGTTGTCATGGATGTTGCGCCGAACCTTAAGAATTACAATGATCACCGCTAGATTCAAAATCCCATGACAAATTCTAACTATCTTTGGCAAGCAAATCAAGACTTAAGCGAAGTAGAGGTAGGGACACGGCAATGCCGTGTCCCTACGGCGGGGATCCGATCGCCCGGTTTACTTCATAAACGTGGAATCTGCTGTATACTTAAGTACAGATACATTTAACCCGGTAAATCCAGGACTAAGCCTGACGCTACCGTGTATGGCAAGACAGAAAAAGCTGCAAGCTCTCCTGTCAAGGAGGTATCTCTCAAAGCTTTCAATAAAATATTGAAAGCGCCATTTAAGTCTCTGTCCAGA